>JBAVWI010000277.1:0-11730 GCA_049697735.1 Solirubrobacteraceae bacterium
GAGTTTGACGACTTCGACACCGAGTCCAAGCGCTTCCTCGACGGCCGCTTCGAGGAGAACGAGTTCATCAAGTTCCGCCTCAAGCAGGGCGTCTACGGCCAGCGCCAGCCCGACGTGCAGATGATCCGGGTCAAGCTCCCGATGGGCGGCGTGACGCCCGATCAGCTCGACGCCTTCGCCGACGTGATCGAGAAGTACGTCCCACTGCGCAAGGGCCACATCACCACACGCCAGAACATCCAGATGCACCACGTGCCGCTTCCCGACGCCGCCGAGTTGATCCGCGAGTTGGGCGACGCGGGTCTGTCGTCGCGGGAGGGATGCGGCAACACCATGCGCAACGTGACCGGTGATCCGCGCGCGGGAACCCTGGAGGACGAGCTCTTCGACATCACGCCTTACGCCGGCGCCTACGTCCGCTATTTCGTCCGTCACCCGACCACGCAGGCCATGCCCCGCAAGGTCAAGACCGCCTTTGCCGCCAACGACGCTGACAACGCGATCACGCAGATCCACGACATGGCCTTCCTGCCCCGCGAACGCGACGGCGTGCGCGGCGTCGAGGTTCGGGTCGGCGGTGGCACGTCGATCATGCCCCGCTTGGCGCCGACGCTTTACGAGTTCGTGAAACTCGACAACGGCGACTACCTCAAGGTGACCGAGGCCTGCATGCGAATCTTTGACCGCCAGGACTTCCTACGCGTCAACCGCGCCCGCGCCCGGATCAAGGTCCTGATCGACAAGATCGGGATCGACGTCTTCCGGGATCTCGTCGAAGAGGAGCTCGAGGGTGACTGGGTCGCAGAGCGAGACTTCTCGATCGACACATTGCTGTTTGACATCGACGAGGAAGCCGCCGCGCCCCCGGCCGGTGGCGATTACTCCAACCCCAACGGGGACCAGCGGGAGTTCGATCGCTTCACCGCCTCCAACGTGACCGCTCAGCGCCAGCCCGGCTTCAGCACCGTCGAGGTCAAGATCCGGCGCGGCGATCTCACGCCTGGGCAGCTACGCGGCCTCGGCGAGATCATGCGCCAATACACGGGCGGCGCGGCCCGCACCACCGTGCACCAGAACCTGATTCTGCGCTGGGTGCGCAACGAGTCGCTCTACGAGGTCTGGCGCGCGCTGTCGGCGCTGGAGCTCGGGGACCACGGCGCCGACGAGATCACCGACGTGGTCAGCTGCCCGGGGACCGACTCGTGCAAGCTCGGGATCACGAGCTCGATGGGGCTCAACCAGGCGGTGCATGAGCGGCTCGAGGCCATGGAGATCAGCGACCCGCTGACCCGGCAGATGCACGTGAAGATGAGCGGCTGCCCGAACGGCTGCAGCCAGCACCACATCGCCGACATCGGCTTCTACGGAGCTTCGCTTAAGGTCGGGGAGCGGACCGTTCCCGCCTACATCCCCCACATCGGCGGGTACTACGAGGGCGGTGAGGTGCGCTACGGCCAGCGGCTCAAGGCGCGGCTCCCCGCCAAGCGGGTGCCTGAGGCTGTCGAGCGGTGGGTACGCTTCTATGAGTCCGAGCGCGAGGACGGCGAGTCCTTCCGCTCCTTTGTCGATCGGGTCGGAGCGGAGGCCTTCACCGCCCAGGTGAAGGACCTGACCCTTCCCGTCGAATTCAATCTCGAGAACATGAACCAATTCATCGACTGGAATCGCGAGGCGCCGTTCGAAGTACAGCGCGGCGAGGGTGAGTGCGCGGTTTGAACGCGACAGTTCCCGACCTGGAAGCGGCCACCGCGTCGGAGGTCCTCGCCTATGCCGTCGAGCGTTTCGCGCCGCGGCTGACAATGGCCTGCTCGTTTCAGAAGGAGGAGTCGGTCCTCTTTCACATGATGAGCCAGGTGACTCCGGACTTCCGGGCCTTCACGATTGACACCGGAGTTCTCTTTCCCGAGACCCTGGCCACCTGGAAGCAGTTCGAGGAGCGCTTCGGGATCCAGCTCGAGGTGCTCGATGCCCACAGTCCAGACGCGCCGTGGACCGCTGAGCACTGCTGCGGCGAGGCCAAGGTCGCCGCCCTCGAGCTCGGTCTCAGCGACGTCGATGCCTGGGTCACGGGCCTGCGTCGCGAGCAGGGCCCGACCCGAGCGCAAACCGCCAAGCTCGAGCGTGACCAGCGGCGGGAGATCTGGAAGGTCAGCCCCCTCGCCGATTGGAGCGAGAAGGATCTCTGGCGCTACATCGCCGAGCACGATCTGCCCTACCATCCCCTCCACGATCAGGGCTACGCCTCGATCGGCTGCGCTCCCTGCACCCAGCCCGGCGCCGGCCGGGAAGGCCGCTGGAGCGGCCAGGACAAGACCGAATGCGGGATCCACGTCGTCCAGAGTGCCGCTTCGGGCCCCGGCTCGCAATCATGATGAACCCCTTCCACTACGAGCTCTCGCACCTCGAGACCCTCGAGGCCGAGTCCATCCACATCTTCCGCGAGGTGGCCGCCGAGTTTGAAAGGCCGGTGCTCCTGTTCAGTGGTGGTAAGGACTCGATCATCCTCCTGCGCCTGGCCGAGAAGGCATTTCGGCCCGGGAAGTTCCCCTTTCCGGTCATGCATGTCGATACCGGACACAACTTCCCCGAGGTGATCGAGTTCCGCGACCGCCTCGTATCCTCGATCGGCGAGCGTCTGATCGTGGCCAGCGTGCAGGACTCGATCGACCAGGGCCGGGTCGCCGAGGAAACCGGACCCCGGGCATCGCGCAACCGCCTGCAGACCACCACCCTGCTCGACGCGATCGCCGAGCACGGCTTCGACGCAGCCTTCGGCGGTGCCCGCCGTGACGAGGAGCGCGCCCGGGCCAAAGAGCGCATGTTCTCCTTCCGGGACGACTTCGGCCAGTGGGACCCCAAGCGCCAGCGGCCCGAGCTCTGGTCCTTGTACAACGCCCGCATCCGCAAGGGCGAGCACGTCCGCGTGTTCCCGATCTCCAACTGGACAGAGCTCGACGTGTGGCAGTACATCGCCACCGAAGGGCTCGAGGTTCCGTCGATCTATTTCTCCCATCCCCGCCAGGTCTTCCGGCGCGACGGCATGCTCTACGCCCATAACCAGTTCATCGAACTGATCGACGGCGAGGAGCCCTTCGAGGAGGCAGTCCGCTACCGCACGGTTGGCGACATGACCTGTACCGGCGCCGTGGCCTCCGCAGCCAACACGCTCGAGGAGGTGGTGGCCGAGATCGCCGCCACCAGGATTACCGAGCGCGGCGAGACCCGGGCTGACGATCGGGTCACCGAGGCCGCCATGGAAGACCGCAAGCGCGAGGGGTACTTCTAGTGAGCGCTACCGCGCCCAGCAACGGAACCGGCAACGGTTACGCGGTCAATCGCCGTACGTCAGAGCTCCTGCGGATCGCCACCGCGGGCTCGGTTGACGACGGGAAGTCGACTTTGATCGGCCGCCTTCTGCATGACTCCAAGTCGATCCTCGAGGATCAGCTCGAGCACGTCCAGCAGAGCTCGGAGCGCCGGGGCGACGGCTATCTGAACCTTGCCCTGCTCACCGACGGCCTGCGCGCCGAGCGCGAGCAGGGCATCACCATCGACGTCGCCTACCGCTATTTCCAGACCCCGCGACGCAAGTTCATCATCGCCGACACGCCGGGCCACGAGCAGTACACGCGCAACATGGTCACCGGCGCCTCGACGGCCGATCTCTCGATCGTCCTCGTCGATGCTCGCAAGGGGGTCTCCGAACAGACCCGCCGCCACGCCTTCATCGCCTCTCTGCTCCGCATCCCCCATGTGGTCGTGTGCGTCAACAAGATGGACCTGGTCGGCTACGACGAGGAGGTCTTCTACCGCATCCTTGAGGAGATGACCGACTGGGCAGCGCGGCTTCAGATTCCCGACATGACCTTCATCCCCATCTCGGCTCTGCACGGGGACAACGTTGTCGATCGCTCCCCGGCCATGCAGTGGTACGGCGCGGCGCCCCTGCTCTACCACCTCGAGCACGTGGTCATCGCTCCGGATCGAAACCTCAATGACGTGCGCTTCCCGGTGCAGTGGGTCATCCGCCCGATGAGCGACCAACACCACGACTACCGGGGCTACGCCGGTCAGGTCGCCGGCGGCGTCCTGCGCCCCGGTCACGAAGTCATGGTCCTACCCGGGGGCCAGCGAAGCACGGTTGCCGCCATCGACTCCTATTCCGGCGAGCTCGAATCCGCCTTCCCGACCATGTCAGTGGCGGTGCGCCTGACCGACCAGGTGGACGTCTCGCGCGGCGACATGATCGTCGATCCCGAGGACCAGCCCGTGAGCGCCCGTGAGCTCGAGGCGATCGTGTGCTGGATGGGCGAGCAGCCCATGCAGCCCCGGGGTCGTTACACGATCAAGCACACCACCCGCTCGGCGCGCGCGATCGTCGAGCAGATCGAGCACCGCGTCGATATCAACACCCTCGAGCACGTGCCCGCCCAGCAGTTGGCCCTCAACGAGATCGGTCGTGTGCAGCTGCGCTGCAGCTCGCCGCTGGTCGTCGATCCCTACTCGCGCAACCGCACCACCGGCAGCTTCATCCTCATCGACGAGTCGAGCAACGACACCGTCGGCGCGGGGATGGTCGTCAGCGCCACGTCCTGACTGCCGGCGCCGCTCCGGCCCGAGCGCCCGCACACCGGTAGAGTGCGCGCCCGCATGTTCGCCAAGGTTTTGATCGCCAACCGCGGCGAGATCGCGGTCAGAATCGCACGAGCTTGCCAGGAGCTCGGGATCGCGACGGTCGCGGTCTACTCCGAGCTCGACCGCAACGCGCTTCACGTCCAGCGCGCCGATGAGGCCTACCTGCTCGGCCCGGGCCCGGCCAGCGAGAGCTACCTGGTCATCGAGAAGCTGCTCGAGGTGATCGAGAAGTCAGGCGCCGAGGCCGTCCACCCCGGCTACGGCTTTCTGGCCGAGAACGCCGCCTTTGCCAAGGCGCTGGAGGACAACGGGACCGTGTTCATCGGGCCGCCCGCCTCGGCGATCGAAGCCATGGGTTCCAAGACCCGGGCCCGGGAGCTGATGGCCAAGGCGGGCGTGCCGATCGTGCCCGGAACGACCGAGCCCGTCGAGACGATCGACGACGCCCGCGAGGTGATCGCCGCCACGATCGGCTACCCGGTGGCAGTCAAGGCAGCCGGCGGAGGCGGAGGCAAGGGCTTTCGGGTCGCGGAGAGCGAGGACAAGCTCAAGGACGCTTTCGAGGGTGCGGCGCGCGAAGGGGAGAAGTTCTTCGGCGACGCCACTGTCTACCTCGAGCGCTACCTGCCCGATCCTCGTCACGTCGAGGTCCAGGTGCTGGCCGACTCCCACGGCAACGTCATCCACCTCGGTGAGCGCGACTGCTCGCTACAGCGCCGGCATCAGAAACTGATCGAGGAGTCTCCGGCCCCGGCCGTCGACGCCGAGCTCCGGGCTCGGATCGGCAAGATCGCCACTGAAGCCGCGGCGGCGGTCAAGTACACCGGCGCGGGCACGATCGAGGGCCTGCTCCAGGAGGCCGACGGCAAGAGCGAGTACTTCTTCTTGGAGATGAACACCCGGGTCCAGGTCGAGCATTGCGTGACCGAGATGGTTACCGGGATCGACATCGTCAAGGAGGGGATCCGGGTGGCTGCCGGTGAGGAGCTCTCGATCGCCCAGGGGGACGTGCAGCTGCGCGGCCACGCGATCGAGTGCCGGATCAACGCCGAGGACGCGAGCAAGAACTTCGCCCCCGCTCCGGGGACGATCACCGACTACCGGGAGCCGACCGGCCCGGGCGTCCGCGTGGATTCCGGCGTCGGCCCGGGCTCTGAGATCAGCCCCATGTACGACCCGATGGTGGCCAAGCTGATCGCCTGGGACGTCGATCGTGAGCAGGCCACGGCGCGGATGCTGCGGGCGCTGCACGAATACGAGATCGGGCACCTCAAGACCCTGATCCCCTTCCACCTGGCCATCCTCCAGACCCGGCAGTGGGCCAATGCCGAGACCTGTCGCGATCTGATCGAAGACCGCGACTGGCTCAAGACGCTGGCCTTCCCGAGTGCGCCGCCCACGGAGTCCGAGGACGACGAAGAGCCGAAGGTCGAGCAGAATTACACCGTCGAGGTCTCGGGCAAGCGTTTCGCTGTCACGGTGATCGGACCGCCGCCGGTCGCCGGCGCGGCAGTCAACGGATTGGGCCCCGCCGGTGGCGCCCGCAAGCCGCCACGCCGCTCTGAGCGCGCTGCCGGCGGTGGTGGCGGCGGCGGCGACACGCTGGCCTCGCCGATTCAGGGCACGGTGCTCAAGGTTGCCGTGGAGGCCGGCGCCGAGGTCGCGGAGGGCGCCTTGGTGGCCGTGATCGAAGCCATGAAGATGGAGAACGAGATCACCGCCCATAAGGCGGGCAAGGTCGCCGAGCTCCCGATCACGGTCGGCGGGTCGGTCGCCACCGGCGACACGATCGCCGTCATCACCTCTGCCGCCGAATAGCTGTCAGTCGGGCCCCAGGATGCCGCGCGCCCGCAGCATGGCCAGCACCTCGTGCGAAGACTCGGGCACCGACAGGACGGTGGTGGGCAGCCGGAGATCGGGAGTCTCGGGCGGCTCGTAGGCAGAGTCGATGCCGGTGAAGTTGCGCAGATCGCCCCGGCGGGCCTTGCGGTACAGACCCTTGGGGTCACGTTCCTCGGCGACCTCCAGCGGCGTATCGACGTAGACCTCGAAAAAGCGGCCGGGCTTGAACAGACTCCGGGCCATCTCACGCTCGCTGCGGAACGGGGAGATGAAGGCGACGATCACGATCAGCCCAGCATCGACCATCAGTCTTGCCACTTCGGCGACGCGCCGGATGTTCTCCACCCGGTCGGCGTCTGTGAAGCCCAGATCCCGGTTGAGCCCGTGGCGGACGTTGTCGCCGTCAAGGAGGTAGGTGTGGAGCCCGCGACTCTGCAGATCGGTTTCCACCTGGTTGGCGATCGTGGACTTGCCGGCTCCCGAGAGCCCGGTGAGCCACAGCACGCAGGGGGTCTGGCCGAGCCGATCGGCGCGGCTGGCGCTGTCGACCGAGACTGGTTGCCAGCGCAGGTTCTGGGCCCGGCGCAGGGCAAAGCGAACCAGACCCACGCCGGCCGGCTGGCCGCTGGCGGGATCGACGAGGATGAAGGCACCCCGTCCATCCTGGGCTCGGTAGGCCGCGGTGGCGATCGAGCCGCCGAGCTCGAGATCACAGTCGCCGATCTGCCCGCGCTCGAGCTGGGTGGCCGGGACTGGCTCGAGCGTGTCCAGGTCGAGCCGGTGCTTGATCGGTGCCACCGTGGCGGTGAGCTCCCCGGCCTCCGTGCGCATGGTGTAGGCCCGCCCGCGCAGCAGCGGGCTGGGGTGAGTCCAGATGATCGTGGCGCGGATCTGATCGGTTTCGGGCAGCTCTACGCCCCGGTCGACCGGATCAGGTGGTGGGACGGCGGCGAGCTCGTCCAGGAACTCGGGCAGGGGCAGACCTCCGAACCAGCCCTCCCGGGCTGAGACCGGGAAACAGGTGACGGGCCCGAGCCCGACGCGCCGCGCCAGTTGGGCGCATTCGCGTGTCACCGCGTGATAGCGCTCCTCGTCAGCCTGCGCCACCGGCGGTTCGACGATGGCAAAGGCCGCCGCCCCCACCCCGAGCAGGCTCATCAGATAGGCGTCCCGGCGCGTTGCTGTGACCGGACCCGAGCGGGCGTCGACGACGATTACGGCGAGGTCGGGTGAAAGCGATCCTGCCGCGATCGCCCGCAGGCTGGCGTCGGGGTCCTCCGGGCCGACGACCGTCAGCTCGGAGTCTGAGGGCAGCCGCTCGAACGCGCCGGCTCCGAGGATCCCGGTGGGGTCTCGCACCAGCAGCTGCAATCGGCGTCGAGCCTTCATCCGGAGCTGGCCAGGAGTTCGAGATTGGAGGAATGGATCCCGCGTTGCACGGAGTCTGCCCGTGTCTGCGGCGGCGCGGCCCGGGCCGGGTCGGCCAGCAGCTGCCCGACATACTCGGCGTCCTCCTCGAGAACGGCCAGGGCCCGCTCTCGTGACTGCGGGGTCCCGTGACCGGGCACCACCCATTCCGCCAGCTCGACCAACGGCGCCAGGCGCTCGAGCGTGGCCCGGTAGGCGCTCGGGCTCCCGCCCGGGCTGAGCATCGGGATCTCGACAGGTGACAGGTAGTCACCGCAGACGAGGATGCGCAGCCACGGCAACCACAAGGCGGCGCCGTCGGCTGTGTGCCCGTCGGCAGGGTAGAGCTCCAGTTCATGGGCGGGGCCGAGTCCGAGCTTGCCCGGCAGGGGCAGCGCCTGGAGGCCGCCCAGGGCGAGGGGGGCGGGCCGCTGCACGTAGTGCTGGCTGTCGAAGTCGCGCAGCTTGCGCTGGGCAGCGCCGAGCTCACCGGCGAGCCGTTGCGCAGTGGACTCGCCGCAACCCAGCGAGGCCTTGGGAAAGGCCAGGCGGCCCAGCAGGTGGTCCCAGTCGCCGTGGGTGACCAGCAGACCCGAGGCGGGGAAGCCGGCCTGCTCGAGTACCCCCGGCAGTGCGCCCAGCTCCTCGGGGTAGACGGGGGAGTCGATCACGAAGCCCTCGTGGCCGGCGCGCACGGCGGTGCACGTCGTCTGCCACACCTCAGAGATGAACACGATGACGTCGGAATGAAGCGCCGTTACGCGCATCCGCTCCGCTCCCGGGCGGCTCGGGCCGGACTCAGCCGACGCCGATCAGCTTGGCCGCTTCGCGGAGGTTCGCGACCTCGGCATCGGGCTTCTTCTGGCCCGGCTCGAGCTGCTGCTTGGTGCGGTTGACCCAGATCACCGGCACCTTCTTCTTCAAGCACGGCTCCACGTCGTGGTAGTAGCTGGCGGCAATGTGCACCCAGCCCTTCTTGGTGCCGATCCGCCGCTCGCACTCGGTGAAATGGGCGGGATCGGGCTTGTAGGAGCGCACCTGCTGGGCGGTGACGACGAGATCGAAGTCGAGCGGGATGTGGCGCCGCGTCTGCCCCAGGAGCTTGTCATCGATGTTGGAGACGAGTCCGATCTTGTGCTTCTTGGCCACCTTGGTGAGGACTGAATTGGTCTCCTTAAAGGGCTTCCAGCGCTGCACGGAGTCGGGCAGGAAGCCCGAGCGCGAGGGCTCCAGCGGCCAGCCCAGCTGCTTGGCGATCTGGATCGCCGTCCGCCGCAGGACTTCGGCGTAGAGCTCGTAGGACCCGGCTTGAATCTGTTGTTGGACCTCGTGAAAGAGCGGGATCAGCTCGTCGCGCTCGAGCGTGAAGCCGTCTCGCTCCGCTTCCTTTTGGAAGGCCTCGTATACGCCGGTTTCCCAGTCGATGAGGGTGCCGTAGACGTCGAAGGTGACGAAGGAAACGTTTTTGGGGATCGCCATAGCCGGCTGATAATGCCACGGCTGGTGCGGCCACTGCGTCGTGGTCGGCCACGAGCCGCCGCCAGGGCGCAATTCAATACAGTGAGCTAAAGGCCATGGATCTGCTCGAATATCAGGGAAAGCAGTTGTTTGCCCGCCACGGTGTGCCGGTACCGGATGGACGGCTCGCCCGCAGCGTGGATGAGGCGGTGGCCGCGGCTGACGAGATCGGTTACCCGTGCGTGGTCAAGGCCCAGGTACAGATCGGCGGCCGCGGCAAGCTCGGCGGGATCAAGGTCGCCAAGGATCGAGCCGAGGCCGAGGAGCACGCCCGGGCCATCCTGGGGATGGATATCCGAGGCCTCACCGTGCACGAGGTCTGGATCGAGACCGCCTCCGACATCGCTGCCGAGTACTACGCCTCGGTCGTCTTTGACCGTTCGGCCAAGGCACCGCTGGTCATGCTCTCGACCAGGGGCGGCATGGATATCGAGCAGGTAGCCGACGAGGACCCGGACGCGATCGCCCACCTCCACGTCGACCCGCTGCTCGGGTTTCAGGACTTCCATGGGCGCCGTCTCGCCTTCGAGGCAAGGGTCGACGCCGACGTGGTCCGTCCGGTGGGGACGATGCTGGCCAGGCTCTACGAGGTGTTCACCGAGGAGGAGGCGACGCTGGTCGAGGTCAACCCCCTGATCGTCACGGGCTCCGCCGGCGAAGCCGGTGGACAACGCGAGGTCAAGGCCCTGGACGCCAAGGTCACCCTCGACGGCAACGCTCTCTACCGCCACGCTGACAACGCCGCCCTGCGCGACCCCTCCGGCGAGGACCCGCAGGAGCAGATGGCCAAGGAACGCGGGCTGACCTACGTCAAGCTCGACGGCGACATCGGCATCCTCGCCAACGGCGCTGGGCTCTCGATGTCCACCCTGGACGTGGTCGCCGAGGCCGGCGGTACGCCCGCCAACTTTCTCGACGCCGGCGGTGGCTCTCGCGCCGATGCCATCACCAGCGCGGTCGAGGTGATCCTCTCCGATGGCAAGGTCAAGGCCGTTCTCTTCAACATCTTCGGCGGCATCACCCGCTGCGACGAGGTCGCCAAGGGGCTGATCGAGGCCTTTGCCCAGATCAAGCCGACCGTGCCCTTCGTGGTGCGCCTGGACGGCACCAACGGCGAGGAGGGCCGAGCTCTGTTGACCGAGGCGAATCTGCCCGGTGTGCACGCGGAGGCGACAATGGACGGCGCGGCGGCCAAGGTCGTCGAGCTCGCCGCCGCCGGCGCCGCGGCGACCAACGGGGGAGCCAGGGGCTGATGAGCATTCTCGTCGGCACCGAGACACGCCTGTGCACCTCCGGCATCACCGGCCGCGAGGGCACCTTTCATTCACTGCGCAATCGCGCCTACGGCACCCAGGTGGTGGCCGGGGTCACCCCCGGAAAGGGCGGCCAGGACGTCGAGGGAGTGCCCGTCTTCAATACCTTCCACGCCGCCGTCGCCGAGGCCGGGGCCAACACCGCGATGGTGTTTGTCCCCCCGCGGTTTGCCGCCGACTCGATCCTCGAGGCCGAGGACGCTGGGATCGAGCTGATCATCTGCATCACCGAGGGCATTCCCGCCCACGACGAGCTGCGCGTTTTCAACATCCTCAAGAAGAACGGCCGCGCCCGCCTGGTCGGTCCCAACTGCCCCGGCATCCTCTCGCCGGGGAAGGCCAACGTCGGGATCATCCCGGCCCAGTTCTTCCGCGAGGGCAACGTCGGCGTCGTCTCGCGCTCGGGCACGCTGACCTACCAGATTGGCAACGTGCTGGCCCAGAGCGGCTTCGGCAATTCGACCATCGTCGGTATCGGCGGCGACCCGGTCCCGGGTACCGACTTCATCGACGTGATCGGGATGTTCCAGGACGACCCCGAAACCGAGCTGATCGTCATGTGCGGTGAGATCGGTGGCGACGCCGAGGAACGCGCCGCCGAGTTCATCGCCGCCCACGTGACCAAGCCCACCGTGGCCTACATCGCCGGTTTCACCGCCCCGCCCGGCAAGACAATGGGCCACGCTGGCGCGATCGTCTCCGGCTCCCAGGGCACCGCGGCCGCCAAGGCCGAGGCGCTCGAGAGCAAGGGCGTGCGCGTCGGGCGGACCCCGACGCAGGTGGCCGAGCTGGCTGCCTCGCTGCTCGGCTCCGCGGCCTGATCGTTCGCCGCCGCCACGCGCAGTAGGCTCGGCGAACCCGATGTCCGACGAGCCGCCGCAGATCTCGATTCTCGATGCCCGCCTGGCCGAGATCGACAAGCGGCTACGCACGATCCAGACCGGGCTGGTGACTGATGCGCCGGCGCCCGCGGGTGCCCGCGCGGCGGTAACCGCGGCGCCGAGCCCGACACCGC
>JBAVWI010000278.1:0-6888 GCA_049697735.1 Solirubrobacteraceae bacterium
GAGCTCGCGCATGCCGCGCACCGTGCGCCGTGCCGTGCCGGCCATCGAGCGGGCGACGCCGGTCCCCACGGCGCCGGCCAGCTCGACCCCGTAGCCGACGCGGCTTGGCAATCGGCTCCCGTCCACCGCGGCCAGCTGGGCGGCCGGATCGTCGGGGATCTCAGTCAGTCCCTCGGGCCGCTCGCCGTCGCCGTCGCGCCAGCGCACCCACTCGGCCACCGTCGGCCAGGTCACAGCGTTGGACGTCGAGCCGACCACCAGCCCGAAATGTCCAGCCTTCAGACACAGCTCATAGATGTCGGGCCGCGGCGCGGCGAGGCGGATCGCGCGCACGCCGGCGGCGGGGGCAATCTCATCCAAGCTCCCCAGCACCGAGAGGATCGGGGTCTCGATGTCGGCCAGGGTGAGAAGGCGATCGTCGAGCACGAAGCCGCCTTCGAGCATCCGGTTGTGGGCGATGAACTGGCGCAGGAAGTCGGCCATCGCCGGGCCCGGCCAGGCGACCCAGCCATCGGCCTCGAGGAAGCGGCGCTGGCGCTCGCGGGGCAGCAGGGCCTCGCGGTCGTGGAGCTGGAGAAGGAACTCGATCCGGCTGCGGGCCGACTTGACAGGATCGAGCAACCTAAAGCCGGTCCGGCTCGCCCAGGCGGGGAGCGCCCAGGCCCGGAAGACCCGGTCCGCGAGCAGGTTGGCGGCTCCCGAGGCGAGCTGCTCAGGGATCCCGAACGGCATGCCCAGGCGAGTGTCAACCGGGCTGCCGAAGGTGATCAGCGAGCTCAGGCCCTTCCCCCGCCGGTAGGCGGCAGTCTGATAGCAGAACATTCCTCCCTGGGAGTAGCCACCGAGATGGACGTCGCGGCCGCTCGCCGCGCGCACTCGGTCCACCGCGTCCGAGATGGCGACCACGTGGTCGGCAAGCGTGCGCTCGAGGCCGCCCTCCTCGCGCTCAGGGGCCCCGAAATCGACCACCCACGGGTCGGCTCCGTGCTCGTGCAGGATCGAGACCGCGCTCGTCGCCGGCGAGACATCGTAGATCTCGGCCGCGAGCATCATCGGCGGCACGAGCAGGACCGGCGGCCGGGAAGCTGCCTTCCCGTTGCTGGGGGCGTGGTAGTGGCGCAGGCGATAGACCCGGTGCTCGGCCGCCACCTCGTAGAGCGAAGCCTCGTCGTGAGTATTCAGGCCCCCGAATCGCGCCACCTCGAGCGCGTTCTGCGCCGCCGCGCCGAGGCGTCGCACCGGTCGCGTGATCGTCTTGGGCAGCAGCTCCATCGCGAAGCGCACATCATCGCCGAAAGGGGGCCGGTGCGGCGACCCGCGCTATTGTCCGCCTGCCCAATGAGCACGCTGAACCTGGAAACGGTGCAACTGGAGCGTGAGGGCCGCGTGGCCCGCATCGTGATGAACCGCCCCGACTCGCTCAACGCTTGGACGCGACAGCTCGGCCGGGACATGCTGGCCGCACTCGACGAGGCCGCCGACGATCCCGAATTGCGCACGATCGTGCTCACCGGAGCCGGCCGCGCCTTTTCCTCGGGCGCCGACCTCAAGGCGGGCGGCGAACTGGGCGAAGCTGGACGCCCCGACGTGCTCAGCCCGCTGCGCGAGCTCTACAACCCGCTCATCCTCCGGGTGCGCACGATCCCCAAGCCGGTGATCGCCGCCGTCAACGGTCCGGCGGTCGGTATCGGCTGCTCTCTGGCTCTGGCCGCGGATCTGGTCATCGCCGCGCGCTCGGCCTACTTCCTGCTCGCCTTCGTCAACGTCGGACTCGGCCTCGACGGCGGCGCCTCCCAGAGCCTGGCCGCCCGGGTGGGTCACGCCCGCGCCTTCGAGATGGCCTACCTCGGCGAACGTATCGCGGCTGAGCGCGCGTTGAGCTGGAACATGATCAACGAGGTTGTCGATGACGATCAGCTGGTCTCGCGCGTGGCCGATCTGGCCGAAAAGCTCGCTGCCGGCGCTCCCGGCTCCTACGCGACGATCAAGCGCACGATCAACCACCGCGCTTACGCCGGGTTCGAGGATCTGCTCGACCTCGAGGCGGTCCTGCAGCAGGAGCGCGCAGAGTCTCAGGATTTCCTCGAGGGGGTAATGGCCTTCATGCAGAAGCGCCCGGCGAGCTTCGGCGGCCGTTGACCGGCCCCGAGTCAGCCCAGACGCCATGAACCTCGCGCAGATCCTGATCGACTCCGCCCAGACTGACCCTGATCACGTCGCGGTCAAGCTCGACGACGTTGCATTGACTTACCGCCAGCTGGAGGGCGCCACCGCTCACCTCGCCGGCCTTCTCGCCGAGCACGGGTTATCCCGTGGCGACCGGGTGGGGATCATGCTGCCCAACGTTCCGCACTTCCCGGTCTGTTACTACGGAGTCCTGCGGGCTGGTGGCGTTGTCGTACCCATGAACGTCCTGCTCAAGCAGCGCGAGGTCGCCTTCTACCTCGAGGATTCGGGCGCCAAGCTGCTGTTCGCCTGGGAGGGTTTCGCCGAGGATGCGCAGGCGGGCGCCGACGCCGCCGGAGCCGAGTGCATCCTCGTCGAGGCGGATGGGTTCGTCGAGCTGGTTGGGGCCGCCGAGGCGATCCCCGAGGTCGCCGACACCGCCGACGACGACACGGCGGTCATCCTTTACACCTCGGGAACCACCGGCAAGCCCAAGGGCGCAGAATTGACGCACGCCAACCTGACGCGCAACGCCGAGGCCTCACGCGGACTGTTCGATCTCGGCTCCGACGCCATCGTGCTCGGCGCGCTGCCGCTGTTTCATTCCTTCGGCCAGACCTGCGGCATGAACGCGACCCTGGGCGGTGGCGGGACGCTCACCCTGATTCCGCGCTTTGACCCCGGCAAAGCCCTGGAGATCCTCCAGCGCGACCGGGTCAACATCTTCCAGGGCGTCCCGACCATGTACGGAGCGATCCTCCACCACCCTGACCGCGAGCAGTACGACGTCTCCGCGCTACGGGTGTGCGCATCGGGCGGGTCGGCAATGCCGGTCGAACTGATGCGCGGGTTCGAAGATGCCTTCGGATGCAAGGTCCTGGAGGGCTATGGGCTCTCGGAGAGCTCGCCGGTCGCCTCCTTCAACCACCCCGACCGGGAGCGCAAGCCCGGCTCGATCGGCACTCCGATCAAGGGGGTCGAGATGCAGGTCGTCGATGACGACGGCCACAAGGTCGACCAGGGCGGGGTGGGCGAGATCGTCATCCGCGGCCACAACGTGATGAAGGGCTACTACAACCGCGCCGAGGAGACCCAGGAGACGATCCGTGACGGCTGGCTGCATACCGGCGACATGGGTCGCGTCGACGAGGACGGCTATTTCTTCATCGTCGACCGCAAGAAGGATCTCATCATCCGTGGCGGGTACAACGTCTACCCGCGGGAAGTCGAAGAGGTCCTCTACGAGCATCCCGCCGTCCGCGAGGCCGCTGTGGTGGGAATTCCACACGACGAGTACGGCGAGGAGATCGGGGCCGCAGTCGCGCTCAAGGACGGCGAGGAAGTCAGTGATAGTGAGCTGCGCGACTTCGTCAAGGAACAGGTGGCGGCCTACAAGTACCCGCGCCGCATCTGGTTCGTCGATGACCTCCCCAAGGGCCCCACGGGCAAGATCCTCAAGCGCGAGATCGAGCTCCCAGGTTCCGAGTGAGCCGCACTGTCGGCGTGCGGGCGGCCACGGTCGCCGACGTCGAGCAGATCTATGCCTTCATCGTCGAGCTGGCCGAGTACGAACGGGCCCGCGACCAGGTGCTGGGCACACCCGGGTTGCTGGCGCAGGCTCTGTTTGGGCCCCACCCGGCCGCCGAGGCACTGATCGCCGAACACGACGGCGAGCCGGCGGGCTTCGCCATCTTCTGCGCCAGCTTCTCGACCTGGGAGTGTCGCCCCGGGCTGTGGCTCGAGGATCTCTACGTCTCCCCTGCCCATCGCCGCGCGGGCGTCGGCGGCGTGCTGCTGAGCCGTCTGGCCGAGATCGCGGTACAGCGAGGCTGCCCGCGGCTGGAGTGGAACGCGCTGGACTGGAATCAGCCCGCGCTGGAGTTCTATACGCGCCTGGGCGCGACCCGGCTGCCTGAGTGGGAGCGCCACCGCCTCAGCGGCGACGCGCTGCTGCGGGTAGCGACAGGCCAGCGCTAGCCCGCGCGCCCCGAGCGCCGTGCCGCACTCGACGGCCGCCGAGCTCCGTCAGCGATTACCAGGTGCGTGACCGAAGAAGCTCATGATCTGCTGGATGCCGCTGGGTCGGTTTGTGTAGGCCATCTTGTAGGGCAGCAGCCCGGGCACGAAGGTGATCTGCTCGGCGGTGGCGCTTGAATGCCACGCGCTGGGGTTCGGGCCCTGCTTGGCGGCCAGCTCCTGGCCGGCACGATCGATCGCGCTCCACATGAGCTTGCGACAGCGCGTGATGCTCCCGCCGGCGCAGTAGCGGACCGAGTAGCGACCCGCCACCGGCTGGCCAAGGATAGTCCGCAGGTCCTTGTTGAGGTACTCGATCCAGGTCTTCTCCTGGCCTCCGGGCGGCGGCTGGTACTGGGACGCGAAGGAATTGAGCTCGGTCGTGAGTCGCGTCCCGAGGACGCTCGACGCCCAAGCATCAGACAGCAGCGGCCAGGCTGCGTCCATGATCGCCGCTCCGGGAGCGGTGATCTGGCCGTTGCCGGTCCGATCCAGGCGGCTCGAGCCCTGCCGGTGCCACTGGTCCAGCAGCGCCAGCATCTGGGCGTCTCGCACGCTCGGCGCCCGCCCGCCGTGCAGAAGCTTGGACAGGATCGGCTCGACGGTGACCTCTCGGACATCCTGAGTGGCCGCGGCGTTCATCGCCGAGACGACCCGGGCCGGGGTCAGGTTCGACCCGTGGCCGAGGTTGTTGAGGAGAAGGTTCACCCGTTGTGACGCCCCCAGAATCCAGTTGTTGTCCGGCGCCGCATAGCCCGCCTCGGTTCGGTTGTTCCAGTTGACGATCTCGCCGCTGGGAGGATTGATGCCCTGGGGATGGTCCTTGAACGGCACCCAGCCGCGCCATTCCTCCTTCCCGGTCCCGTTGATGGGCAGCGCCGGATCGACATTGGCCGGGCGGATCGGGATCAGGCCACTGGTGAAGACGCCGATGTCCTTGTCATCGATGTAGAACGAGTTGAAGGTCTGGGGGGTCAGCGAGGCGGCCTGGAAAAACTGGTGGACGTTGTGGACCTGGTTGTCGGCGAGCTTGCGGTAGAAGAGCAGGTCGAGCGAGTCCTTGCCGTAGCTGGCCCGGCGGCGCGAGAGGGCGACCAGGCGGCCGTGTAGGTGGGCGTAGCCGATCACCGGGCCGTGGACCGTGCGGTAGAAGCTGACCTGACGGGCTGTTTTGGTTCCCGGGTCCAGCGTGCCGGCGTTGAAGAACTCCATCTGACGGCAGCGGCCGTCGAACAGGTAGCGGTGGGTGCTGTGCCCGCACAGCGTCTCGACGTAGGTGTCGATCTGGTCCAGCCCGGCCGAGGTCAGTGACCACGCCGAGTCCTGGTTACGGCCGATGAACACGTAGCCCGGGAACGGAGCCGAGGTCGCCCCGCGCTGGCTGATGCCTGGTCCTTCGAGATCCATCTCGAGCGTGAGGCCGGGGTAGTAGTAGCCGATCTGCGGGCCGGCGACCATGATCGGATGGTGGGTGGCCGACCGTTTGCCCGACACCAGCAGGGCGTTGGACGCGTGGACCTGATACTGACGAGACACGCTGAGGGCGCGATTGGCGCCGAGCGACAGGCTGTTGGGGTCCAGATTGACGTTGCCCGACGTGCTCGTGGGCGGGGGCTGGAAGCGAACCCGGCCCGGGAGCGTGGTCGGAGCCTCGGGGTCGTTGGCCTCGCGGAGGTCCTGATAGACCCCGGTCCCGCGCTTGCTGCCCAGACGCCGGCGCAGGGCGGACAGGAACTCAGACCGGACGGCCTCGTCGCCCCCACCCTCGCCCACGAACTGGTCCTTGAGCGCATTGAAGGCATAGATGTCGACGAGGGTGAAGTGGGCCACGTGCGAGAAGGGTCCGAGCGTGTCGCCGTGGGAATCGATATAGGCGTTGATGCCCTGGAGGTAGACCTTGAGGTCGTGCAGGACGCCGCGTCCGTTGGCGCCGGCAGCGCGCAAGGCGAGCGTCTGCTTGGCCACCTCACGGACGGTCTGGAGGCTGGGCGAGAAGTTACGCAGCGTCGCCACCAGGTTGAGGGCGCTGAGACCGGGGGCATCGATGGCCGCCACGAGCGAGTCATAGCGACCCTGCTGCAAGAGCAGGCCGCGGTCCTCGGCCACCACCCACCCGGCCCCCCAGGTCACGTCATCCCGGGTCTTGCCGATGATCTGGGGCACGTCGTAGGGGTCGCGGCGAACCGTCACCCCGGGGTGGGGCACGGCCTCGGTCGTGAACGGACCCTTGGCGGCGGTGCCGAGCGAATCGGGCTTGAAGTCGGCCAGCAGGTCGCGGCTCGTGACGTGGTTGAAGAGGGGCGTGAGCGCGTTGTACATCTGCGCCTGCTGCGTGGCCCGGGGCGGGGGCGACGAGGCGCCGTACTGGCCCGAGGGCACGATGTCGCGCGCGATGTTCGCGTAGTCCTTGGCCGAGGCGCTGACCGGCGCCGTGATCGCCGCCAGGACGCCGAGCGCGACCGCCAACGGATACCTCCGCAACATGGATCTCCTCTCTCGATCTGCTCTGACCAGCCCTGGATGTTGCTGGTCGGCGGGCAGCCTACTTGCTCTCATCCGGTCAACGGCTTCTCAGCATTAAGTAGAGAAGCCCCGCCGAGGCGGGGCTTCTCCGTAGCAGGCCTATAAGCCGGATCTTGTCGAGAGCAGTCATCCATCTGAGCGGCCTACCCGGACCTTGGCGGGTCACCTGCAAACGGTCCTGCT
>JBAVWI010000279.1:0-2739 GCA_049697735.1 Solirubrobacteraceae bacterium
TCGTATGGTTGCTGGTCTTCGGTGGAGTCACACTCGTTTCATTGATGATCGTGGTCGTTGCTATGAACATCCGAACGCCGTTCAAGCTCCAGCTAGGGGAGGTGACCGGTCGCGAGCTGATGGAGTATGAGCAGATGACGCTCGGAAACTCGACCTCGGGTGAGTACGTCGAAAGTGTGCTCCGAGCTATAGTCCCCGGCGCCGGGCCCTCCCCACAGCCCCCAGAGAGCGCTACACCCGAGGGCGATGAGCGGGAGGGCACATGACCGGCGCCCCCAAATACGCCATCGTCGCCGACAGAATTACGGCTGCCCAACGAGAGCAGATCCAGGGCATCGTTAAGGCGAATGCAAACGGCTGGTGGCATGCGTTTGCTGATCTCTGGATCGTCGGAGGGCGGACCGCCAGCGAGTGGCGAGACCTCGTCGGCGTGGCGGTACCAACGGTTCCCTCCGGCGTGATGGTGCTAAAGATCGATGAGGTCAACACGCCTCGCTGGTCGTATAAGGCCGCGATGAGCGATGCGAACAAAGAATGGCTACACAAGAACGTGTGAGCACTGAAATGGGGCGTAGGCGTGGCCCAGAGACCGGACTCTGGCTCAGGGCCATGGGCGATTGGGCAGCAACGGGCAGCAGCACCGCCCGCGCGACTCCTGACCAGGCGCGCACAGACGCCGAAACCCCATAGACTCGGGCATCCAGGGCGCGTAGCTCAGTGGGAGAGCGCTCGCTTCACACGCGAGAGGTCGCAGGTTCGAAACCCGCCGCGCCCATCATCCAGCCTGGGCTGCCGAACGCCCTAGATTTGAGCCATGGTGGTCTGCTCAGATCTTCAGGCCGCGAATCGCTCTGCGCTGCGCGCCTTGCGCTTCGCCGCCTCGACCTCACGGTCCTTCGCGGGCGCCGCAGTGACCAGCTGGCTCAGCAGCTCGGCCGAGACCGCGGCAACCTCCTCGACGGCGTGCTGAAACGCCGCCTCGTTGGCCTGTGACGGCTTGGTGAAGCCGCTGATCTTCCGCACGTACTGCAGAGCGGCGCTGCGCACCTCCTCGTCGGTCGCGGGAGGCTCGAAGTTGTGGAGTGTCCTGATGTTTCTGCACATGCACCAAGATTAGCCATTCCTGTCGGGTCAAAGACCGGCCACTGGTGCAAGGCTTACCCCGAACGCGCCCGACACAGGATCGCCGAGCTTGGACATCCCGCGCACATCTGGACTCGACGAGGCCCAGGTTCAAGGCCCAGCGACGCCCACGCGCTCTCCGAGCACTCGCCCGGAGGGCAGTTCGATGTAGGTCTCCGAGACGTCGTTCTTGCGGTTCGCCTCAATCAACAGATGGTCCGGGTCGGCGATCTGCACGTAGGCAAAGCGGCCGCGCAGACCGGTCACGTCGATCCACTGTTCGGGGTACTCGTACGGATACCCGTCCGTCCAGCCGACGGAGATCCCGAGGACGTCATGGCGTATGCCGGGGTTCTGGCTGCACGCCGGATATACGGGCGCGCTCGGCGAATGGTCCGACGGATGGGTGTGGAACAGGTCTCGCAGGCAGTAGTCCACCTTCGGCCCCCGCCGCACGAGTCGAATCGCGCGGCGATGGGGACCGATCGACCAGAGCTCGAAAGCGGCCGCGTGCTTGAACTTCCAGTAGCTGGCATCCCCGACGTTGCCATCTCCGTACCGATCGCCGGGCACGTACTTGTAGGTGAGTGTCGCGGCGGTGCGAAGGAGATGGCGCCGCCCGCGCCGGTCGTAGATCGCCTGGTAGACGACCATGCCGTAGCGCCCGGTGCGGTGGGCGCTGACTTCGAGTGGGCCGCGGCCGCGGTTGTTGAGTGCGCTGGCCGCCCGCAGCAGGACCCGGCCGGGGATCGTGGTGCGGTCGATGTGCAGCAACGACGGAGCGGACATGATGAGATCCGGGCAGAGCAGACGCACACGCTTCAGCTTGCACCGCAACCCGCCTCTGGATCCGGTTGGGGAGGCGGGCACTCGATAGGCCGTGGTGCCGAGGGCCCTGTAAGCCGCGGCATCGGACAGGTGTGATCGTGGGGGGAGCACGCTCGGCAGCCCCACCAGCGTGAAGACGCCCGCGACTACGAGCGTCGCCCCCGCGGCGGAGCGGGGTAGCGCTCCGGGTCGGAGGGTGTGCCGCCGCATTGAGATGCGCGTGATTCTCGCACAGACAAAGCTGACGATTCCCCCAGCGGGTATAACACGCGGGTTAGCACAGCGAATCTGAAGCGAGAGTGCACGATGAGCAGCAGAACAGAGATCGTTGAACAGCTGTTCGGTGCGTTCAACGCCCGTGACCTAAACACTGCCCTATCGCTGCTACGTCCGGAGATCGTCTTCGAGCCGGTCTCAGGGGCGGTTCTCAACGGGGGGGAGCCGTACGTCGGCATGGACGGCATGCGTCAGTACTTCGCCGACGTAGAAGCGCATTGGCAGGAGCTCACGGTTAAACCGCTGCACGTGCGTGCCGCCGGCGATGCGGTGGTGGCTCTCGGACATGCCAGCGGCAAAAGCGCGGCGCCGCTCGAGGATGCGCCCGCCACCTGGGTTTTCAAGTTCGACGGCGACCTCGTCGCTCACATCCGGATCTTCTCCGACGAGCACCTTGCGCGCCAAGCGCTCGAAGGCGACGACCAGCCCGGCTGATCGCCGGATCGGTCCCGCAACCCAGCCGACCCAGCCTGGGATCGGCCCTAGCGCGCCACGCCCTCCACGACCATGTGC
>JBAVWI010000280.1:0-10345 GCA_049697735.1 Solirubrobacteraceae bacterium
GATGTTGAGGCGGTCGCGAAAGCGCGCCTGCTCGAGCCGGAGGTAGCGCTCGACGTGGGCGAGCTCCTCGTCAAGCGTCACGTAGGAGCGGCCGTCGCGGAACAGGTAGCGCGTGAACTCGGCGAAGTCGATCAGCAGCTCGCGGGCCTCGTCGGGCGCGGTGTGAATTTCACCGGCCACCGCCGCGAGCGCGTTGTAAATGAAGTGAGGGGAAATCTGGGCCCGCAGCGCCCGCAGCTCGGCCTGGGCCAAGCGCTCCTCCTGGGCGCGGACCACTGACAGCTCGACCTGTGCGGAGACCAGGCTCGCGGCCTCCTGCACTACCCGCAGCACATCGCCGCGCGGGCGGCCCTCGGTGCGGTAGAAGGCGATCAGCGTTCCCGCCCGCTTGCCCTGCACGGTTAGCGGCGCGAGCACCGCCGAGTGCAGGGGACAGGTGGGGTCCGAGGAGATCAACCGGGGGACGACGTGCATGCGGTCATCCGGGGTGCGCTCCAGCAGGCGCGAGAGCAGGTCGCCGGGGCGGACCTGCTCGCGACCCTGGCCGTCGATGGCCAGCACCGTGCGCGTGTCGGCGAGGGCAATCGCGGCCGCCCCGGTCAGAGCGCGCAGATGCGGAACGGCGTCTGACGCTGAGCGTGAATGCAGGCCACGACGCAGGTGCGGCAGGGTCGAAGTCGCCGCGTGCAGCGCGGACTGCATGCCCACCGCTTCGGGAGCGCTCGGCGTGCGACGGGCACGGTGCCACCATGCGGCAAGCAGAAGGATGGCCACTGCCGCAATCCCGACCGCGGAGTCGAGGACGACGTTCATAAGCCTAAAAGACAGCGTATCTGGTCCTGCCCACGGGCCTGCGCGTATCGGTCATGATTCGGGCATGAGTTCGATTACCTCCTACGAACAGGCTTGCGCCGAGCACAAGTGGGACGTGCCCGAGCGCTACAACATCGCCGCCGACGTCTGTGACCGTCATCCCCGCGAGAAGCTCGCCATGATCCACGAAGACTTTGCCGGCAACGTCCGCGAGCTCACCTGGGGCGAGCTGCAGGACATCTCCAACCGTTTCGCCAACGTCCTCACCAGCCTCGGCGTGCAGCGCGGAGACCGGGTGGCGATGCTGCTCCCGCCCACGCCCGAGACGGCCGCGGCCTTCTTCGGCACCTGGAAGACGGGTGCCATCCTGCTCTCGATGTCGGTTCTCTACGGCGACGACGGGATCCGCCACCGGCTCACCGATTCCCAGGCCAAGGTGCTGGTCACCAATCAGGCCAACGCCAACCGGATGGAGCCGGAGCTGGTGGAGCAGGTTGTCGTCCTCGACGACGATCTGCTCAGTGGCGGGGCAACCAGTTTCGATGCCGTCGACACCGCCGCCGACGATCCGGCTCAGCTCTACTACTCGTCGGGCACCACCGGACTGGCCAAGGGCATCCTCCACGCCCACCGCTACATCCTCGCTCACGAGGAATTTGTCTACTGCCACGACGTCCAGGAGGGCGAGCTGTTCCATGGCATGGGGGAATGGGCGTGGGCGGCCGGCATCGCGCCGCTGCTCGGGGCCTGGCGCTACGGCGCGGTTCAGCTCGTCTACCAGCGCGAGGGAGGTTTTGACCCCCACAAGCAGCTGGACTTCCTCTCCCGGCACGGCGTCACCAACGTGTTCGGGACCCCGACCGCGATTCGCTCGATGATGTCGATCGAGGACGCGCGCACTCGCTACCCGCAGAAGTTCCGCATCGTCTGCTCGGCTGGCGAGCCGCTGAACCCCGAGGCGATCCGCTGGGTCCGCGAGCAGTACGGCGTGACCGTGCTGGACTTCTACGGCCTCACCGAGTCCTATCCCCTGTGTGCCAACTACCCGTTCATGGAAGTTCGCGAGGGCTCGATGGGCAAGCCGATGCCCGGTTGGGAGGTAGCCATCCTCGACGAGGACGAGCGTCCCGTCGCCCAGGGTGAACGCGGCGAGATCTGTCTGCGTGCACGCTCCAATCCTCATTACCCGCTGGGCTACTGGAATCGCCCCGCCGAGGACTCCGACGAGGTCTTCGGGGGTGACTGGTTTCACACCAAGGACGCCGCCTCAACCGACGAGGATGGCTACTACTGGTATGAGGGCCGCGCCGATGACGTGATCATCTCGGCCGGGTACCGGATCGGGCCCTTCGAGGTCGAATCGGCCTGCCTCGAGCACCCGGCGGTGGCCGAGGCGGCGGCGATCGCCGTCCCCGACGAGCGCCGCGGCAACGTGGTCAAGGCGTTCGTGATCCTGTCCGCTGGTCACGACCCCAGTGACTCTCTCGCCGACGAGATCAAGGCCTTCGTGCGCGACCATCTGTCCGCCTATGCCTACCCCCGTCAGATCGAGTTCGTGGCCGATCTGCCCAAGACGCTGACCGGCAAGATCAGGCGCATCGAGCTTCGTCAACGCGAGCTCGAGAAAACGTCGTCGGGCTGAGCCCGGGCTTCACCTGCGCGAGCCGGCCGGGTGTCGGGTCAGGAGCCGGCGCCGGCCCGGGCCTGGGAGCGCATCTCAGACAGGATGCGCTCGAGCCTGGGCTCGGTCTCGACGTCGACGTGGCCCATGGCGGCGGCCACGGCGGGGTGCACGGCGGCGATCTGAGCGTGCATCTCATGCGCTACCGCTCGGTAGCTCGGATGGCCCTCGCGGCCGGAGCGCAGCTCGATCAGCTGCATGGCCTCGCGCGCATTGAGGTCAAGGATGAAGCGGATCCGGAAGCCCAGGCAGAGCGCGTAGGGCGCCCACTGGGTCAGGCCAGTGTCGGCCAGGCGCGCGTATTCGCGGCGGGAGATTTCGAGCGCGCGCCGATAGGCGTCTCCGGCCCCCGCCTCGTCGACCTGCTCGGGCACGCCGGCGCCGAGGTCGGGGGTCAGCGCCTGCCACTGCACGGTCAGCATCCGGTGACGTTGAAGATCCCGGAAGGCGCCGTAGTCGGCGACGACCTCAAACCGGTAGCGAACAGCCTCGAACCCGCGGCCCGGCCGGTGGCGGCGATTCTCGCGCGCCCCGACGAGGTCAGACAACAGCGCCACCCGCTCGGCGTCGGACAGCTGCTCGACGGCGTGGCGGGTGGTCTCCTCCGAGCTCGTCGTGGCTTCAAAGAGCAGCGCCGTGAGCAGATCCTCCTCGTCGCCCTGGACCCCTGTCAGGCGCACCGCCGGCCCGGCCGGCCCGGCCTCCTCGTCGGAGCCGCGCAGCCCCAGCCGGCGCGCCCAGTGCTCACCTGCCTGCGCGCGAGATTCGAGGTAGGAGACCCAGGCGCCCCCCCGGTCAGGGCGCTCAACGCGAGTCAAGAAGCTGGGCATGACCGCCTGGAGCTCCTCGAGGATCATCGTCCCGTAGCTGCGCGCCTCGGGGAGGGGATGAGCGAGCAGATGGAGGATCAGCTGCTCGTAGCTCTGGCCGCTGGCGTAGATGCCCATATGCGACAACGAGCTGGCCGGCAGCAGGCCGCGCAAGAGGTCAAGCGCCTTGGCCTTCAGCGCCCGGGTATGCGCTGCCTCGGGCTCGTCGGGAGCGCGGGGATAGCGGTCCTGCGCCCACGCGATGACGCGGGGCAGAGCCGCGGCGTAGGTGCCGAAGAGCTCGTCCATGGCGCGCCCGTACTCAGGTCCCAGGGCTGCCTCGCGGTAGTAGCGGAATCCTCCGGGGGGCGCCGGCATCGGGGCGTCGTAGGCGATGTAGCGGGTGGACTGCTCGAGATAGGCGGCCAGCCGGGGACGCTGCAGGACCTTGGTGAGGACGTTTGAGACCCATTCACAGGCGACGTGGGCGCCGCCCAGCTGAGCTACCGAGTCATCGCCGTAGCCGAGGAAGATGCGCTCGTAGAGCTGGGCCGCGCGCTCGCTCTCGGGGGGCTGGGAGCCCCCGCCGGGGGCGGCGGCCAGATCGCCGGCGAACTCATCCAGCAGCAGACGCCGGAGCGTGCCGGGATAGCGCGAGTAGCGCGCGAACAGCGCCCCCTTCAACGTCTCGGGCAGGTTGGTGAGCGCGAACACCGGCCGGTCGAGGTTCGTGCAGTGCCCGCTCAGCAGGCTGCGCTCGGCGTCGGTGAAGCTCTCGATCGGATACTGCACGGGCGGTCGATCGTAGCGACGCCCCCGGCCGGTTATCCTGACTGCTGATACGCATGCGTACCAACGTTCCGGAACATGTCGACGTAGTCATCATCGGGGCTGGTCTGTCCGGGATCGGCGCTGCCTGCCACCTCGAGCGACGCTGCCCAGGACGCACCTACGCGATCCTCGAAGGTCGCGAGTCGATCGGGGGCACCTGGGACCTCTTCCGCTACCCGGGCGTCCGCTCGGACTCCGACATGCACACGCTCGGCTACTCCTTTGCCCCTTGGACGGACGAGCGAACGATCGCCGACGGTCCCTCGATCCTGCGCTACATCCACGCCACCGCCGACGAGTACGGCGTCAAGGATCACATCCGCTTTGGTCATCGCGTCACCGGCGCCGCCTGGGCCAGCCGGGATGCTCGCTGGACTGTGACCGCCGAGCGCGACGGCGAGGGCCCGGCCACGCTCACCGCCTCCTTCGTGCTCTTCTGCACCGGGTATTACCGCTATGACCAGGGCTTTGACCCCGGCTTCGACGGGCGCGAGCGCTTCCCCGGGCCGGTCGTGCACCCCCAGCACTGGCCCCAGGACCTCGACTACGCGGGCAAGCGGGTGGTGGTGATCGGCAGCGGCGCGACCGCGATCACACTCGTTCCCGCGCTGGCTGAGCAGGCCGCTCACGTGACCATGCTCCAACGTTCGCCCAGCTACCTCGTCTCGCTGCCCGGCGAGGATCCGGTGGCCTCGCGGCTGCGGCGGAGGCTCCCGTCGATGGCCGCTTATCAGGCCGTGCGATGGAAGAACGTGGCCCTGATGACGCTCAGCTACAGGCTGTGCCGCCGCTACCCGAAGCTGGCCAAGCAGGTGCTGCGCAAGGGCGTCCTGCGCCAGGTGCCCAGCGACCTCGACGTCGACACCCACTTCAAGCCTCGCTACAACCCGTGGGACCAGCGCATGTGCGTGTGTCCCGACGGTGACTTCTTCAGCGCCCTGCGCAGCGACCGGGCCACGATCGTCACCGACGAGGTGGATACCTTCACCGAGACGGGCATTCGCCTGCGCAGCGGCCAGGAGCTCGAGGCGGACATCATCGTCATCGCGACCGGCCTCAACCTCCTTGCTTTGGGGGGCACCGAAGTCACTGTCGACGGCCGCGACCTCGATCTCCCGCACCGGCTCACCTACAAGGGCCTGATGCTCGACGCCACCCCCAACGCCGCGCTGGTCATCGGCTACACCAACGCCTCCTGGACGCTGAAGGCCGACCTCACCTGCGAGTACGTGTGTCGGGTGCTCAACCACATGTCCGCGCACGGCTATGACACGGCGGTACCCGTCTGCGACCAGGCTTCCGTGACTCCCCGCCCGTTGCTGGACCTCGATTCCGGCTACGTCCTGCGTTCGGTTGACCAGTTCCCGCGCCAGGGCTCGGAGCCGCCGTGGCGCCTGCGCCAGAATTATCCGCGCGACATCGTCACCTTGCGCACGGGGAAGATCGACGACGGAGTGCTGCGGTTCTCGCGCCGCACGGAGGCGGCCGCGTCGGCTGGTCAGGCGGCCGCGTCGGCAGGTCAGGCGGCCGCGTCGGCTGACCAGGCTGGGGTGCCCGCCGTCCTCCCGGCCTGAATCAGCCGGCGCTGTTGGGGTCGCCGGTCGACTGCGAGCCCTCGCTGGCTTCGCCTTGGGAATCCCCGCCGCCGTCTGCAGTCTTACCGTCGCCGCCGCGGGCCGGCTCACGCCCGCCCGAGCCGGAGGAAGGGCTTCGCGTCTCGGGGCCGCCGCCGTGACCGGGTTCGGCCTCTTCGTTGTTCTGGTTGGAAACCGAGCCGGGAAGCTCGTCCGGGTTGGAGTCAGGGCTCTTGTCGTCGCTCATGCAGCTCTGGCTACCCGGGGCCCCCGTGCCCAAACGGCACTTGGCATGCATTAACGCCGGGCCGCGTGCGCAAACGGCACTCGGCATGCATAACGTGACAACCTTGGCGCGCGGGCTCGGGTTCGTCACCACGCGCGCGCTCAGCCCCAAATTTGCGACAAACTCATCGGCCCTGGCCAAGGTTGGCGCATTATGCAGGTCCGGGAATCAGAACAGACCGGTCAACGCGCGACCGGCGTGGGCCACCAGGTTGAACAACGGTGAAGGGAAGATCCCGAACACCACGCTGGCGGCGCCGAACAGCAGGGCCACAAAGGTGAGCTCGCCAACCGGCCCCGCCCGGCCCGCCGTCCGCCGGCCGCCGGCCAACCCGTCAGCAGCCAACCCGTCAGCAGCCAACCCGTCAGCAGGCAACCCGTCAGCAGGCAAGCCGTCAGCTTCGGGGGACCCGCCGGCGATCGGCGCCAGGGCGCCCGGGCCGCCCAGTGCCGTGGTCCGCGAAGCCGGAGCGGGTGCCGCGCCGGGCGCGCTCATCCACATCACAGCGACAACCCGCAGGTAGTAACCGAGCGAGATCATCGAGCCGATTACGAGCACGAGGCCCAACCATGTGTAGTTGCCGTTGACGAGGGCGTGGATGAGCTGGAACTTGCCGATGAAGCCGACCGTCCCGGGGATCCCGGCCAGGGACAGCATCGCGATCGTCATCGGCCAGGCCAGCCACGGCCGGCGCGCGCCGAGCCCGGCCAGGGCGGAGATGTCGTCGCCGTCCTCACGTTCGCTCTGGGCCGCGACGATGACTGCAAAGGCGGCCAGGTTCATGAACAGGTAGACGGCGAGGTAGAGCACGGTGGCGTCGACCCCGAGGCGGGTCCCGACCACGACCCCGGCCAGCATGTAGCCGGCTTGGGCGACGCTCGAGTAGCCCAGCATGCGCTTGAGCGAGGATTGGCCCAGCGCGCCGACGTTTCCGACCACGATCGTGATGGTTGCGATCGTGGCGAAGGCTGGAGCCCAGGTGCCCTCGGCGCCGATCATCGCGGTATCGAAGAAGCGCAGCAGAACGCCGAAGGCGGCGGCCTTGGTGGCGGTGGCCATGAAGGCGGTGATCGGGGTGGGGGCGCCCTCGTAGACGTCCGGGGTCCACTGGTGAAACGGTGCCACCGAGGCCTTGAAGGCGAAGCCGACCATGACCAGGGCCAGACCGGTGAGCATCATCGGGTCCCCGAGCAGGCCATGGGCGATGCGGCCCTGGGCGATCGCTCTGGCGATGCCTGAGAACTGCGTCGAGCCGGTCGAGCCGTAGATCAGGGCCAGGCCGTAGACAAGGGTGGCCGAGCCCACTGAGCCGATGACGAGATACTTGAGGCCTGACTCGAGCGAACCCTCGCGGCGAAACTCCGAGGCGCAGAGCACGTAGAGGGGGATCGAGAGCAGCTCAAAGCCGAGGAACAATGTGATCAGGTTCTGGGCCGAGACGAGTACCGCCATGCCCAGGACGCTGAACAACAGCAGCGCGTGATATTCGCCGTGACCGGCGCTCTCGGGGGCGAGGGATCGCAGCGACATGATCACGCAGGCGATCGCCGCCACGCAGAAGATCATGTCGAGGATCAGCGCGAGGTCATCGATCTGGAGCGCGCCCGAGATGATCGAGGCGGGATGCTTGAAGCGCACGATGGCGAGCGCCAGGGCGATGCCCAAGGTCAGCACCGTGGCCGCCGGGACGATCCGCCGGCGCATGATCGGCGCGCGGAGGAGGCCGATGAGCAGGACGACGAGGGCACCGAGGCTGAGTGCGAGCAGCGGCGAGAACGAGGCCCAGTCGATGTGGGGGCCGGTCATGTGGTGGCTCGCGGGCGCAGTGTGGACGACGTTCATGGCCTTCGTGTCCCCCCGAGCGGCGCGTAGCCGGTCCAGCCGACCAGCTGCCCCGCCGCCAGCCGCTGCTGCAGTTGAGCGCCCGCCACCGACTGGCGCACGGCGCGCTCAGATCGGGTCAGTCCGAACTGCGGATAGAAGGCCAGCACCAGGATCACACCCAGCAGCGCGCCGATTGGCAGCGCCTCGCGTAGTCCGATCTCGTAGGACTGCACGGCCGGCCCGACCCGGTTGTGCATCGAGCGGATGTAGAGGCGCAATGCGTAGACGGCGGCCCCGACCACGCCCAGGGAGGCGACCATCGCCATCGCCAACTTGGCCTTGAACAATCCGAGCAGGATCAGGAATTCGCCGGCGAAGTTAGCCGAGCCGGGGATGGCCAGCGTGGCCAGGGAGACGATCAGAAACAGGCTGGCCAGGATCGGGGCCCGGAAGGCGATCCCACCCATGTCAGCCAGCTTCTCCGAGCCGCCGGCACGGGCGGCGAGCGCGGCCACGACGAAGAACAGCGGTGCCGAGACGAGGGCGTGGTTGAGCATCTGCAGCAGGGCCCCCTGGGCTCCCTGCGATTGCAGGGAGAAGATCCCCAAGATGATGAAGCCGAGCTGGGCGACGCTCGAGTAGGCGATGACCAGGCGGGCGTCAGGGGTAGTCAGCGCGACCACGGTCCCCCAGATCACCGACATCAGGGCGATGACCAGCATCAGGGTCTGGTAGTGCGCCGAGGCGTAGGGGAACAGAGGCAGGACGATGCGCAGGAATCCATACGCGGCGACCTTGGAGAGGATGGCCGAGAACACGGCCACCGCGGGGATCGGCATCGCCTTGTATCCGTCGGGCAGCCAGCCGTGGAAGGGGACGAGCGGCATCTTGACCACGAAGGCGGCCGCGAAGCACAGGAAGATCCAATCCTGGGAGGCGTGCGAGAGAGGCAGGCCGCGCAGCGAGCTGATCACGAAGGTGAGCGGGGTGCCGTGCTCGCTGGAGGCGATCGCACCGGTGGCGATCGCCGCCACCAGCATCAAGAAGGAGCCGACCAGGGTGTAGATGACCAGTTTGGTCGTCGCCCGCACCCGCTCGCCGGTGCCCCAGATGCCGGTCAGGAAGTAGAACGGGATCAGCATGAGATCGAAGAAGGCGACGAACAGGGCCAGGTCCTGGGCGCAGAAGGCGCCCAGCACGGCGCTCTCGGCCAGCCCGAGGTGGAAGTAGAAGACCCGCGAGCGCTCCCATTCGTGAGTGGAGGCCCAGAGCAGGGCGGCGCTGAAGATGACAGTCGTGAGCAGCACGAGGGCCACGTTGAGCCCGTCGAGGCCCAGCTTGTAGTGGATCCCCAGCGCGGAGATCCAGACCGAATCTGTCACGAATTGAAGCTGGCCCGAGCCGGCGTCAAAGCGGGCCAGGAACGAGATCGCGATGGCGACCACGACCAGGCTGCCGAGGACCGCGGTCCACGCGACGAGCCGCCCCGGCAGCAAGGCGCCGATCAGCGCCACGACGAGCGGCAGCCAGATGAGGATCGACAGAGTCATGCGGCCGAGATCAGGAAGTAGAGAGCCATACCGAACACGCCGGCCAGCATTACCGCCGCGTAGTAGCGCAGAAAGCCGGTCTGGAGTCGGCGGACGCCGGCCGAGACACCCCGCACCACGCCGAGCGTGCCACCGGTCACGCCTCCGGCCACCACCCCGCGCTCGAGCACCGACTCGGCGAAGCGGCCGAACCACAGCGCGGGACGGACGATTGTGAAGTCGATCAGCTCATCGAAGTACCACTTGTTGAACAGGAACGTGTGCACGGTGGCCAAGCGCGCCTGGAGGCGCGCTGACGTACCCACCCGGACCACCCAGATCCGGTAGGCGATGGTGATGCCGAGTACGGCGATGACGGCGCCGATGATCAGGCCCACCCACGCCGAGCCGCTGGAAGGGTCAAGACCGGCCAGGCGTGAATCGGCGAAGGTCGGAGCCAAAAAGCGCGAGATCGAGGAGTCGACGCCCGGAATCTGAAGGACGCCGCCGCCCACGGCGAGCACGGCGAGAATGCCCATCGGCGCCTTCATCGCCAAGTCGCGTTCGGCGATGTGATGCTCGGGGCCGGGGAAGCCGACGTCGGTGTCCTCGGCCTCGCCGGTAGCCGGATTGCGCGGTGTGTCGTGATGGACGAGGTGACCGCGTTCGAGCTCTGCGGCCTCCTCGCACGGCTCGCCGAAGAAGGCCCGGAAGATCATCCGGAACGTGTAGATGCCGGTCATCAGCGCGCCGGCGTAACCGAGGATGCCGAGGATCTCAAAGCCCCCGCCCCGGTGGTCGAGGTAGGCGATGATGTCGTCCTTGGACAGCCACCCCGAGAACGGCGGCAGCCCCGAGAGGGCCAGACCCCCGACGATGAAACAGGCGAACGTGAACGGCATCGCCTTGCGGAACCCGCGCATCCGGTCAAGCGATTGCTCGCCCCCCATGGCGCTGATCAGCGAACCGGCGGCCATGAACAGCAGCGCCTTGAAGAA
>JBAVWI010000281.1:0-3503 GCA_049697735.1 Solirubrobacteraceae bacterium
GGATGACTCACGCGGCATCCGGTCGGCGAGCCTGGAAGGCGAGCGGATGCCAGGCGTGAGCGACTGGGACGCCATCACCTACGATCGGATCTCGGCCCCCCAGCAGGCCTGGGCCGGCGAGCAGCTCGACCGCCTGGCGCTGGCCGGCGACGAGGTGGTGCTCGATGCCGGTTGCGGGTCGGGCAAGATCACCGCCGAACTCGCCCGTCGCGTGCCGCGGGGCAAGATCTACGCCGTTGACGCGGCACCCTCGATGGTCAGCCACACGGCTCGCACGCTCGCGCTCGGTGACCACAGCCGAGCGACAGTCCTGTGTCAGGACCTGACCGAGCTGGCCCTGCCCGAACCGGTCGATGTGATCTTCTCCAACGCCACCTTTCACTGGATCCCCGACCACGACGCCCTGTTCGCGGCTCTGCATGGCAACCTCAAGCCCGGCGGGCGGCTGCTCGCGCAATGTGGGGGACGGGGCAACATCGATGCCTTCCGGCGGCTGGCCGAGGAGGTGGCCAGCGAGGATCCGTTCGCGCCCCACTTCGAGGGTTGGCGCCGGCCGTGGAACTACGCCACCGCGGAGGAGACCGAGGCCCGGCTGAACGCCGCCGGCTTCACCGGGGTCTCGTGCTGGCTCGAGGACCGGCCGACCCAGCCGCCCGAGCCGCGCGCGTTCGTCTCCACGGTCTGCCTGGTGCGCCATCTCGACCCGCTGCCGGCGCAGCTGCACGAGCGGTTCGTGGACCGCGTGCTGGAGCGGGCCGGTGAGCCCCTGGTCCTCGACTACGTCCGGCTCAACATGAGCGCGCGGCGGCCCTGAGCTCGGCTTTCGGTGGAACTCGGCTCAGCGCGCGCCGGCCGGAGACCGGGTAAAGGGCCGTTCGCGCCGGCGATCGGGTAGCTTGGCGGGCCGTCATGGCGCCCAAGGTCATTCTTCTCCCCGGGGACGGCATCGGTCCTGAGATCATCGCGCCCGCGGTGGAGATTCTCGACGCCGTGGGGGCTCACTTTGACTACCAGGAGCACGTCTTCGGAGGCGCCTCGATTGACGCCCACGGGACCGCCCTGACCGACGAGACGCTGGCCGCGTGCCGCACCGCTGACGCCGTCCTGCTGGCCGCCGTGGGGGGCCCCCAATGGGATACCACTGACCCCGCTGCGCCCCGCCCCGAGCAGGGTCTGCTCGGACTGCGCAAGGGCCTTGGCCTATTCGCCAACCTGCGACCGGTCAAGCCGATCCCCGCGCTCTACGACGCCAGCCCTCTCAAACGGGAGGTGCTCGAGGGGACCGACCTGCTCGTCGTCCGCGAGCTGACCGGCGGGATCTACTTCGGCGAGAAGACCCGGACCGCCGATTCAGCCTCTGACGCCTGCGTCTACACCCGCCCCGAGGTGGAACGGATCGCCCGCGTCGCCTTCCGTGCCGCCCGCTCGCGGGTGACCAGCGTCGACAAGGCCAACGTGCTCGAGACCAGCCGCTTCTGGCGGGAGGTGGTCACCGGCATCCACGCGGCGGAATTCATCAACATCGAGCTCGAGCACCTGCTGGTCGACAACGCCGCCATGCGCCTGGTGTCGGCGCCGCGACATTTCGAGGTCATCGTGACCGAGAACATGTTCGGAGACATCCTCTCCGACGAGGCGGCGATGCTGACCGGCTCGCTGGGAATGTTGCCGAGCGCGTCGCTGGGCGATGGTGGCCCGGGTCTGTTTGAGCCCGTGCACGGCTCGGCCCCTGACATCGCCGGTCGGGGCGTGGCCAATCCGCTGGCCATGGTCCTCTCCGCGGCGCTGATGCTGCGCCATGGATTTGGCATGGAGACAGAGGCAGCAGCGATAGAATCCGCGGTCGATCGTGCACTGGCCGATGGCCTGCGCACGCCCGACCTGGGGGGCGACGCCACCACCGCGCAGGCCACCCAGGGAGTCCTGAAACACCTTTAAGGAGCCCACGTGGAACAAGCCGACCTCATCTGGCACAACGGAGAACTCGTTGCCTGGGAGGACGCCAAGGTTCACGTACTGACGCACGGCCTGCACTACGGGACGGGTGTGTTCGAAGGCGAGCGTGCCTATGACACCCCGAAGGGCACGGCCATCTTTCGCCACCGCGACCACCTCGTGCGCCTGTTGCGCTCGGCCGAGCTCTACTACATGCCGGTGCCCTACACGCTCGAGGAGCTGCGCACCGCGACCCATGAGCTGATCGCCGCCAACGGCCTGCGCGAGTGCTACGTGCGGCCGATCGTGTTCCGTGGCTACGGCCACATGGGCCTGTACCCGCTGGATTGCGAGGTCTCGGTCTCGATCGCCGCCTGGCCATGGGGCGCCTACCTGGGCGAGGAGTCCAAGCAGGCCGGGATTCGGGCCAAGGTCTCGAGCTGGCGCCGGATCTCGTCTGACTCGCTGATCCCGCAGGCCAAGGCCACCGGCCAGTACCTCAACAGCGTGCTGGCCAAGATCGAGGCCTCCAAGGCCGGATACCAGGAGGCCATCCTGCTCGATGACCACGGGATGGTGTGCGAAGGCTCGGGCGAGAACATCTTCATCGTCCGCGACGGACGCATCCTCACCCCGCCCCAGACGGCCAGCATCCTTGACGGCATCAGCCGAGCCTCGATCCTGACCATCGCCCGCGACCGCGGGTATGAGGTGGTGGAGCGTGACCTGGCCCGATCCGAGCTGATCCTGGCTGACGAGGTGTTCATGTCCGGGACGGCCGCCGAGCTGGTGCCGGTGCGGGAGGTCGACGATCACGCGATCGGGGATGGCAACGGCGCCGGCCCGGTGACCCGGGAACTGCAGGGCGTGTATGACCGCGCGCTGCGCGGCGAGGAGCCCCAGTACGCCGAGTGGCTGGACATCGTCGAGGTCCCGGCGGGGCGCGCGGCGCCCGTGGCCGGATCCGGAGCGGGATGACTTCGATCGAAATCTGCGACGTCACCCTGCGCGACGGCATGCAGGGGGAGGGGATGTCGCTCTCGGCGGGCGAGAAGCTGCGCCTTGCCCACCGGCTCGACACGCTCGGCATCGGCCTGATCGAGGCCGGATTCCCGAGCTCGAACCCCAAGGAGCTCGAGCTGTTCGGGCGGTTGGCCGCCGAGACGTTTTCCAAATCGGAGATCGCTGCCTTCGGGATGACCCGGCGGCGGGACACGCAGGCCGAGCAAGACCCGGGTCTGCGCGTCCTGGCCGAGTGCTTTGCCCCCGTCTGCACGCTGGTGGGCAAGACCTGGGCGCTGCACCTGGAGAAGGTGGTCAAGGTCGACCGGGACGAGAACCTGCGCATGATCGCCGAGTCGATCGCCTTTCTCGCCGGCCAGGGCAAGCGCGTGATCTATGACGCCGAGCACTTCTTTGACGGCTTCGCCGACGATCGCGACTACGCCCTGCGCTGCCTGGGCGCCGCCGCCGAGGCAGGGGCCGACACCGTCGTCTGCTGTGACACCAACGGCGGCACCCTCCCCGACGGCATCGCCGCCGCGATGGCCGCGGTGGTTGGCCAGCTC
>JBAVWI010000282.1:0-2721 GCA_049697735.1 Solirubrobacteraceae bacterium
CGGTCGTGTTCAGCGGGACCACGGTGGCGATCGGCCTGCTGGCCATGATCGTGCTGCCCTTGCCGTTCCTGCGCTCGATCGGCTATGCCGGGATGTTGATCCCGCTGATCAGCGTGATCGTCGCCACCACGCTCCTGCCGATCGTCCTCGTCAAGGTCGGCCCGCGGCTGGACTGGCCGCACATCCGCTCCGACGATCAGGCCAGCCGGTCGTGGACGCGGTGGGCGCAACTCGTCGTCAACCGGCGCTGGGTCGCCGCCTTGGGCGCGGTGGTGATTCTCGCCGCCCTGGTCATTGCCGCCACCGGGCTGCAGCCGGGACAGGCCAATATCAACACGCTCTCCAAGCACGGCGAAGCTCATTCCGGGCTGGTCGCCCTCGAGCGCTCCGGCGTCGGCGTCGGCGCGCTGACCCCGATCGAGATTCTCACCCCGGCCGGTTCCGCGGCCCACGTAGCGAACTCGGTGTCGGCCGTGAGCGGCGTCCACGGCGCCGTCGCTCCCGCCGGCAGCGCGTGGCGGCGCAAGGCAACCGCGATCGTCGATGCCTTCACGACCGCCGATGCCTCGACCACTGCGGGGCTGAACACGCTTGACCGGGCCCGCACCGCGGCCCACGCGGTGGGACCGGGCGTGGCCGTCGGCGGCACCGGCGCCGAGAACCAGGACTTCGTGTCTGCCATCTACGGCAGCTTCCCGGTGATGATCGCCCTGATCGCGGTGCTGACCTTCCTGCTCTTGGCCCGGGCCTTCCGTTCGTTGCTGCTCCCGCTCAAGGCGGTCATCCTCAACGTGATCAGCGTCGGCGCGGCGTGGGGGGTGATCACCCTGGTCTGGCAGGACGGCCACGGTTCGAGTGTGCTGTGGGGCATCGCCGCAACTCACTCCGTGAGCGCCTGGATCCCGCTGATGGTGTTCGCCTTCCTGTTCGGGCTTTCGATGGACTATGAGGTGTTCATCCTGGCCCGGATGCGAGAGGAATACGACAACAGCGGCTCCACCGATGGCGCGGTGGTGCGCGGCATCGGCCGCACCGGCCGGCTGGTGACCAGCGCGGCGCTGATCCTGTTCATGGCCTTCGTCTCGATGGCCTCGGGACCGGAGACCGACATCAAGGTGTTCGCGACCGGACTCGCCGCCGGCATCCTGCTCGACGCGACAGTGATCCGGGCCCTGCTCGTCCCGGCGGTGGTGTCACTGTTCGGACGCTGGAATTGGTGGCTACCCGAACGCCCGGCCCGGTGGCTGCGCGTCGAGCCCTCGCTGCCCGCGCGTCCGGCCGTGCGCGAGGCCGCGGGCTAGTCGTCGGGCGGCTAGGCCGGGGTCGTGTAGGCCCCGCTGATCCCGCCGTCGACCAGGAAGCTGGCTGCGTTGACGTAGCTGGACTCGTCGCTGGCCAGGAACAGGACCGCGTTGGCAATCTCCTCCGCGCGCCCGAAGCGCCCCATCGGCACGTGGACCATCCGCCGCGCGGCCTGCACCGGGTCCGCCGCATAGAGGTCCCGCAGCAGTGGGGTGTCGATCGGACCCGGGCACAGCGCGTTGACCCGCACGCCCCGGGCCGCGAACTCGACTCCGAGCTCGCGCGAGAGGGCGAGCACGCCCCCCTTGGAGGCGGTGTAGGCGATCTGCGAGGTCGCCGAACCGAGTACGGCCACAAACGAGGCGGTATTGATGACTGAGCCGCCGCCGCCCTCGAGCAGGTGCGGGATGCCGTGCTTACAGCACAGAAACACGCTGCGCAGGTTGGTGGCCTGCACGTGCTCCCAGACCTCGAGGTCGGTGTCGAGCACCGAGGCGTCGGCCGTCGGGGAGATGCCCGCGTTGTTGAACAGGACGTCGATCCGGCCGAGCTCCTTGCGCACGCGTGCGTAGAGATCGGAGACCGAGGGCTCGTCGCTGAGGTCGGCAGTCAGGGCCAGCTCTCCGACCTCGTGCTCGAGCAGGTCGACGCCGACCACCCGCGCTCCCTCGCGCGCGAACACGGCGGCGGTGGCGCCACCGATCCCGCCGGCCGCTCCGGTGATCACGCAGACTTTGCCCTCGAGTCTCTTCATCAGGTGGCGAAGAAGATCGATTTGACCTCGGTGTACGCGTCGAGCGCGTGCGGGCCGAGCTCGCGGCCGTAGCCAGACTGCTTGAAGCCACCGAACGGCGTGGCCACCCGGACCGAGGTGTTGGAGTTGATCGAGAGCACGCCGGCCTCGAGCGCGCGGGCCGTGCGCAGCGCCCGGGCTCCGTCCCGGGTCCAGATCGACCCCGAGAGACCATAGATCGTGTCGTTGGCCAGGCGGAGCGCCTCCTCGTCGTCTGAGAACGGGATGACCACGGCCACGGGGCCGAAGATCTCCTCACGGGCGGCGCGGGCCTCGGGGGCCACCGGGCACAGCACGGTGGGCGCGAACCAGTACCCGGGGCCCCCGGGGGCGGCTCCCCGGATCGCCACCGGCGCGTCTTCGGGCACGAACGACGAGACGGTCTCGCGCTGGCCGGCTGAGATCAGCGGCCCCATCTCGGTGCTCTCGTCCAGTGGGTCGCCGACCCGCACGCGCGTGACAGCACCCTCGAGGAAACCCATGAACTCGTCCAGCACCGAGGCCTGGACGAGGATGCGCGACCGCGCGCAGCAGTCCTGGCCCGCGTTGCCGAACATCGCCCCCGGGGCGCTTGCCGCCGCGGCCTCGAGGTCGGCGTCGGCAAAGACGATGTTGGGGGACTTGCC
>JBAVWI010000283.1:0-3382 GCA_049697735.1 Solirubrobacteraceae bacterium
GCCAGCGCCACCAGGAGCGCCGCCCACCACGTCTTTCTGCTCGCCACTGCTCGAACCGAACTCACGCTCATGCCATGAACCTTTTGGGAATTTGCCCGGGGGGCGACGATCAGTACCGGCTGCGCCCAAAGCGAGCCGCCGTGACATCGGAAAGTTGTGCATACCCCGCGGTCTGGCCAAACACCCTTCAAACGTCGGCCGACAACCCCGAGAACTTTACCGATCCGCGCTCTGGTGGACGAACGTCAATGCCAGGGCAGCGGGAGATCCGGCGAGCGCGAGACGCCCTCGTGGAGGGCGGTCTCCTGCCAGGGATTACGGCGCGGAGCGATCGGCACGGGCGCAGGCGCGGTGTCGCGCATGAACCGTTCGAGTGCCGCCACGACCGCGGCCGCCTCCTCAGGGGCAGCGTCGGGAGCGACGATCTCGAGCTTGGGGCGGCGATTCACGTGGTCCGAGGGTATCGTGGCGGCCCCGTGACGCCGCTGCCCGTCCTTGATCACGACGCCGTTCTGCGCGCCGTCTCACCCGAGCAGGCGATCGTCCGGGTCCGCGACGCCTTCCTGCGCTTCCACGCCGGAGAGTGGGTGATGCCGGCCAAGGTGTATCTGCAGAGCCCGCCCTACGGAGACTTCCGAGCCATGCCAGCCCGCGGGGGTGATCTCGCCCTGCTCAAGTGGATCACTTCGTTCCCGGGGAATCCGCAGCGCGGGCTGCCCACGGTCAGCGGGGTGATCTGCCTGTCAGACGCCACCACCGGTCAGCCACTGATGCTGCTCGACGCGCGCTCGGTGACGGCGCTGCGGACGGGAGCGGTCGCCGCCGTGGCCAGCCAGGCGCTGGCAGATCCCGAGGCGCGGTCGGTCGGGATCGTCGGCTGTGGCCTTCACGGTCAGTGGGCGGCGCGGTGCCTGGCGGCCGCTGGCTACGGACCCGGGGTGTGCTTTGACCCGGCGGCCGAGACCGCGCGCGCCTTGGCCGGCGAGCTGGGCTGGCAAACCGGCGGACTTGCCGACGCCCTGGCTCAGGAGATCGTTTGCTGCGTGACGCCCGGAGCCACGCCGGTGGTGACGGCCGCCGATCTGCATCCCGGACTGCATCTCAACATGCTCGGCGCCGACGGGCCCGGCAAGTCCGAAGCCACCGTCGAGGCTGTCGTCGCGTGCGCGCTGTTCTGCGACGAATGGGAGCAGGCCTCCCATGGCGGCGAGCTCACCGGCGGCATCGAGGCCGGACTGATCAGGCGCGAACAGGTCAGCGAGCTGGGCGCCGTGCTGGCGGGGGAGGCCGCCGGTCGGCCCGGCGACGAAGCCATGACGCTGTTTGACTCCACCGGGTTGGCGATCCAGGACCTGGCCGTGGCCGCGGGTGCGTTTCAGGCTTGGCGCGACGGATCCGTCGAGGCTCAGACCGTGACGCTCTAGTCCGGCACCACGGGCCGGACCAGGTGCCGCGGGGCCACTGGCTACAGGGGGATGTTGCCGTGCTTGCGCTTGGGACCCGGCTCACGCTTGGTCTGCAGCGTCTCGAGCGCGGTGATGATCTTGGGGCGGGTCTCGTGAGGGATGATCACGTCGTCGATGTAGCCCCGTTCAGCCGCCACGTACGGGTTGGCGAAGTGCGCCTTGTAGTCGTCGATGAGCTTCTGGCGGCGCGTGTCGGGGGTCGGCGAGGAGGCGATGTCCCGGCGGTAGATGATGTTGACCGCGCCTTCGGGGCCCATGACGGCAACCTCGGCCCCCGGCCAGGCATAGTTGAAGTCGGCCAGCATGTGCTTGGAAGCCATGACGTCGTAGGCGCCGCCGTAGGCCTTGCGGGTGATGATCGTGATCTTGGGCACGGTCGCCTCGGTGTAGGCGTAGAGCAGCTTGGCTCCGTGGCGGATGATCCCGCCCCACTCCTGGGCGGTGCCGGGCAGGAAGCCGGGCACGTCGCAGAAGGTGACGATGGGGATGTTGAAGGCATCGCAGGTACGCACGAAGCGCGCGGCCTTACACGAGGAGTCGATGTCGAGCACGCCGGCCAGCTGGGCGGGCTGGTTACCGACCACGCCGACCGCGTAGCCGTCCAGTCGCGAAAAGCCACAGATGATGTTGCGGGCGTAGTGCTCGTGGACCTCGAAGAACTCGCCGTCGTCGACGATGCGGCGCACGACCTCGCGCATGTCATAGGGCTTGTTGGGACTGTCAGGGACGACCGTGTCGAGCTCGGGGTCCATGCGCAACGGGTCGTCGCTTGGCATCACCCGAGGCGGAATCTCGAGGTTGTTCTGGGGTAGGAAAGAGAACAGGTAACGCGTGTCCTCGATGCAGGTGTCCTCATCGTCGGCGGCGAAGTGCGCCACTCCGGACTTGCTGGAGTGGCTCATCGCCCCGCCCAGCTCCTCGAAGGTCGGCTCCTCGCCGGTCACCGTCTTGACCACGTCGGGCCCGGTGATGAACATGTGCGAGGTCTCCTTGACCATGAAGATGAAGTCGGTCATGGCGGGCGAATAGACCGCGCCCCCCGCGCAGGGCCCCATGATCAGGCTGATCTGGGGAATCACGCCGCTGCACTTGACGTTGCGCACGAACACGTCGCCGTAGGCGCCGAGCGAGACGACACCCTCTTGGATCCGGGCGCCCCCGGAATCGTTGATCCCAATCACCGGGCAGCCGATCTTGGCCGCCAGGTCCATGACCTTGCACATCTTCTCGGCCATGACCTCGCCCAACGAGCCGCCGAAGACGGTGAAGTCCTGGCTGAACACGCAGACCCGCCGGCCGTCGATCGTGCCGTGGCCGGTGACCACCGCGTCGCCCCAGGGCCGGTTCTTCTGCATGTCGAAGTCCGAGGTGCGGTGACGGACGAACGTGTCGAGCTCCTGGAAGGAACCGGGGTCGAGCAGTTTCTCCACCCGCTCGCGAGCGGTGTACTTGCCCTTGGCGTGCTGCTTCTCGACCGCCGCTGCAGAACCGGCGTGGATCGCCTCCTCGCGCAGGTTATGCAGTTGCGCGAGTTTTTCTTCGCGGGTCTCGGGGGCCGTTTCACGCATGGGACCGGGCGAGTTTATGCGCATCCGGGTCCGGACCAGCACCGCGGGGCGGGCCCTCAGCGCGCCGCCTCGAAGCCTGGGCCTGCAAAACGCGACAACTTTGGCCGCGAGCTCCGGGTTTGGCGCAAAGTTGGGGCTGAGCCTGCGCGAGAGGAAAAACTCGCCCCGCCGGGGTCAAGCTTGTCACGTTATGCATGCCCGCAGGCGGTGCGCCGCGGCGCGGGCGCACCGGCCGGGGGCCGGGCCCGCTTGGGGTGATCGGCGCCGACTCAGCCGCCCGGAGTCCCCACCGGCTCCCTAGCCCCGCGAATAGGGGCGGTGGTGGGCCCGGCCGAGGCTGTCCAGAGC
>JBAVWI010000284.1:0-2096 GCA_049697735.1 Solirubrobacteraceae bacterium
GCGCCGCGTCGCTCGCCACGGCGGCGAAGCGCTCGCGCACGGCGCCGGGCCGAAAGGGGGCCAAAAACGGCGCCCGGTGCCGGAGGTGCGCGGGCCCGTCGAGGCTGAGCATGCTCGGGCCGATCACCCGCGCGGTCGTGAAACCCGGATCGTCGACGGTGAAGGTGGCGGGGTCTCGCAGTGCGGCCAGCACCAGGTCATGGCGGGTGACAAGCCAGCCGTCCAGGTCCGGTAGCCACGACACCGGCTCGTGCTCGCGCAGACGCGCGAGCACTGGGTGGGGATCGCGATCGAGCTGGTCGAGGGTGACCGCGGCGCCGAGGGCAGAGCCGTCCATGCGGTCTCATTCTGACGGGGGCGGCTGGCAACCGAGCTCGATCAGGTAACCAAGGAAGGCCGAGCGGTCGCGGCCGGGGTCAAACGGATCGAGTCCGTCTCGGAGCAGGGCTGCAACCCGCTCGAGGTCGAGGAGCAGGGCGAGCTTACCCGGCGGGTCATCCCACTCCCCCGAGTCATAGCGGTCCACCCAGGCGGCCAGCGCCGCCAGCGTCTCGAGCTGCACGTCGTCCTCCCACCAGCCCGACCGGATCGACAGCCGATAGCGCTCGCGCAGCGCGCAGACGTCGCCCCACAGGCGCTCGAACCACAGCCACCGCTCCCGCGGGTAGAGGCTGCGCCAACTCAGCGGCCAGCGCGGGGCGTCGTCGTCCTCCCAGGCGTCGGGCTCGTCGGGCCGATCGTCAGCATCGTGCCAGCTCATGGGGCCGCCAGGCGTCGCAGACGGCGGTCGCTGAACCACATGCGCAGGGCGATCTCGGCCGGTGGCAAGCGCCCGTAGACAAGCAGCGCGTGGCGCTCGGGCATCTGGCGCAGGGCCTCCGCCGCGAGCAGCGGCCGGCGCCGCGGCGAGCTCGTCCGCGTGCCGCCACCCGATCCCGCCCCCGTTGTTCGGGAGGTCTCGCGTACCTCCTCCTCGCCGACCAGATCAGCGAAGTAGCGCAGCGTGTCGAGGTCGGCCACCCCCGGTAGCAGCATCCGCGCGCGGTGGCTGTTGACAACCGTCTCGGCCTGCCGGCCGTAGCGGCTGCGGGCCTGGGCGAGATCGTGGAAGATCGAGACCAGCTGGATGTTGTGGCTGGGGGCGGTCGAGGCGATCTCGGCCAGGTTGGGGAGCGGCGCCACGTTCCCGGCCTCGTCGAGGCAGAGCAGGAGTGGGAGCGCCAGACGGCCGCCCGCCAGGGTGGCCCGCTCGTAGGCGCGGTCGACGATCTCCGAGAGGAGGGCGAGGAAGATCGGGCGCAGCAGTTTCGACGCCTTGGCGTCCCCGATCAGGTACAGCGTCCCCGGCCCATCGAGCAGGGCGTCGGCGTCTATCTCGGCGCCGCGCGCCGAGTCAAGTACGCGCCGGAAGCGGTAGGCCCGCAACAGACCCTGGGCCGTGGCCTCGATCGAGGTGCGGGTCCGGTCGGCCTGGGCCTCGAAGGCACGCAGCGCGTCGTAGGCGGCGTGGGCGGCCTCGGCCTGCGCCTCATCGGTGGCCGAACCGGTCAGTGCGGCCAGCGCGGCGTCGAGCTCGCGGCCGCCCTGGCCGTAGGTCCAGCGCACCACCGCGTCCATGTCCAGCCCCGACGCCGCCGCGATGTAGAGCAGCGGCGCCAGGCGCTGCTCAGCCGCCACTGCCCAGAAGTCACCTCCTTCGACGCCGCGCTGGTCAAGCTCTCCCGCCGCCGCCAGTCGCCACGCTGTCTCGAGCGCGCCATCCCACGTCCCCGAGGCCTGCAGGGGTGACCAGGTATGCGAGGGCATCCCCGAAAGCGAGAAGGGATCGAAGATCTGCACGGCACCGAGCTCCCGGCGCCGGTCCGCGGTGCAGGCGAGCAGATCGGTCTTGATCGAGGACGCGACCGCGGGACCGTCCCACTCGAGCAGGGCGGGCACCGCCAGGCCCGCTGACTTGCCCGACTGCGGCGGCCCGAAAGCGACCAGGGCATGGCGAGCCTCGGCGTAGAGCAGGCGGCCGCGGTGGCGGCCCAAGGCGAGCCGGCCCGCCTTCGCGCCGCCGTGACGCAGCGAAGCGAGGTCGGTCCTCTCCGCCC
>JBAVWI010000285.1:0-6864 GCA_049697735.1 Solirubrobacteraceae bacterium
GCAACGGCGGTGACATCGCCAAGGCGATCGCCTGCGGTGCCGACGCCGTGATGCTCGGTTCGGCCCTCGCCCGCGCCTACGAAGCGCCCGGCCGCGGCTACAACTGGGGCATGGCGACCTTCCATCCGACGCTGCCGCGTGGTGCCCGCGTGGCCACCAAGCAGAACGGCACGCTGGAGGAGATCGTGCGCGGACCGGCCCGCGAGAACGACGGCACCTTCAACCTGATGGGTGGTTTGCGCACTTCGATGGCGACCTGCGGGTACCGCGATATCGCCGAGTTCAATCGCGCCGAACTGATGGTCGCGCCGGCGCTGCAGACCGAGGGCAAGCAGCTCCAGCGCGAGCAGGGCGTCGGGATGGGCGCGGGCAGCCGGGCTGCGGCGGTCGGTGTCGCCGACTAGCTCTGGCGGCTGCGACCCGTCGTCGGCGACCGTCCTCGCTCGCTCGCGTGCAGAGCACGCCCCGCTCGCCGCGTCCTCCGCAGACTTGGTTTTCGCCGGCCAGAGTTCCCCGGTGCCGGCAGACGACGTCAGCGACGAGGTTCCCGCCGCCACCGACGAGGTGGTGGTGCTCGATTACGGGGGCCAGTACTCGCAGCTGATCGCCCGCCGCGTCCGCGAGTGCGGCGTCTTCTCCGAGCTTCTGCCCTACCACGTCGGCGCCGAGGAAGTCGCCCGACGCCGCCCGAAGGGCGTGATCCTGTCCGGCGGGCCGGCCTCGGTGTACGCCGACGGCGCGCCGCCACTGGAGCGCGAGCTGCTCGAGCTCGGTGTCCCGGTGCTCGGCATCTGTTACGGCATGCAGCTGATAGCGCTCGCGCTCGACGGGCAAGTGCAAGGCGCTGAAGTGGGTGAATTTGGCCGTTCCCAGCTCTCGGTGTCAGAGCCGGGGCGCCTGCTGGCCGGCACCCCTCACGAGCAGTCCTGCTGGATGTCCCACCGCGACACCGTGTTTGCGCCGCCGCCCGGCTACACCGCCCTGGCCTCGTCCACGGCCTCGCCGGTGGCCGCCTTTGAATCCGGCCAACACAGCGTCTACGGAATCCAGTTTCACCCCGAGGTCGTCCACACCCCGTACGGGCAGCAGGTGCTCAAGAACTTCCTGCTCGACATCTGCGGCTGTTCGGGTACCTGGAGCGCTGCCTCGGTGATCGAGGATCAGATCGAGCGCATCCGGGCGCAGGTGGGAGAGGGGAGGGCGATCTGCGGTCTCTCGGGCGGCGTGGACTCGAGCGTCGCCGCGCTGCTCGTGCACCGGGCGATCGGGGACAAGCTGACCTGTGTGTTCGTCGATCACGGCCTGATGCGAAAGAACGAGGGCGAGCAGGTGATCTCAGCTTTCCGGGACCACTTCAAGGTGCCGCTCGTCGCCGTTGACGCCGAGGTGCGATTCCTCAGCCGCCTGGCCGGCGTCAGCGACCCGGAGCGAAAGCGCAAGCTGATCGGCGCCGAGTTCATCCGTGTCTTCGAGGAAGAGGCCGACAAACTCGATGACGTGCGGTTTCTTGTTCAGGGCACCCTCTACTCCGACGTGATCGAGTCTGGCGGGGGCACCGGCACGGCCACGATCAAGTCCCATCACAACGTGGGCGGTCTGCCCGAGGACCTCGAGTTCGACCTCGTCGAGCCGTTACGTGCCCTGTTCAAGGACGAGGTGCGGGCGGTCGGCGCGGAGCTCGGTCTGCCCGAGCGCCTCGTCTGGCGCCAGCCTTTCCCCGGCCCGGGACTTGCCATCCGCGTGGTCGGCGGTGAGGCGACGCGCGAGCGGCTTGACACCTTGCGGGAAGCCGACGCGATTCTTCAGGACGAGATCCGCAAGGCCGGCCTTTATCGCGAGCTGTGGCAATCCTTCTGCGTGCTGCCCGACATCCGGACGGTAGGTGTCCAGGGCGACGAGCGCACCTATGGCAACGTGATCGCGATCCGCGCCGTGACCAGTGACGATGCGATGACGGCCGACTGGGCCCGGCTTCCCTATGACCTGCTCGAGCGGATCGCTTCGCGGATGATCAACGAGATCCGGCCCGTGGGACGCGTGGTGCTCGACATCACCAGCAAGCCCCCGGGCACGATCGAGTGGGAATAGGGCGGTCAGGCCCGAGCGCCGGGCTTCGGCGAGCCGACGCTGGTGAGGATGGGACGGACATAGCGGGCCAGGTCAGTGGGAAGGTCACCTTGGGGAAACCACTGGGCGGTAGCCAGCTCCACCGGGTCGGGAGTGACCTCGAGTCCGGGTAGCTCGGTGGCAAAGCAGTAGATCAAGTCGTTGCGACGGCTCTCCCGGCCGTGGACCTGGCCGGCGTCGATCCAGTCGGCGCCCTCGATCCCCAGTTCCTCGGCCATCTCCCGGCGAGCCGTCCCGAGCGGAGTCTCGCCGCGCCGCATCGTGCCGCCCGGAAGGTCCCAGGCGCGTGGGCCGTAGGTGTGACGGACGAGAAGAATGTGATCACCATGGGTGATCAGGCACTTGACGCCGCTGACCTGCGGTCGGAGCACGAACCAGACCACTTGGAGGAGGCGATAGGCGGCCCGGTAGGCGAGCCGCCGGGCGCGCACGGAGAGTGGCATGGTTCGAGCCTATCCGGGGCGAGAGAAGCCGGATCCTGACCAGGCCCGGGGATTGACTATCATCGACGGTCGCCGCGCGATGGTCGCGCGGCTCGTGCGTGCCATGAAGACCTACGTAGCCAACCCCAAGGACCGCGAGCGCAACTGGCTCGTCGTCGACGCCACCGGCCAGACGCTCGGGCGGCTCGCGACGCAGATCGCCGACACGCTGCGGGGCAAGCGCAAGCCGACCTACACGCCCCACGTGGACACCGGCGACTTCGTGATCGTTGTCAACGCCGAGAAGATCCACGTGACCGGCAACAAGCTGGCCAACAAGCGCTACTACCGCCACTCGGGTTATCCGGGTGGCTTGAAGTCACGCTCGCTGGCCGAAATGCTCGACCGCCGTCCCGAAGAGGTGATCCGCATCGCGGTCAAGGGAATGCTTCCGCGTAACCGGCTCTCGCGGCGCCAGATCACCAAGCTCAAGGTCTACGCCGGCCCCGAGCATCCGCACGCTGCTCAGCAGCCACAACCGATGGAGATTTCGAAGTGACCGACGAGCCGCGCAACGAGGAGCCCGAGGCACCCGCCGACGAGACCCCGACCGAGGTCCCCGAGGAGCCCGCCGCCCAGGCGCCGACTCCGGACGCGGAGGCCGAGGAGACCCCCGCCGCCGAACCGGTGGCTGAGGAGACCCCCGCCGCCGAGCCGGTGGCCGAGGAGCCGCCGGCCGCCGAGGAGACGCCTGCCACCGAGCCGGTGGCCGAGGAGACGCCTGCCACCGAGCCGGTGGCCGAGGAGACCCCTGCCACCGAGCCGGTGGCCGAGGAGCAGCCGGCCGCTGAGGAGCAGCCGGCCGCTGAGGAGCAGCCGGCCGCTGAGGCGTCGCCGCCCGCCGCGTCAGTCGAAGCCGACGAGGACGACGGCGACGAGGCGGAGGTCGCGCCGCGTCAGCGTCCCGAGATCCCCGGCGCCGATCTGATCCCCGACATCGTCTCCGACGGGGACGAGTTCATGGACGCTGAGGCTCGCGCGGCGGCCGAGGCCGAGGCCGAGGAGCGCGCACGCGGCGGCGATGAGGACTCCGACGAGGACTCAAAGCCGATCGCCGACGCCGCCATCGACCTCGCCGCGGGGGCCCGCTACACCGCTACCGGCAAGCGCAAGACAGCCGTGGCGCGAGTGATCCTGCGCCCCGGAACCGGAACCTATTCGATCAACGGCAAGGTGCTCGACGAGTTCTTCCCCCGCGACACCCTGCGTCGCAACATCCGTCAGCCGCTCGAGGCCGTCGGCTATGACTCCCGCATGGACGTCGTCGCCCGCATGCACGGGGGCGGCGTCTCCGCCCAGGCCGGCGCCTTGCGCCACGGCATCTCGCGGGCCCTGATCGTCGCCGATCCCAACCTCCGTGGCGAGCTCAAGCGCCGCGGCTTCCTCACGCGCGATCCGCGCGTGAAAGAGCGCAAGAAAGCCGGCCTCAAGAAGGCTCGTAAGCGCCCGCAGTTCTCCAAGCGCTAGTCGCGGCGTCTACCGATGTCGCGCCAGCTCTTTGGCACGGACGGTGTCCGTGGCCGCGCCGGAGACTTCCTGACCGCAGAGCTTGCGCTCGCTCTGGCCCGCGCGGCCGTGGCCCAGTCGCCGGAGCCCCGGCCGCAGGTCCTGATCGTCCGTGACACCCGCGAATCCGGGGAGATGCTCGAATCGGCGATCGCCGCCGGGGTGACCGCCGCCGGGGGCGACGCGCTCCTGGCCGGGGTGTTGCCGACTCCGGCAGCGCCGCTGCTCGTGCGCCGCCACGGGCTGCACATGGCCGCGGTCATCTCGGCTTCCCACAATCCGTACGACGACAACGGGATCAAGCTCTTCGCGGCCGACGGTTTCAAGCTCGACGACGACGCCGAGCATGAGATCGAGGCCGCGCTAGGCGCGCCGATCGTGACGCCGGCGAGGATTGGCCGCGTGAGCCGCTTGCACGGGGCGCTGGAGGACTACCTGCGCGAGCTCCATGCCCGCTTTGCCGATCTGGACCTGAGCGGCCGGCGGGTCCTCCTGGACTGCGCCAACGGTGCCACCTTCCGCGCCGCTCCGGAGATCTTTCGCCGTCTCGGGGCCGAAGTCGAGACGATGGCCGACGAGCCCGACGGTCGCAACATCAACGCTGGCTGTGGTTCCACCCACCTTGAGGCAGTGACCGAGCGCATGCTGGCCGGAAACCACGACGTCGCCTTTGCCTTCGACGGGGACGGCGATCGCGTCCTCGCCATTGACGCCGCCGGTCAGGCGGTGGACGGAGACGAGCTGATCGCGCTGGCGGCCGTTCATCTGCACGCCGCCGACCGCCTCGCCGGCGGCGGCGTGGCGGTGACGGTGATGACCAACTTCGGCTTTCACACCGCGATGGCAGCGGCCGGCGTGGAGGTGGCGAGCACCGCGGTGGGCGATCGTTACGTCCTGGACGAACTACGGCGGCGTGGCTGGACGCTGGGTGGCGAACAGTCTGGCCACATCATCGAACTCGGCTTCGGGCCGTGCGGGGACGGGATCGCCAGTGCCCTGCTCACGCTCGAAGCGCTGGCCGGCGGTGATCTGCGAGAGCGTCACGCGATGGCCAAGTTGCCCCAGCGGTTGGTCAACATCCGCGCGGCTGACCGGTCGGCGCTGACGCGGACAATGGATGCGCCCGAGGTCAAAGACGCGGTCGATCACGAGCAGGAAGCGCTGAGTGGCCGGGGCCGCGTACTCGTCCGGGTGTCGGGGACCGAGCCTTTGATCCGCGTCATGGTCGAGGCGCCCAGCAAGCACGAGACCGACGCCGTCTGCGATCGGCTGATCGCCGTGGTACGGGCCGTGCTGGGCGAGAGCCTGGCTGCCTGAGGGTCCACTCTCGGCTCTCTCCCCGGGCCTCGCGTAAAATCTCAGAGCCATCAGCTGTCCAGGCCCATGGACGGGTCATCCGACAGCGGCAACACCTAGGAGCGTTCACGTATGTGTGGGATCGTCGGTTACGTAGGTCCGCGAAAAGTTCGTCCGCTCCTGCTGGCCGGGTTGGAGAAGCTCGAGTACCGCGGGTATGACAGCGCCGGCATCTCGTTTCTGGTCGGAGGTCGGATCGACGCAGTGCGGGCGGTGGGGAATCTGAGTGCGCTGCGGTCGGCGATCGCCGGACGCGAGGCCCACGAGGCCCAGGCGCCGGCCACCACCGTGGCCTTGGCCGAACGGTCTGACGCGGGCACAGGCATCGGGCATACGCGCTGGGCGACCCACGGTCGCGTGACCGAGGAGAACGCCCACCCGCACTTCGACACCACCGATTCGGTGCACATCGTGGTCAACGGCATCGTCGAGAACTACATCGCGCTCAAGGCCCGGCTGGTCGAGGAGGGGGCTGTCTTCACCTCCGAGACCGACGCCGAGGTGATCGCGCACCTGGTCGCCCATCACTACGCCGGTGATCTGCTCGACGCCGTCCGCGCCGCCTACGCCGAGCTGCGCGGCCACTATGCCTTTGTCGCCATGAGCGCTCAGGAGCCGGGCGTGCTCGTGGCGGCCCGCCGCGAGTGCCCGCTGATCGTCGGCCACGGCGACGGCGAGCAGTTCATCGCCTCGGCGATCCCAGCCTTCCTCACCCAGACCCGCCAGGTGCAGTACATGGGCGACGACGAGCTCGTCGTGCTCCGGCCCGAGGGGGCTCAGTTCTTCACCCCGGGCGGCGAGCCGCTCGAGCGCGAGATCGTGGAGATCGACTGGGACGCTGACACGGCTGAGAAGCAGGGCTTTGAGACCTTCATGCTCAAGGAGATCTACGAGCAGGCCGATGCCGTCGCCGAGACAATCGGCGAGCGTGCCGCCCGCGGCTGGGGAATCGACCTCGGCGATCTCGGAGCGATTGACGATGCCCTGCTGCGGCGGATCCAGCGGGTCGTGATCGTGGCCTGTGGCACCGCTTATCACGCCGGACTGATCGGCCGCTATGCGATCGAGGAATGGGCACGGCTGGGAGTCGAGGTCGACGTCGCCTCCGAATATCGCTATCGCAATCCCGTGGTCGGCCCCGACGATCTCGTGATCGGCATCTCCCAGTCGGGCGAGACGGCCGACACGCTGGCGGCGATGCGCACCGCCCGCTCACGGGGCGCGACCGTGCTGGCGCTGACCAATGTGATGGGAGCCCAGGCGACAAGGGAGGCCGACGGCGTGCTCTACACCCGGGCCGGCCTGGAGATCGGTGTAGCGGCGACCAAGACATTCGTCAGCCAGATCACCGCCATGTATCTGATCGCGCTGCGGCTGGCCGAGCTGCGAGGGA
>JBAVWI010000286.1:0-14209 GCA_049697735.1 Solirubrobacteraceae bacterium
GGACTAGTGTCCCGGCGAGCAGCCACGGCAGGCGGGGCGGACGTCGTCCGCCCCGCCGCAGGGTTCACGCCCGCTCAGCGGACGCAGGACGAAGTCAGTAGTAGTGGCGTCTGCCCCCGACGGCCCGTCCCATCGAGCTCATCAGGACCAACACTGCCCCTATCACCAACAGAATGATCCCAATGGTCCACAGGATCGCGACCTTGGCCACGAATCCGATGATCAACAGGATGATGCCTAGCGTTATCACTACCTCTCCTTACGTCGGGGACGTGACTGCGCTGAGCAGATACCCGATCTTGAGACACATCACACAAAACACTGTCGCTCAGAAGACATCAGCCAGCCAGCCGAGAACGGCGGACAGCGGTTGCCCGAACACCCGGGCCTGACGCTGCCGCGCCGCTCCGGGTTCGTCGGCGAGCCGGCGTATGTCCTTCAGAGCTGACTCGGCGCCGAGCGCCGCGGCGTGGGGTCCCGCGGCCTCGAGCACCCGTTCGAGCAACACGCGGGCCGGCACCCGCGTCTCGGCCACGGGATCGATGAGGCTGGCCTCCATTCCATCGCGGACGGCGAGGAACCGATTCTCGGTCAGCACCTCGGGGTTCCCAGAGACGGGTTGGGAGTGATAGCCGTCCTGGAGTTCGAGCCGCGCGATCATCTGCACGAGCGCAGCCAGGCTGCGCGTCGCCCAGGATTCGCTCTGCGCGTCCATGACCCTTACCTCGACAGTTCCGAACTTGGGTTGGGGGCGAACTTCCCACCACAGGTAGGTCGGGTCGGGGAAGGCGCCGCATCGCAACAGGCGGTCGACGGTCTCAACATAATCCGCGTAATCGTCAAACGCACGGGGCGGCCCGACTCGGGGGAAGGCCTGGAAGAGCGGCGTGCGCGCCGAGGCCAGTCCGCTGTCGCGGCCCTGCCAGAAGGGGGAGTTGGCCGATAGGGCCAGCAGCAGCGGGAGATGGGTCCGCAGGCGGTTATGCAGGGTGATGGCGGATTCGGGATCGGTGACGCCGACGTGGACATGCAGGCCGAAGGTCGGCTCGCGCCGCGCCAGCTCGCGCATCGCCGCGTAGACATCCTGATGACGCGCGCCGCTGGCGATCTGGGTGTCGCTCCAGATTGCGCAGGGATGGGTGCCTGCCGAGGCGGCTCGCGGCCCCAGGGGCTCGAGCTCAGCGCTCAAGCGTTCCCGAAGCGTGGCGGCCTCGCCCGCTGCCGACAGCGCGCTGGCGTGGGGTCGCGTCGTCAGCTCGAGTACCGCGTCGTGGGTCTCGCCGCTGATCTGGTCAGTGAGACCGGCTGACAGGAGCGGATTGATCTCGTCCAGGCGCTGAGCCAGGCACCAGTCCTCCTCCGGCGAGAGCAGCATCACCTCCTCCTCCAGCCCGACCGAGTAGGCGTCCGAAGCCGCCCATCTCGCCCAGGCCGGTACCGCTGCCGCACGCATGGTCACAGACACCGGCGAAGTGCGATCAGGCGGCTTGCGCCAGGTCGAGATCGCTGCCATCGCGGTCTCGGGCGGCGGCCACGAAGGCCTGGAAGAGCGACGCCTGCTCGGGCCGGGCGGTCAGGGCCTCCGCGTGCCATTGAACTCCGATCACGAATTCGCGATCGCGGCTCTCCACGCTCTCGATCGTCCCGTCGGGCGCGTGCGCGGTCTCGGCTAGGTCCTGGCCGAGCTCGGCGACGGCCTGATGATGGAAGGAGTTGACGTGGCAACGCAGGCCAACGATCTCACCCAGGCGGCTGTTGGTCGAGATCTCGACCGGATGCGTGGGAACGCGCCCGGGCAGATGCTGCCGGTGAGTGATGGAGTCACCCACGACGTCGGGCAGATGCTGGTGCAAGGTACCCCCGCGGGCTACGTTGAGCACCTGCATCCCGCGGCAGATGGCGAGGATCGGAAGTCGAAGCTCATCGGCGGCCCGGACCAGCTCGAGCTCGAAGGCGTCGAGCTGGGGCTCGGTCGGTCCGATCCGAAAGTGGCGTTGAGCCCCGTAGCCCTTGGGGTCGAGGTCCGGGCCGCCTGACAGGCAGACGCCGTCGGCCCGCGCCAGCAGCGCGGCCAGACTGGTGCTGCCCATCGGCGCGGCCACCACCGGAGCGCCGCCGGCGGCTTCGATCGCCCGCAGGTAGCGCAGTCCGAGAACCATCTCGTGCCGGGGTGGCTCGCTCTCCGCTACGTGGACCATGCTTCCACGCCGCAGCTCCGAGGTGCTGACCACGATCAGCGGACGCGCGCGTTCGGCGCTGGCCGACGGGGATGAGCTCGCGGGCTCCATAGAGGTATTCAAGTCGGGTCGCCTCGGCGGGACGAGGGCCGAGTGGACAGCGTTCGGCTATGTCAATCCGCCGTTTGGCCAAGGGGCGGTTGCCGATGGTGCAAGAGCTTGCCTCGTCGGGTATGAAGTGATTCATGCCATCGAACAATCCTTCTTACCAAGAGTCCAAGCGGGTCGCCGAGGAGAGCCGTGAGGCTGAGTGGAAGCAACCCAGCTTCGGTCGCGGGATGTACCTGGGCAACTTTCAGCTTGGGCTGATCCATCCCCAGCCCAAGGCTGATCCAGACCAGGTCCGTGAGGGCGAGGAGTTTCTCGCCCGGTTGCGAGCCTTCCTCACCGAGCGAGTCGACCCGCTCCAGATCGAGGAGTCCGGCAAGCTTGGCGACGATCTCATCACGGGGCTGAAGGATCTCGGTGCCCTGGGCATGAAGATCCCCAAGCAGTACGGCGGTCTCGGCCTCACTCAGGTCTATTACAACCGCGCCCTCTCGCTAGCCGGCACCTGGCACGCCGCGATCTCGACGCTGCTCTCCGCGCATCAGTCGATCGGGCTGCCCGAGCCGCTGAAGACCTTCGGCTCTGAGGAGCAAAAGCAGGAGTGGCTGCCCAAGGTGGCCAAGGACCACATCTCGGCCTTCCTGCTCACCGAGCCCGACGTGGGCTCTGATCCCGCCCGCATGTCGGCGACCGCCGTCCCGACCGAGGACGGATCCGGCTACCGGATCAACGGCACCAAGCTGTGGGCGACCAACGGCGTGATCGCCGACGTCGTGGTGGTCATGGCCGTTGTGCAGGCGGGAAGGCGCCAAGGGTGGGATCACGGCCTTCATCTGCCCGATGGACACCGAAGGCATCACCGTCAAGCACCGCAACGAGTTCATGGGCCTGCGCGGCATCGAGAACTCGGTGACCGAGTTCAAGGACGTGTTCGTCCCCAAGGAGAACGTCATCGTGGGCGAGGGCAAGGGCCTGAGGATCGCCCTCGGCACGCTCAACACGGGCCGGCTCTCGCTTCCGGCGATCTGCGTCGGGGTCAGCAAGTACTCGCTGCGTATCGTCCGGCAGTGGGCCAACGAGCGCAAACAGTGGGGTCAGCCGCTCGGCAAGCATGATCCGGTGGCGCAGAAAATCGCCTTCATCGCCGGAACAGCGTTCGGACTCGAGGCTCTGGTCGACGTTTCCTCCCGCCTCGCCGACGACAAGCAGCGCGATTTCCGCATCGAGGCGGCGATCGCCAAGCTCTACGGTTCTGAGCGCGCTTGGGAGGTCGTGGACACCATGGTCCAGGTCCGCGGGGGTCGTGGTTATGAGACCGCCAAGTCGCTGGCCGCGCGCGGTGAGAAGGCGGTGCCCGCCGAGCAGATGCTGCGCGACATGCGCATCAATCGCATTTTCGAGGGCTCAACGGAGATCATGCATCTGATGATCGCCCGCGAGGCTGTCGACCGGCACCTCCAGATCGCCGGCGACATCCTGCTCGGTGACGGCGGGATCAGCGAGAAAGCCAAGCTGAGTCTCAAGGCCGGCGCCTTCTACGCCAAGTGGTTCCCCTCGCTGACGGTCGGCAAGGGCCAGCGCCCGAGCTCGTTTGAGGAGTTCGGCGACCTCGCCAAGCATCTGCGATACGCGGAACGGTCTTCACGCAAGCTCGCGCGCTCGACGTTCTACGCGATGGGCCGCTACCAGGCCAAGCTCGAGGAGAAGGGCGCGCTGCTGGGCCGAATCGTTGACATCGGTGCCGAGCTCTATGCGATCGCCTGCGCCTGCGTCTACGCGTCCACCCTGGCCAACGAGGACGCGGCGCACAAGGATGCCGTCTACGAGCTGGCCGATCTGTTCTGCGCCCAGGCCCGCCGCCGGGCCGACGGCCTCTTTCACGCCCTGTGGGCCAACGACGACGATGACCAGTACGAGCTCGCGCAGTCAGTCCTCGACGGGCGCTATGAGTTCTTCGAGCACGATGTCGTCGACCCGGCCGGCAACGGGCCGATGATTCCCGAGCACGAGGCGACAGCAGCCGAGAAGCTTGAGGCTGAGGCAGTTCAGTAGCCGCCCCTGGTCGGATCTCCACTCCCCACCTATGATGACCCTGTTCACCCTGACCGGGGAGGTAGTCATGCAGCTCTACGCGATCATCCGCCGCGACGGCTGGGCTTCTGGGCCCGAGCTGGAGGCGGCAGCCGCGAGGTCGACCAAAGTCGGCGACGAGGAGATGTCCGAGGACATCCGCTGGATTCGCAGCTACGTGCTTGATGAGGGCAACGGCGCCGTCGGCACCCTGTGCATCTACGAGGCGAGTAGTCCCGAAGCGATTCAGGAGCACGCCTCGCGCGCGGACCTTCCCGTCGACGAGATCGTCTCCATTGCCGACACCGTCATCGTCAGGCCCGACCCAAAGCCGGCTAACGCCTGACCGCGTAGCGCCGGTCAGTTGAGGGCGTCGACCGCCTCGAGAATGTCATGCAGGCCGCCGGAGGTGCGCTGAGCGCGACTGGTTTGTAAGCCACCAGCCGCGGGAAGGAGCAGGAAAACTTCGGAGGGAGGTTTCATGTCATCGGCCCGCGTTCGATCCGAGGCCGGCTCGGCAAACGGCTCCCGGGCGGGTGGCGTTCTCACTAACGGCACCCTGGCTTCGGCTGCCCTGGCCGTCTGTGTCGGCCAGGTCGCGCTCGCGATTCCGGCCGTGCTCAACGGCCTATTCCAGCAGGACCTGGGCACGAGCGCGTCGCAGCTGACCTGGATCTCTGACGCCTTCCTGGTTCCCGTCACCCTGCTCGAACTCACCTTTGGGGTCCTCGGTGACCTGTTCGGCCGCAAGCGCCTGCTCGTCGGGGGCGCGGCTGTCCTTGCCCTCGGCGAGCTGATCTCGGTGCTCACCCCCGGGTCGGCAACCTCCACGGGCACGCGCGTCCTCGTGCTCTGGATCGGCCAGGCGATGTCGGGCATCGGCGCCGCAGCATTGTTCCCGACGTCGCTGGCCATGGTCGCGGCGGCGACGCACAACGCCCGGGAGCGGGGGCGGGTGATCTCGATCTATGCCGCGGCACTCTCGACGGGCGGCTTTATCTCCCCGGTCCTGGGCGGCCTGCTGGCCAAGCTCAAGTTCGGCTCGGACCCCAACGCGAGCTGGCGCTGGGCGTTCTTGGCCGTGATGGTGTTGGCCCTGCTGAGCGCGGCGGTCTCGACGCTGTGGGCTCGCGACTCCTCCTCGCCGGAGGGCCGCTCGCTGGACTGGCCGGGTCAGATCACGATCGCGATCGGTCTGTTCGCGCTCCTGTTCGCTGTCATCCAGGCGGCGACGGCCGGCTGGGGAAGCGCGCAGGTGATCATCGGCTTCGTGGTTGGAGTGCTCTTCGTGGCCGTGTTTTTGGTCGTCGAGCGCCGGTCCCGATCACCGCTGCTACGGCTCGAGCTGTTCGCCAATCCGGCCTTTGCCATCACCGCCCTGGTCACCGTGGTGGGCATGTTCGCGTTCCTTGGCACGGCGTACGCCTCGAGCATCCGCCTCTCGGCGATTCAGGGTTTCAGCCCCCTCAAGACCTCGATTGCCTTCGTGCTCCTGCAGGGCTTCGCGCTTGTCCTCCTGCCGTTGGTCGCGCGCATCGTGCACCGTGTCAACGCTCGCTGGATCCTGGGCGGCGGCTTCGCGCTGATCGCGATCGGGGACTTCTGGGCGTCCACCGTGTCGGCCTCACCGCTGTCGATCTCCCCGATGATCGCCCCGCTGGCGCTGGTCGGCATCGGCTTCGCGTTCGCGGTCTCGTCGGTCACCGCCGTGGCGGTCAACACGGTCCGCATTCAGCTTGCCGGGATGGCCAGCGCGACCACCAGCCTCCTGCGCGACCTCGGCTTCACGCTCGGCCCGGCGATCATCGGTGCGGTGGCCTTGAGCCGAGCCGCTTCGGCCATCCAGGAGAAGGTCGCCGCCACGCCGTCGCTCCAGCACGCGCTGACTGGCTTCTACCACTCGGTCGCCGCCGCTCCAGCCGCTCAGCGCGACAAGCTCGCCGCCGCGGTGGCGGCCGTGAAGTCTGGTCCGCTGGGCGCCAACGCCGTGCCCGCCACCGCGACCCTGCCCAACGGTCACCAGGTGCCGCTCAACCCACTCAAGGAGGTGGCCTTCCACGCCCTGGGCAACGCCTACTCGTTTGGTTACGTGGTTGTCGGGTGCGCGGCCCTGGTTTCGGCCGTGCTGGTACTGGCCGTCCTGCGTACCGACTCCCGCCACGATGCTGATGAGCTCGCGGCGTCGCCCGAGGGCTATGCCCTGGCCTAGCCGGGCTGGCGTCGCGAGCGAGCCTCCAGGCCGCCAGGTGCGCCCAGGATTGTGGGGTGGGGTACTAGGACCAATTGTCGATGGCAACCGGGCGGGCAAAAGCGGAGGATGAATGCATCCCCGATCGCAGAAGGAGCGGCCATGACAGCCATCCGAGCTCTGAGCGCCAGCGAGCAGATCACCACGGAGGTCGAGTCCTGGCCGGGCATCGAGTCCGGTCCCGGGCGACGCGGCGAGTTCGCCTTTCGCGTCGGCCGACGGGAGATCGGCCACCTGCACGGGGACCGGTCAGCACACTTCTCATTTCCCAAGCCGGTCTGGACGGAGCTCTTTGAGGCCGGGCGCATCACCCACCATCCGGTGTTTCCCGACCGGGTGGGGCCAGCGGCGCGTCGGATCGTGGATCAATCCGACGTTCAGGACGTGATCCGGCTGCTGCGGCTCAACTACGAGCGGCTAAACCCCTGAGCCCGATCAGGTGGCGCTCTGAGACCGCTCGCCGAGCGCGGCGATCAGCTCTTGGCTATCGCTGGAGCGGATGCGCAGCGCGTTGTCAAACGCGTTGCCATAGTGCTCCATCACCGCCATCAGGACGTCCGAAGTACCGACGGTGGTCGCGCCACGCTCACCGGCGATACGGGTCGCGGCGGTCGTCACCACGTGCAGAATCTCGTCCGGCGACTCTGCGGTGGGCCCGGAGGGAACGCGTTTGGAGGCGTCAAGTGGGGCCTCGCTGATGCCGAGGGCCTGCAAGGCACGCCCAGATTCGCCGTAGAGCCGTAGCGGTCGCAGCCAGCGCTCGACCTCGTCATCGATCGAGTTTGCGAAGGGAAGGGCGGAACCGGCGAGGCCGAGAACGGTGACCGCGTCGGGTGAGAGGCTGAGTGAAGTCATTTACCTGAACTGTCGGACCGGCGAGAGACCGCCTCCAGCCATCCTAGGCGTACTTAGGTCATTCGTCCAACCCCCCGCGCATACTTTTCCGGCGCGATCGTGGTGCCCAGGATGCACAAGCGTGAGAAACTGGGCCCAGCGCCCGCCTAGCTCAATTGGTAGAGCACTTCACTTGTAATGAAAAGGTTTCCGGTTCAAGTCCGGAGGCGGGCTCTAAGGGCCATTCTCAGGTTTGTTCTCAGGTTCGCCGCATTCCTCGGGTTCGAAAAAGGGTGGGTTTTTCTCAGGTTCGGCGCGGTGGGACGGCGCATCTCCAGGCGCCACGGGGCCTTACGCTTCCCCCGGCGGAGGGTTGGGCTGCCGCTGAGATCGCCGGGCCGCCAGGGTGTTCGGCTGGCGTGTTCGGTAGCGCCGCAGCCGCCGGCGCGGGAGCCGATTTCGTTGCGTGGCGAGACCTTCTCGGTCCGGTCTCGGCCAGCCCGTTAGCCCCCGGCGTGAGAGCGCGGGACTTGGCCGATCACGCCACGGTGGTCGCTCGCTCAGCGTTGCTGGTGGGGCGGCTGATCAACCCCAGTCCCCCTCCACAGCTCGTCGGCGTAGCCGGGCGGGTAGACCGACCGATCGAAGAGCCAGCGAAGCGAGCGATGAGGTCATCAAGGCTGGCGCAAGCCATGACCAGCCGCTGTCCGCCGGAGATCGTCGTTCTGAAGCCTAGGCCCAGGGGGTTGGCAGAAGGTAGCGTATAGTGCTGGCAGACGGGAGTATAGAGACGTGGCAGACGGGAGTACATAAGTATGGCTGACAGCAGCACGGCGCGCCCATCGCCAGTGGGTGGCTATCAACGACGGATCCTTGACGATGAGATGGATGAGCTCACGTCCGCGCTGAGCGCGATCGCTCTAGAAGGCCCCAAAGCAGTGGGCAAGACAGCGACCGCCGTCCAGCGCGCCCAGACGATCTACAAGCTCGACGAGCCCGAGCGCCGCGCCGTGGCCGAGGCTGACCTGGACCGGCTCCTGGATGCTCCACCTCCGGTGCTCTTTGACGAGTGGCAGTACGTTCCGGCCGTGTGGGATCGGGTGCGCCGCGCCGACGATGGCGGCGCCGCGCCCGGGCAGTTTCTGCTGACCGGGTCGGCATCGCCAGGCGACACCGGCACCCACTCGGGCGGCGGCCGGATCGTCAGCGTGCGGATGCGCCCTCTCTCGCTGGCCGAACGCTGGCCCGGCGAGACGACTGTCAGCCTCGCCGAGTTGCTTCGGGGCGAGCGAAAGCCGGTGACCGGATCGACAGAACGCGGCCTGGAGGACTACGCAGCCGAGGTCTTGCACTCCGGATTTCCCGGCCTACGCCGGCTGCGCGACCGAGCGCTGCGGGCCCAGCTCGACACCTACCTGCGGCGCGTCGTAGACCGCGACTTCCCCGAGCTCGGACACAATGTCCGCAACGCGGACGGGCTGCGCCGGTGGATGAGCGCATACGCCGCAGCGACCGCCACGACGGCCTCCTTCGAACGAATCCGTGACGCTGCCAGCGGCGGCAACGACCGGCCGCCGGCCAAGACCACCATCGCGCCCTATCGGGAGGTGCTGGAGCGCCTGTTCATCCTCGACGAGGTACCTGGCTGGTTGCCGACACGCAACCCGATCAAACGATTGGCGCTCCCGCCCAAACACCATCTCGCTGATCCCGCACTGGCGGCGACGCTGCTTGGCGCCACCGCATCCGGCCTGCTGGAGGGCGATTCCCCCGGCCCTGCGGTGCCTCGGGACGGAACTCTGCTCGGGGCGTTGTTCGAGTCGCTGGTCACTCAGTCGATCAAGGTCTACGCCCAAGCGGCCGAAGCCGCAGTTGCGCATCTACGGCTGCGCGCCGGGACCCATGAAGTCGATCTCATCGTTGACCGCGGCGACGGACACGTCGTCGCCATCGAGATCAAGCTCAGCGCTACCGTCCGCGATGACGCCGTCAAACATCTCAACTGGCTCCAGCAGGAGATTGGCGATGACCTACTTGACCGCGTGATCATCACCACCGGACCAGAGGCTTACCGCCGCTCTGATGGGGTGGCAGTGGTGCCTGCCGCACTGCTGGGCCCCTGACATGCTGCTGAGAGCACTCCGGGGCGGGCTATCGCCGAGTGGTGCCGCTGCCGATGCCGCCGCTGGCAGCGCGACGACCAGCAATCAGGCCGCCGGCCGCCTGGATTGAAGCCACGCTGGACTGTCCTGCTTGGTCCCCGCTGGTTGCTTGGCCGACGTTTTGCTGCGGCCGGGGAGCGGCTGCCGAGCGGGGTCGAGCCGCGGCAACTTCCCGAGCGGTGGCGCGGCTGAGTTTGACGCGGGAGAAACGGGCTGCGGAGCAGATGCCGGCAGGATCCCGGGCTGCGGTGGGTTGACCAGTGTCTCCCGAGCCTCCCTTCCGCGAGCGACCACGCGTTTATGCGCTACGCCTCACGGAGTTCGACGCCATCGTGACCGCGTTTCCGGCCGGCAGCAGCGGCGCGCTGGCTCGTATCCCTGGGCAGACCGGCATGTCGGCTCGTGCCGCTGCCCGCATGGCGTGGATGACCTCAGCTAAGGGCGCTTGAACGTGCCCCTGGCCTCATCGACCCGCGGGCGTGCGTCACACCCGTCGAGATGATCGTTCACGAGACCCATCGCCTGCATGAACGCATACACGGTGGTCGGTCCCACGAACCGCCACCCGCGCCGCTTGAGGTCCTTGGCGAGTGCCTTCGACTCGGCAGCGACGCCCAGCTGCGCCAGCGTTGCCGGGTCCAGCCGCCCCGCTCGCGGGTGTGGCTCGAACCGCCACACGTAACTGGCGACGGAGGTCTCCGAGCGGACGAGCTCGACCGCGCGCCTGGCGTTGTTGATCACCGCCTCGATCTTCCCGCGGTGTCGCACGATGCTCGCGTCCGCGAGCAGCCGCCCAACGTCCCCTTCACCGAAGCGCGCGATCCGCTCGAAATCGAAGCCGGCGAATGCGTTCCTGAACGCCTCACGCTTGCGCAGGATCGTCAGCCACGAGAGACCGGCCTGGAAGCCCTCGAGACTGAGCTTCTCGAACAGGCGCACATCGTCGGCGACCGGGAAGCCCCACTCACGGTCGTGGTAGGTGCGGTACTCCGGCGCGGAGTCCGCCCACCAGCAGCGAGCAACGCCGTCGTCTCCGCGTACCAGTCCTTCCATAGCCCTGATCCATTCAATCACCGGCCTCCTCCCCCCAGCACACTACGTAGTGCCCGCACCTCTCATGCGACACCTACGGACACAAGCCGCGCACCTCACTCGTGCGCCGGCGCGCGAACCGCGATCTCGGCCGCGGTGAGCTTCTCGAGACGCGCGCTGAGCATCCATTCTTGGTCGAAGGGATCCTTCACGCGGCCGCCGCGCTCACCGTAGAACTGGTCGGCCAGTGCGTGAAGAACCTGCGCTCCGGCACCGACGGCGCGCTCCCAAGCGGCATCCACATCCGGCCAGTAGGTGCATAGGAGCGCCTTGTAGCCGTTGCCCTCGGTGATCATCAGGATCGAGTCTCCGATCCGAAGCTCGGCGTGGATGAGTGTCCCGTCGGGGGCGCAGTGGCGCTCGCCGACCTCGTGGGCGTCGAACGCCTCGGCATAGAAGTCGATCGCGGCCGCGGCATCGGCGAGGACCAGCCGAGGCGTGACCGTGTGCAGATGCTCGGGCACGGGTGTGACAGTCTCTGCGGCGCCGGGCGCCTGCGGCTCGGAGTCGCCCGGTGACCGGGTTGTGTCGTGCCAGAGTCCGATCACGTTCCCGGCAGGGTCGCTGAATGTGGCGACGGTGAGCAGCCCCTCAGGGTATGGCTCGCGGACGATCGCGCCACCGTGCGCGACAATCCGCGCGATCGTCTCCTTCATGTCCGCGACGTAGATGTACGGGAGCAGCCCCGGCTCGGCGACGGCGAGGTGGTCGCTGATCCAGGCGCCACTGAGGAGCCCGCTGGCGTCGTCGAAGCTGGGACGGTCGCTGTCGGGACCGTCGATGTTCCACCCGAACACGTCCCGGTAGAACGCCGCCGCCCGGCGGACGTCCGTGGCGGGGATGTGAAGATAGGTGACCCCGCCCGGTCGGGCGAGTCCGTCGTCGACGCCGAACCTGTCGACTGATGCCGCCCGTGCATGCTCGCTCATCAAGTCCTCCGCTTCCGCTTGGGGGTGGATGTAGTCGGTGGTGTAGGACGCGAACGCGTCGTCTGCACCGGCGCAGGCTCGCTCGCGAGGAGGAGCCGGCGAACGCTGTCGGTGAACCACGCTTCGAATCGTTCGGGCGTCCAGCCGCGGTCACGAGTCAAGGCACGGAACCCATGGGGATCCATGAGCAGCCAGACCGTGTCGATCGCCAGCTCGCGGGTGACGTCGCTACGGAGCGACGCGCGGGCGATGAGCTGATCGACGAGCCACGCCGCGGTCTCGGCTCGCTGACCTCGGAGCTGATCGGCCAAGGTCTTCATCGAGTCATCCTGGTTGGCTGCCTCGAAAGCGGCGACGATCAGGCCGGCCGACCGCCGCTCCCCCTCGACAAGGACGCGACCGACGATGGCCAGGAAATCGCCGGCGGACGCGGCGTTGTGGGCTCTGTGCGCCCATTGTCGCTCGAGCATCGGAATCGGCTGGGCATCCCCGCGGATGGCGAAGCTGATCGCCGCCCGGAGAAGCTGGGGCTTGGTGCCGAAGAGCAGCTCAACGGTCGGCACCGACACGCCAGCCGCGTTGGCCACGGCGCGCATCCGAGTCGCCGTGTAGCCCCGGCGTTGAAACTCCGTGCTCGCCGCAGTGAGGATCCGCTCCCGCGTCGCCCGCGCCTGGCGCTCTCGCTGTTCGGATCGGTAACTCCGCCTCGGGATCGCTTCGACCTTCGTCGGCGACATCGCCCCATATTAGCTACGGTGTTCCCATAGGCAATCTCGAAGGGACGGCGTGCCTGAGGAAGCGGAAGTCATCCCTTCGGAAAGGGTGAAGCCGCGGCCTTGACATATACCTATATGGGCATATGATTTGGGCGTGGCCAGAGCGGCGACCACCACCGACGCGTTCAACGCAGTGGCTGAGCCCCGACGGCGAGACATCCTGGATCAGCTCGCCAGCGGGGAGCGGTCGGTCACCGAGCTCGTGGAACTGCTCGGCCTGGCCCAGCCCCAGGTCTCCAAGCACCTGCGAGTCCTACGCAACGTGGGTGCCGTCGGCGTGCGCGAGGACGGCCGCATGAGGCTCTACAGCGTCAACGCGCGGGCGCTGAAGCCGATCCATGACTGGGTGTCGCGCTACGAGCGGATGTGGTCTGAGCGCTTTACCGCGCTGGACACGGTGCTCGAGGAACTCAAACGAGAGGAACAAGACAATGCAGCCGACAACGTATGAGGCAACCGTCACTCTTCCCGCCGACGATCAGATCTTGATCACGCGGCAGTTCGACGCAGGCAAGGAGCTGGTCTACCGAGCCTGGACGACGCCGGAACTTGTCAAGCGCTGGTACGGCGGCAATCACGGCGAGGTGATCAGCGCTGAGATCGACCTCCGTGTGGGCGGCCGGTGGCGCTATGTCACTGCCGCCGGCGAAGGCTCGGAATCGGCCTTCCACGGCGAATACCGTGAGATCGTGCCAGGGGAACGGATCGTCGCAACCGAGGTCTACGAGGGTGCCCCCGATGCCGAGTCACTCAACACTCTGACCCTAGTCGAACGTGATGGTCTGACCACGCTGACGGTGCTGGTCCAGCACCAGAGCCAGGCCCACCGCGACGCCGTCCTTCGGGCCGGCATCGAATCCGGCATCGCCGCGACGCTCGACAAGCTCGAACAGGTCGCGCGGTCACTGACCTGACAGGCGCGCGACCTCCGCGCAGAGCAGCGCGAGCAGCGTCGCCGCGGTGATGGCGAGCAGCAGCGGATACCCACGAAAGCCGCGGTAGCGGAACACGACGCGATGGGTCCCGGCTTGCACGGTCGTCGCGACCAGGGCAGGTGCGACCATCTCCGCGGGTTGTGAGCGTCCGTCGACGGTGGCGGTCCAGCCGGGATCAAACGACGCGCTCAGGACGACGACAGCGCGCCGGTGCATGGCCACGGTCGCGGCGGCTCGGCCCGCGGTGAGATGGTCGGCTTGCGCCACCACCGTGCCGGCCGACCGCCGGGGCGGCGCCCCGGTCGACGATCGAGCAAGGGCGCCGGAGCCGGACTGGTCAAACCGCACCTGCTCGTAGCGCTGGTGCTGGGCCAGGTCGGACCGGAGCACTGGGAGCGTCCGCGTGCCGATGTTGGTCCGGTTCGCGGTCAGGTGACCGACGATCGTGCCGGCGTGCACGACGCCGGCGGTGCCCGGCAGCATCCACAGCGAGTAGGCGCCGGCCCGGAGCTTGAGCGCAGCGGGGATGGGGGGTCTGGAGCCGGTGGAGATGATGAGGTAGTGGATACCGAACAGCGTGTAGTCGCCCGGGTTGCGCTCATCGAAGTAGTACTCGGGATCAGTCATCAGCGAGGCGGTGCGCAGCGTGTATCCGACCTCGTCGACGTCGCGGCTTTCGAGGTACTTGAAGACCGGGACAGCGCCGACGGTGAAGTTCTGACCCCAGTTCGACGGCATCCCGGCGTACGCGCGGCCGCCGCCGGCGCGCTCGATTACCGCGATCAGGCGATCGAGCTCGGCGCCGTCGCTGTGGTCCGCGTGACTCTGCGCCGCGACGGCGGCGCTGTCGTGGCGGTCGTAGGCGCCGAGCTGAAGCC
>JBAVWI010000287.1:0-1726 GCA_049697735.1 Solirubrobacteraceae bacterium
GCCTGGGGCCGCGTATGGGGGCGCGGGCCGTGGTCTCCTGGCCCCGCGTACGTCAGCTCGCGCGCTCGGCCAGCGTCGTGTACCTCAACGGCGCCGTGTGCGGGCGCCTGCTCCCGGCCCTCCCGACCGGTGGCGCGCGCCGCGTGCTGCATGTCCATGACATGGTCACCCGGGTGCCGCGCTTCTGGCGCCGAGCCGAGGTCGTCCTGGCTGCGTCCCAGGCGGTTGCCGACCGCCTCGCCGGCCTCGGGGCGCACGTCGTCTACGCGCCGGTCGAGCCAGACCCGCCCGAGGTACTTGCCCCGTGGGCTCCCGACGCTGGGCCGGTGATCGGGTTCGTGGGCCGGATCGAGCCGCGCAAGGGGCCGCTGGATCTCGTCCGCGCGGCGCCCCTGCTTCGCGCCGCCCGGCCGACCGCGCGTGTGGTGGTGATCGGTGGCGATCCCTACGGCACCGACCCCGACTACACCCGTGCGGTGATCTCGTCACCCGAGATCGAGCACTTCCCGTGGGTAGAGAATGCCCCCGGGATGATGCGCCACCTCGACGTGCTCGTCCTGCCCTCCTATGAGGAGCCGTTCGGGACCGTGCTCGCCGAGGCGATGGCAGTCGGGACGCCGGTTGTCGCCACCCGGGTCGGGGGCCTGGCCGAGGTTGTCCAGGATGGCGTCACCGGCCGTCTGGTCGCCTCCGGTGATCCCGCCCAGCTCGCCGCCGCCGTGCTCGAGGTGCTTGCCCGGCGCGAGCAGATGGGGGGCGCCGCCCGCGCGCACGCGCGCCGCTTCGGAGCCGACGCCTACGCCGACCGCGTCGAAGGGCTGATCGCCGGATGAAGGTGGCCTTCGACAGTCGCCCGGCACGCGACCTGCGCGGGATCGGACGCTATGCCCGCTGTCTGCTCGGCGCCCTCCGGGAGGCGGCCGGTGGCGAGCTCGTGGAGACCCACGACCCCCGCCGCTGCGACGTATTTCACTCGCCCTGGCTCGAGGGCGCTTCGCTGCGCTGCCCCGTCCCGATGGTGGTCACCCTGCACGACCTGATCCCTCTCAAGCGGCGCAGCGAGTACCTTCGCACCGGGCTGCGCTTCAAGCTGCGCTACCTTGCCGTCGAGCGCGCCAGCCGGGTGATCGTCCCCACGGCAGCCGTCGCCGATGACGCCCGACGGGAGCTGAACCTGCCCACCGAGCGGATCGTGGTCATCCCCGAGGCGCCGGCTGCCGCCTTTCACCCCCGAAGTCCCGATCAAGTGGAGACGGTGCGGGAGCGCTACTCACTGCCGCCTGAGTACCTGGTCTGGGTGGGGGGCCTGCGCACGCCCGACCCGCGCAAGCGCGTCGCCGCCCTGGCCCGCGCCAGGCGCAACCTGCCGCTCGTGCTCGTCGGCCCGACCAGCCGGTGGGCCCGCGAGCTCGACGGCGTTCAGCTCACTGGGGCCGTGGACGACGACGAGCTGGCCGCGATCTACACCGGCGCGCACGCGCTGGTCTTTCCCTCAGACGACGAGGGCTTCGGACTGCCGCCGGTGGAGGCCCTGGCCTGCGGCACCCCGGTGGCTGCCTGTGATGTCCCCGCCCTGCGTGAGGTGCTCGGCGGCCGGGTCGCGCTTAGTGCGATCGACGATCTCGATGGGCTCGTGCGCGACGCCGAGGCCCTGAGCCGGCCCGCGCCTGCCCCACCGGACTGGAGCTGGGCGGACGCCGCCCGCGCCACCTGGACGGTGTACCAC
>JBAVWI010000288.1:0-15009 GCA_049697735.1 Solirubrobacteraceae bacterium
ACCAGATGACCATGCGCCAGAACGACTGGACCCTGGGCGCCTACTGCGCGCAGTACTGCCGTCTGGTCACCGGCCACCACACCCTCGAGGACCGCAGCATCTTCCCCCACCTCAAGCGCAGCGACCCTGGGCTTGTCCCCGTGGTCGACCGCCTCGAGCAAGAGCATCACGTGATCGCGGACGTCCTTGACCAGGTCGACCGCGCCTTGGTCGCCCTAGTCACCGAGTCCGACGGGATCGCCCAGCTCCGGGCGGCCGCCGACCTGCTCAGCGACACGATGCTCTCGCATCTGGCCTACGAGGAGCGCGAGCTGGTCGAGCCGCTCGCGCGTCTCGGTTACTACTGACGCGCGACCCGTCCCCCGGCGCCCGACTAATTCCGCGGCCGGCCTCGAGCGTCAGCGAATGTGCATGCCGGAGATCGCGCGCGAGATGACCAGCCGCTGGATCTCCGAGGTGCCCTCGAAGATCGTGTAGATCTTGGCGTCGCGGTGCATGCGCTCGACCGGGAACTCCCGCGTGTAGCCGTTGCCGCCCAGGATCTGGATCGCGCGCTCGGTGGCCCAGACGGCGACCTCGCCGGCCTTGAGCTTGCTCATCGAGCCCTCGGCGTTCTCGAAGTCGTGGCCGTTGCGGCCCATCCAGGCCGCGCGCCAGACGAGCAGCCGGGCGGCGTCGATCTCCATCTTCATGTCGGCGAGGGTGAAGGCGATGGCCTGGTTGTCGATGATCGGGCGCCCGAACTGCGAGCGCTCCTTGGCGTACTCCAGGGCGTACTCGTAGGCCGCCCGAGCGATGCCCAGCGCCTGGGCGCCCACCGTCGGGCGGCTGAGCTCGAACGTGCGCATCGCCGCCTGGCCGCGTGAGGACTGTCCTTCGCGGGCGCGGGCGAGGCGCTGGTCGAGCTTGTCCTTGCCGCCCAGCAGGCACGAGTTGGGGATCCGCACGTCATCGAGGAAGACGTCGGCCGTGTGCGAGGCCCGCAGACCGTGCTTCTTGACCTTGGTCCCCATCTCAAGGCCCTTGGTCGCGGGCGGGATCACAAAGGAGGCGTGGCCGCGCGCCTTGAGATCGGGATCTACCTGGGCGACGACCACGTGGATATTGGCGATGCCGCCGTTGGTCGCCCACGCCTTCTGTCCGTTGAGGACCCATTCGTCGCTGGCCTCGTCGTACTTGGCCCGCGTGCGTAGCGACGAGACATCGGAGCCGGCGTCGGGCTCAGAGACACAGAAGGCCGCGACCTCGGGCGCGCTCTCGGTCCCGAAGCACTGGGGGATCCACTCGCCCCACTGCTCAGGCGTGCCGTTGGCCTGAATCGCCGCCACACCGAGAGTCGTGCCCATGATCGACATCCCGATCCCCGCGTCACCCCAGAACAGTTCCTCGTTGACGATCGGGAACATGATGCCGCTGTCGTCGTACCAGAACTGAGCGATCCCCTCGAGGCTGTACAGCCCGATCTTCGCCGCCTCCTGGATCACCGGCCACGGCGTCTCCTCGCGCTCGTCCCATTCCGCCGCCGCCGGGCGCACCGTCTGCTCGGCAAACCCCTTGACCCAGTCCCGGATGTCCTTCTGGTCCTGACTTAGCGCCAGCGAGAACGGCGGCTTCTCCGCCTCACCGTTGGCGTCGTTGATGTCTGGGCTTGCCTGCTCCGGGGACGCTGCTTCCATGGGTGGTCGGTCCTTTCGATCTCTGGGCTGAACAGGTTAGCTACTCACGAGTAGGTTCCCTCTGGCCGCGATTCTGGCTTGCCTTTCCGGTCGCTCGCGGGTTAGCGTCAGCTGGTGGTCTTCTTCCCGAGCTTTTCCTAGCCGCGATGGCGCCCGAGACGTACACGTTCAGAGACGACGGCGCGATTCCGAACTCGGTTCTCCCGGCCCTCGTCTATCGGTCCGTTGACGCCGCACACAGCGCGTCCGACTGTGAGCAGCTGTTCGCCGCCCACGGCTGGCACGGCGCCTGGCGTAATGGCATCTACCCGTTTCACCACTTTCACTCGATCTCCCACGAGGTGCTGGGAATCGTCGCCGGCTCGGTCACCGTGATGCTCGGGGGAGCGGCCGGCAGGTCGCTCGAGCTGGCGCAGGGCGACGTCGCCGTACTGCCGGCCGGGCTCGGACACTGCAACGTCGGAGAGGACGAGCTGCTCGTCGTCGGCGCCTACCCCAACGGGATGCGCTGGGACCTGCGCCGCGGCGATCCCGACGAGCACCACGAGGTAATGGCCAACATCGGTCGGGTCCCGTTGCCCGAGTCCGACCCCGTGTTCGGCCAAGCCGGTCCCCTGGTCGAGCTTTGGGGCGCTCGCTGGTTAGGCTCGTGAGCGTCCTGGGCGCTTGCGACTGATCACCTGGAACGTCGCCCGGCGCGCCGAGCGGCTCGCCGAGCAGGCGACCGCTCTGGCTGCTCGCAAGCCCGACGTCGTCGCCCTGCAAGAGGTGACCCGGCGGACCGAGCCGCTGTGGACGCGCGCCTTTGAGCTCCTCGGGCTCGTCCATGTGCGCTCGGCTTGGACCGGTGCCGAGCGGACCCCCGTCGGCACGCAACGACCGGCGATGTGGGTGATGGTCGCCTCCCGGGCTCCAATCACCGATGTCGCCACGCCGCTGGTCGTGCCCAGACCGGAATCGGCGGTGGCGGGCGCGATCGAGACCGATCTGGGTCCCGTCGAGGTGTATTGCGTCCACGTCCCCAACGCCGCCAACGGCTGGGTGAAGGTGAGAACGCTGGAGGCGATCCGGGCCGGCTTGGAGTCGGCAACCCCCGGTGCCCGCGTGCTGTGCGGCGATCTCAATACCCCGCGCCGCGAGCTGCCCAGCGGCGAGACGATCTCTTTCGCCCGCGACACGCGTGGACGCCTCCGTCCCGAACGCGGGACCGAGTGGGACATGGCCGAGCTCGGCGTCGTTCCGGGACTGCGCGAGCTCGGCTACGTCGACGCCTTCCGCACCCTGCACGGCTATGGCGCCCGCGAGCCGAGCTGGACGTGGAGGCGGATCTCCGGGCACAGTGGCGGCTGGCGCCTCGACCACATCTTCGCGTCCTCTGCGCTGCGTCCGCTTGCCTGCCAGTACCACCACGGCTGGCGCGAGCAGGATCTCAGCGATCACTCGGCGCTCGAGGTCGACTTCGCCTGCCAGCTCCCGTCGTGATCTGCCTCCGGCTGGCTAGGGCTTCAGTCTGCGACCGCTGTGAAACAGCCACGCGCTCCACGTCACGGTGACCGCGGCGAGCACCGCGGTGATCCCCAGGGCGATGCCCACGGGCACGTCGCTGGTGCCCAAAAAGCCGTAGCGGACCGCCTGGACGAGGTAGAAGATGGGATTGGCGTGCGAGACCTCGCTCCACGGCGAGGGCAGCGTCGACACCGAGTAGAAGACGCCGCCCAGAAAGCTCAGCGGCACGATCAGGATGTTCTGGACGAAGCCGGCGTGATCCCAGGTCTTGGCGTAGATGCCGACCACCACCCCGAGTGACGAGAACAGGATCAGGCCGAGGACGACCCCGGTGATGAGCACGAGTGGATCGTGGATCGGCACGTGCGTGATCGGGAGGGCCAGCACTAGCAGCGCGACGCCGATCAGCAGGGCGCGCACCACCCCGCCCAGTGACAGGCCGAGGTTGATCTCCCAGTTGCGCATCGGTGAGGCGAGCACGTCGTTGAGATAGCGATCAAACCGCGACTGGAATACCGACGAAGCGTTGTTGGTGTAAGCCGCCTGCACCATGGCCATGGTGATCAGGCCGGGGACGATGAACTCGCGGTAGTCAAAGCCGTCCACATGACGGATGCGTCCGCTCAGCGACAGGCCGAAGACGAGGATGAACAGAAACGAGGCGACGACGGGCGCGGCCACGGTCTGGGTCCACAGCTTGAGCACGCGGAGGATCTCGCGGCCACCCAGGGAGATGAGCCCGCGCCGGCGGACGAGGACCCTGCGCGTGGCCGACCGCTCGGGCTCGGACTTGGCGAGCGTGGTGCTCACGCCGCCGCCATCGCCTTCACGTACACGTCGGCGAGCGAGTCGGCCTCGTAGGACTCGAGCAGACCGGACGGGCTGTCGCGCGCGATCAGGCGTCCGCCGCGGATCAGGGCAATGTCCTGACAGAGCTCCGCTGCCTCCTCGAGGTAATGGGTGGTGAGGAGAATCGTCGTCCCCTCCTCGTGAAGGCGGCGGATGTAGCGCCACAGCTCGATGCGCAGTTCGAAGTCGACGCCGGCGGTTGGCTCGTCCAGGATCACCAGACGGGGCTCGTGCATGAGCGCCCGGGCGAGCAACAGGCGCCGGCGCATACCGCCCGAGAGCAGCGGCGCCCGCACCCCGGCCTTGGCACGGAGATCGAAGACATCCATCATCTCGCCGGCGCGACGAACCGCTTCCGGTCGGCTCATCCCGTAGTAGCCGCCGTGATAGACCAGCGTCTCCTCGACATCGAGGAAGCGGTCGAGGTTCACGTCCTGCTCGGCCAAGCCCATCATCCGCCGTGCCTCAGGGTCGTGATGGGGCTGACCGAAGATGTCGATCTCGCCCGAGGTGATTCGGATCAGATTGCAGACCGCGCTGATCAGGGTCGTCTTGCCGGCGCCGTTCGGTCCCAGCAGTCCAAAGAACTCACCGTCAGGGATCTCGAGGTCAAAGCCATCGAGGGCCAGGAGCCCGCCGTCATAGCGCTTGGTCAGCGCGCGCAGGGAAAGGGCAGGTAGCGAAGTCATCGTCATCGAGCCTAGTAACCCCCGGTCGGTGGCCTGACGGGACCTCGCGGGCCGGGCGGGAGGAACCGAATCGCAACTTGCAGAGCCAGCGGCTCCGCTGAATCCGCAACTTGCAGAGCCAGCGGCTCCGCTAGATCACGCGGATAACGTCACCCGAGACGATGATCGCCTGGCCGTCGCGCAGTGCCGAGTGGGACAGGTTCCGGCGGCGCAGGTGCCGGGCGATCTGAACGAAATCGTTGTCGGCGGCGCCCGCCGGAGGCAGGTGCGGGACGATCGTGAAGTCCACCAGCCCGAGTCCACCCCATCCGATTTCGTCGCCTGCGCGCGGGTTGCCCTCGAGGTCGGCGGTGGTCAGAGCGGGGCCGGCCAGACAGGCCCCCGCGCTGTAGCCGCTGTACACGATCGTGTCCTCGGCAAGGCGCCGCTGGAGGGCCGTATCCAGACCGCTGCTGCGCATCCGTTCGCGTAACAGGTCCATGTCGCCGCCGGTGACCCAGATCAGGTCGGTGCCGGCGAGCGCCTGATCGATGGCGTGTGGGCGGTCGCCAAGGTCACGCAGGTCGAGCTCGACCGTGTCGGCGTGGAGCGGGTCGAGACTGCTGAGATCACTGGTCACCCAGTGGCGGCGTTGCTCGGGGGGCTCGCCGTCGCGGGCGTTGGCGACCACGGCGATTCTCGACACGGGCGTGGCGAGCTCGGCCAGGGCGCGGGTCAGCTCCCCGTGGTTGGAGGGATGGTTGAGCTCGGCCGAGGCAAGGAACAGGCGCACGGCCGGAGTGTGATCGAATTGGTCGATGGCTTCAGGTACTTCCAAATCCGTAGGCGACGCGCTGGTCGGGATCGACGTCGGCACCTCGGGCGTCAAGGGGGTGGCGATCGACGAGGACGGAAGGGTCCTGGCCGTGGCCGAGGAGAACTACGCGCTCGACACTCCCCGAGCCGGCTGGGCCGAGCAGGACCCTGAGGACTGGTGGCGGGCGAGCCGTTCCGTGCTCGGCCGCCTGCACGACGCCGCCGGGAGACCTCGCGCCATCGGGCTGAGCGGGCAGATGCACGGGCTCGTGGCTCTCGATGACCGCGATCAGGTGATCCGCCCGGCAATCCTCTGGAACGACCAGCGCTCCGCGCGCGAGTGCGACGAGATCGAGCAGGCGCTCGGATTCGAACACCTGATCGAGTTGACCGGGAACCGGGCGCTGGCCGGTTTCACAGCCCCGAAGCTGCTCTGGCTGCGCCACCACGAGCCTGAGTCGTATGGCCGCATCGCCCGTATAGCGCTGCCCAAGGACTACGTCCGGCTGCGGCTCTGCGGCGAGCATGCCACCGACGTCGCCGACGCCTCGGGAACCCTGCTGTTCGACGTTCGCAACCGAGGCTGGAGCGATCAGGTGGTTGGCGCTCTAGACCTGGATCCGGAATGGCTTGCCCCCGCACTTGAGAGTTCGGAAGTCTCTGGCCACACCGCCGACGACGTCCCCGTAGCCGCCGGCGGCGGCGACCAGGCCGCTGGAGCGGTTGGTGTCGGTGCCGATCGCCCCGGCCCTGCGTCCGTCGTGCTGGGCAGCTCGGGGGTTGTCTTCGCGGCCCTTGACGAGTTCGCCGCCGACGAGCAGGGGCGTCTGCACGTCTTCTGCCACGCCGTCCCCGGCGCCTGGCATGCGATGGGTGTGATGCTCTCCGCCGCGGCGGCGCTCGCGTGGTTCCGGGGCGCGGCGGGCGGCGGAGCGAGTTACGAGGACCTCGTGTCGGGCGCGGCGGGTTGGCCCCCCGGGGTCGAGGGGCTGCTGTTTCTCCCCTATCTGGCCGGGGAGCGCACCCCCCACGCCGATCCCGACGCACGGGGGGCGTTCGTGGGCCTGCAACTGCGCCACGACACCGGCGCCCTGACCCGGGCGGTACTCGAAGGCGTGGCCTTCGGACTGCGTGATTCGCTTGACCTGCTGAGCGAGCTCGGCGCGGGCGTGGAGGTGGCGCGAGTCTCCGGAGGCGGAGCCCGCAGCCAGCTGTGGCTTCAGATCGTCGCCTCCGTGCTGGAGTTGCCCTTGGAGCGCGTAGCCGTCGACGAGGGCGCGGCGTTCGGCGCGGCGCTGCTCGGCGGCGTGGCCGCCGGCGTCTGGGAGGATGTCCACGCGGCCACGGCAGCCACGGTCTCAGTCCGCGAGACGATCGAGCCGGTGGCCGAATGGACCGAGGCCTACCGTGAGCAGCGCGAGCGCTTCCGGGCGCTGTATCCCGCCCTGCGCCGGGTCTAGGTCGGCGGGTTACGGGGACGTTCGTCGCGGGTAGGGGGCTGATAGGCCTTCCATCCAGTAAGGGCGAGGAGGAGAGATTGAAGCCTCGAGAGCTGATCGAGCAGCGACCTGAAGCAGGTCGGATCTCTCGGCGAGAGCTCGTGCGCTCGGGGGCGGTGGGGGCGGCGGCACTGACGATTCCCGGACTGCTCTCGGGATGCGGCGGTCAGACGCGACGGATCCCGCGTACGGGCGGAGACCCCTGGAAACAGTTCGCGGGTACGACGCTCAATTTCATCTCCGAAAACACCCCGCCGACCTCGGCCATCGCCGCCAACACCAAGCCGTTTGAGCAGCTCACGGGCATCAAGGTGAACATCGTTCAGCTCGAGCTCTCGGCCATGGTCGAACGGGTTGCCCTGGACTTTGCCTCCGGGCAGGGCGCCTACCAGGTCATCTACGCCGACCCCTACCAGGTGATCGCCCCGTACCACAAGGCACTCACTGATCTCAACGAGTTCAACACCGATCGCCGCCTTCCCCACGTTCAGAACCTCGGCGACTTCATCCCGATCCAACTCGAAGCCGCGGGCAAGTTTCAGGACCCGAGCAAGCTCTACGCCCTGCCCTATGACGCGCCGACGATGATCTGGATGTATCGCAAGGACCTGTTCGCCAAGTACGGCTCACAGATGCGCCGTGACCTCGGCTTCGACCCGACGCCGAGCGAGCAGACGACCTGGACCCAGTACCTCGAGATGGCCAGGTGGTTCAACCAGCACGCCACCTCTGACGTTGCCTATGGCACCGGGCATATGGCCAAGGAGCACGACTCGCTGATGAACGACTTCTCCAACGTCCTCTGGGCGTGGGGCGGTGACTACTTTCAGCGGGGCGACGCGGTGGGACGGCTCGGCCTCGAGAACCCGGGGCCGATCTCGCTCACCTCGTCGAAGGCGAGCCAGGCGGCCTCTTTCTACCGCGATCTCCTCAAGGCCGCCCATCCCGGGAGCACGGGCTGGGACTGGACCGCGCTGTCGGAGGCGTTCGGCGCCGGGCAGGTGGCGATGGCTCCTCTGTGGCACGAATTCACCGGCGACTTGGAGAAGGGCAAGCTCAAGGGGAAGATCGGCTTCTCGCTTTTGCCGCGTGGGCCGGTGCGCAGCGCGAACATGTACGGCGGCACCGGCCTCGGCGTCAATGGGTCGGCCCCCAAGGACCAGCAGCGCGCCGCCTGGCTGTTCGTGGTGTGGGCGACGAGCAAGGAGACCCAGCTCGCCAATCTGAAGAGCAAAGCCGGCGGCGGGACTCCGACCCGCCGGTCGGTGTACGACATCCCCGAGGTCGTCAAGGCGCGCCGTCCCCCGTCGGCGATGCCGAACATCCTCACCTACGAGGCGGTCACCCGCGCCTGGCAGCCGCACAACATCGGCCTGCGGCCAAAGATCCCCGCCTGGAACGAGTGCGACAGCGTCATCTTCAGCGAACTCTCGACGATGCTCGCGGGGGGCGACACCCCCTCCGCCTGCCTCAGCAACATCGCCTCGGGCATGAAGCAGGCGGTCAAGACGGCCCAGGCGCTGCAGTCGGCATGAGCACGACTACCAACGCCCCGTCGGCCACCTACCGCGCGGCCGGACGCACGCAGACTCCGCGGCGGCGCTGGCGGCCCTCGTTCGAGGCGCGGGTGATGGCGCCCGCACTGATCGTCCTGGCCGCACTGTCGCTGTTCCCCTTCGTCTACATCATCCTCATGAGCCTCTCCCGCGTGGGGCTGATCGGGGGAATCCACCTTCACTGGCTCGGTCTGGGCAACTGGACGCGGCTCTTCTCAGACCCGGTGGTCGGCGCCAGCTGGGTGCGCGCGATCGAGTACTTCGTGTTCACGGTAGGACTGGAGATGGTTATCGGCGTCGCGGTCGCGTTGATGCTCTGGGAGGTCGTCCGGGCTCGCAACGTGATCCTGTCCCTGATTCTGATTCCCATGTTCATGGCCCCCGTGATCGTGGGCCTCCTGGGGCGGTTTCTCACCGACAGCACCTACGGTCTCTACGCCTGGGCCTTGAAACAGACGGGGATCTTCACCGGCGACATCGTCGGTTCTCCCCATACCGCATTTATCTCCGTCGTGCTGATGGATGTCTGGGAGTGGACGCCGCTCATCGCACTGATCGTCCTGGCCGGGCTCACCTCGCTGCCCAACCCCGTGATCGAGGCCGCCAAGCTCGACGGCGCGACGTACTGGCAGCGGTTCCGTTACATCGTGCTGCCGATGATCACCGGCGTCCTGGTGATCGCCCTGCTGATCCGCTCGATGGACGCGATCCGCTACTACGACATCATCACCAACACCACCGCGGGCGGGCCCGCCGACGCCACCAAGACGATCCCGCTGCGTCTCTACGAGGAGGCCTTCCGCTTCTTTGACCTCGGCTACGCAGCGGCCATCGGGTTGACGATGCTCGCCTTCTCGATCGTGGTGGCGAATCTCTTCGTCCGGCTGCTCCGCCAGCGAGGACTCGCACAATGAGTGACACCCGGACCAGCGCCCGACGCCGGCTCATCCTCTGGGTGGGGCTGGGAGTGATTCTGCTCTGGACGCTCGTGCCGATCGTCTGGATGGTGCTGTCTTCGTTCAAGCCCGCTGGCGATTTGGTGGCCAACCCACCCAAGCTCACCTTCACTCCGACGCTTGATCACTACAAGACGCTGTTCTCCTCCAGCGGAGGCAACATCGGCTCCTATGCGCTTCACTCGATCTACGCCTCGGGGGTGTCGACGGTGATCGCGGTGGCGCTCGGATCCCTGGCCGGCTACGGGCTTTCCCGCAGCTCGTTCCGCGGCAAGGACCACGTCTCGTTCTGGATCATCTCCACCCGGATGGCGCCGATCGCGGCCGCGATCCTGCCGCTGTTCGTGATCTTCCGGTTCTTGAGCCTGATCGGATCGACATGGGCTCTGATCATCGCCTACCTGTCGTTCAACCTGCCCTTCGCCATCTGGATCATGAACGCGTTCTTCTCCCAGCTCCCGCCGGTGCTCGAGGAGGCCGCGCTGGTCGACGGGGCCTCGCGCTGGCAGGCGTTCCGCAAGGTTGCCCTGCCGCTCACTCGCCCGGGCCTTGCCACCACCGCGATCCTCTGCCTGGTCTTCTCGTGGAACGACTACGCCTTCGCCTCCACCTTCTCGGGACCCTCCAGCCAGACCCTCCCGATCGCCGCGTCTCAGCTCGTCACGCAGACCAGCGTCGACTGGGGGCAGCTGACCGCGATCGGGACGCTTGTGGTGGCGCCGATGGTGCTGGTCGGCCTCGTAGTCCGCAAGTGGCTCGTCACCGGACTGACCCTCGGGGCGGTGTCCGGGGAGTGAGCGCGGCGGCTCCTGCCAACCACGGGAATCGCGCCGCCGTGCTGTACGCGCAGGGCGACCTGAGGATCGAGGACGTCCCCAGACCCACCCCGGGACCGCGCGAGGTACTGGTGGAGATCCGCTCGGTCGGCGTGTGCGGATCGGACGTCCACTACTACGAGCATGGCCGGATCGGCGGCTTCGTCGTCGAGGCGCCGCTGATCCTTGGTCACGAGTCGATGGGCATAGTGGTCGAGCTGGGCCCCGGGGCCTCCCGCCACCAGGTCGGTGCTCGCGTCACCCTCGAGCCCGGCGTTCCCTGCGGCCGTTGCCATCAGTGCCGTCACGGTCGCTACAACCTGTGTCCGTACGTCAAGTTTTTCGCCACCCCGCCGGTAGACGGCGCGTTTGCGCGCTATGTGTCAATTCACGAGGACTTTGCCTACCTCCTACCGGACGGCCTGACCGACGACCAGGGCGCGCTCATGGAGCCCCTGTCGGTGGGGCTGTGGGCGTGCTGGAAGGGCGGCGTGGGTGCCGATACGTCCGTGCTCGTCACCGGGGCGGGTCCGATTGGCCAACTGGCGATGCAGGTCGCGCTCGCCCTCGGCGCCCCCGAGATCACCGTGACCGACATCAACCCCCATCGGCTCGAGGTCGCGCGGCAGGCCGGCGCGTCCCGGGCTCTGAACGTCAGCGACGAGCCGCTTGAGGAATCGGGGCTTCAGGCCGACATCCTGCTCGAGTGCTCAGGGCATCCTGTCTCGCTCGCCGACGGCGTGCGCGCCCTGCGCCCGGCCGGCGTGGCCGTGGCCGTCGGCATGGGGCCCGAGGAGAACGCCACCGTCCCGATGGCCGCGATCCAGAGCCGCGAAATCACCCTCACCGGCACCTTCCGCTACGCCAACACGTATCCCGCTGCGATCGCCCTCGCCGCGAGCGGTCGAGTCAACCTCGACGCCATCATCACCGGGCACTTCCCGCTCGAGGCGACCGAGACCGCGCTGCGAGCCAGCCGAGAAGATCCCGGGTCGATCAAGCCGATGGTCATTCCGGTGACGGCCGGTTTCTGACCGGCGCGGCGGCCTCCCGCACCACCCTGGCGGTCGTGACGGCGCACCGCGGAGGCATGCCCACCCGCAAGGAAATCAACCGTCTGGCAGGCGATTTTCTCAGCACCTTCCCGGGTAGCCCCATTGTCAGGAGGGAGCACGATGCCTAACCAGTCACCCGGTACAGAGCAGGAACCGCCGCCGACGACGAGCCGGGCCCGCGGGCGTCGATTTGGGCCATTGGCGCGGCTGGATCGGATCCCGGTGTGGCCGTACGAGCGCAAGCTGCTGTGGGTGGTGGGCGCCGGCTATTTCTTCGCCTTCTTTGACATCGTCACGATCTCGTTCGCCGCCCCGGTGATCGCGACGCAGTTCCACGTCTCCAAATCGACTGTCACCCTGTCGGTCACCAGCAGCCTGGTCGGCTACGTCATCGGTGCCTTCGGCGACGCCACGATTGCCGACAAGTGGGGGCGCCGTCTCAGCCTGGGCCTGTCGGTCGGCGTGTTCTCGCTCGGGACGGTCTTGGCCGCTGCGTCCACCAACGTGACTGAGCTGATCATCTTCCGCTTCATCTCCGGACTCGGGATCGGAGCCGAGATCGCCACTGTCACCACCTACATCAGCGAGCTCTCGCCCGCCCCCTTGCGGGGTCGGTACACGAGCTGGGCCACGACCGCCGCCTATGCCGGCTTCGCGGTCGTGCCGTTCGTCGCCCGGGGATTGGTGCCGAGTTTTGCCAGTGGCTGGCGGATCCTCTTCCTGATCGGCGCGCTCGGTGGCGTGACGATCCTGTTCATGCGCCGCAACCTGCCTCACTCCCCAAGGTGGCTCGTGACCCAGGGCCGCGTCGACGAGGCCGAGGAAGTTGTGGCTGAAGCTGAGGAGTCAGCCCGCGAGAGCATGGACGAAGAACTGCCCCGTCCGCAGCCGGTGCCCGACGAGACCAAGGCGCAGCGATTCCCCTTCCGGGCGCTGCTCGCGCCGACCATGATCAGGCGCGTGGCCCTGTTCGTCGCCATCTGGTTCGTCTACTACGTAGGCAACTACGGCTGGCTGACGCTCGCCCCGACGCTGTTCGTTGACAAGGGCTACAGCCTTGCCGACAGCACCACCTACCTGATCGTCTCGGGCCTCGGCTTCCTCCTCGGGGCCTACGCCACAACGCATTTCAGCGATCGGCTCGAGCGCAAGTTCGCTGCCGCGGCGGTGACCGTCGTCTGGGCCGTTGCCCTGCTGGTCATCGGGCTGTTCGTCTCGCCGACGGTCATCATCGTCTTCGGCTTCATCGCCTCGACCTCGATCGGCCTGCTCGTGCCGATGCTCTACACATACACGGCCGAGCACTTCTCCACCAACGCTCGCGCCACCGGTGTGGCCCTCACCGATGGGCTCGGCCACGTAGGCGGGGCCCTGGCGCCGCTGATCGTGCTCGGCGCCAACTCGGCTTGGGGCTTCTCCGGCGCATTCGTGGTCATGGCGATTTCCGGAGTCGTTGCCGGGGCATTGATCCTCCTCGGCATCCGGACAACGGGCCGATCCCTCGAGACAACGGCCGCCACGTCGTAGCCACGCGAGGCCGGCCGGGGCACTTGCCATGACGACCCTGGCTGAGGAGCTCGCCGCGTGGGCGACCGGACTTGACCCCGGCCGGGCCGAGCTGGCGCTGGCTCAGCGGTCGCTCAAAGACACGCTGGCGGTCATGGTCGCCGCCCGCCAGCATGAGTTGCGCCCGCTGTTTGAGCGCCTCGGCGAAGCCGGGCGCTGGGCGGCGCAAGCTCATGTCCTGGACTACGACGACCTGCACCTCCCGTCCACCACCCACATCAGCGCCGTCTGCGTGCCGGCCGCGCTGGCCAGTGGCGGTGGCGCCCGGTCCTACCTCGCCGGCGCCGGGGTGATGGCGCACCTCGGCACAGCGCTCGGGTGGGGCCATTACCGCGCGGGGTGGCACGCGACCTGCACGGCGGGTGCCCCCGCCGCCGCCGTCACGGCGTCGGTGGCGCGGGATCTGAGCCCCGACGAGACTGCCACCGCGATCGCGCTGGCTGTCCCCGGGGCGGGGGGCATGCAGGCTGCCTTCGGCACCGCGGGCAAGTCACTCCAGGTCGGCTTTGCCGTGGATGCGGGCATGCGCGCCGCCGCTCTCGCCGAGGCCGGAGCCACCGCCGACAGCAGGGCACTCGACGACTGGTTTCGCCTCGTGGGCGGGGACGATCCCCAGCACGCCGGCATCGCGCACCCGGTGGGTGACGGACTGGCAGTCAAGCTCTATCCATGCTGTTACGCCCTCCAGCGCCCGATCAACGCCATGACCCGGCTCGAGGGCCTCTCGCCCGGCGAGGTGGCGAAGATCCGGGTGACAACGCCGGCCAGCTCGCTCAAGCCCCTCATCCACGGTCAGCCGACCACCGGACTCCAGGGCAAGTTCAGCCTTCAGTACGGCGTCGTGGCGGCGCTGCTGGATCAGCAGCCCGATCTGGACAGCTTCACCGATCAGGCCGTAAACCGGCCCGAAGCCCAGAAACTGATGCAGCTCGTGGAAATCAGGACCAGCGAGGAAGGCGACGGGCTGCTCGCCGGCGAGGTCACGATCGAGGTCACCACGCGCGCGGACGAGCGACGCCGAACGGGCCTTGACCTGCCACCCGGCGCGCCGTCGCGACCCCCGAGCTCAGCCGAGCTTGACGACAAGCTCAAGGCCTGCGCGGGAGAGGCGGCAGACCAGATCCGGGCGGCGACGTTCGAGACCGCCGCGGGTCTACTGGTCTGACCGGGGACCGTTCACGGCAACCGTCCTGACGATCGCACCGATGCCGCCCCCGCCCCCAGCAGCAGCACCATCCCGGCGATCGCGAACACGACGGTGATCTCCCGCTGGCGGGCGGTCGTACTGAGCTGGCCGCCGAGCCGCTTGTAGATGGAGCTGAGCTGATCGGCGCTCTGGGCGTTGAAGGCGTGCGCCCCCGAAACCTGCGCGATCTGCTGCATGAGCTGAGGATCGGGCGGAACGGCCACGGGCTGGCCGTACGGGTCCGGGTTGGGAAGCGTGCCGCTAGGCGTGCCAAGGGCAACCGTGTAGACCGGGATCCGGTCGCGGGCCGCCTGTCGAGCCACGGCCACCGGGTCAGGCCCAGCGTTGGCGGCACCGTCTGAGAGCAGCACGATCGCCGCCGGTGGATGCTTGGCTGCGCTGCCGTGCAGGAGGGCGAGCGCGAGCTGCAACGCGTCGCCGGTGTCGGTCCCGCCCCCCGGTGCCTGGGCGTTGATGATCTGGCGTGCCGCGGCGTGGTTGGTGACAGCTCCCTGAACCATGTCCGGAGAGCTCGAAAAACCAATTGCGCCGACCCGTACGCTGCTGGGCAACTGGTCGATGAAGGTGTTCGCAGCGGCCTGCGCGGCGGCCAGCCGGCTCGGGTTCACGTCGTTGGCCGCCATCGAGCCGGAGTGATCGGTGACCAGCATCAGCGACGCCTCGTTGACCGGCGCACGGTACGTGACGTGCGGACGCGCGAGCGCAACCGCGAGCACCGCCACGGCGGCCAGAGTGAGCGCAGCGGGGAGGTGGCGCTCCCATGACGGTGCGCTCGCCAGCGCCTCGCGCAGCGTGGAGACGGCTGTAAAGCGGATCGCGTAGCGCCGCGCCCGGCGCCGG
>JBAVWI010000289.1:0-7029 GCA_049697735.1 Solirubrobacteraceae bacterium
CGGCACCGATCGATGGCTGGCGAACTGCTCGACATGGGCGCGCAGCGCCAGGCCGCCGGCCGCCGCCAGCGCCCCCATCCGCTCCAAATGCCGTTTCTCGAACGCGATCGACTCGACGAAGATGTCCAGCGCACTGACCCCTCCGGTGGCGAGCACCTCGGGCATCATCGCCTCGACCTCGGCCATCCACTCGTCGGCCGTGAAGCCGGGCGGGACGGCATGAGCGAGCAGCCCTGTGGACAGGGTGGTCTGAGGCACGAGCGTCTCGAGCTCGCGGGCCAGCCGCAGCGCGCGCAGCTCGCCGAGACGCGAGAGGCCGTAGCCCGACTTGGTCTCGAAGGTGGTGGTTCCCGCCGCCAGCATCTCCGCCGCCAGTTCGCAGGCCTGAGCCAGGACGGCTTCGTCTGCGCTCTCGGCCAGAGCCCGCGCCGAGGCGGCGATGCCCCCGCCGCGGCGAGAAATCGCCTCGTAGGGGACGCCCTCAAGCTTCTGCTCGTACTCTCCCTCGCGCCAGCCGGCGAAGGGCAGGTGGGTATGACAGTCCACGAAGCCGGGGATGACGGCGCAGTCGCGGGCGTCGACCACGATCTCGGCCCCTCGATCCCGGCTCAGGCCGGCGATCAAGCCATCACGCACCACCAGATCCCCCGCTTCCAGGGTCTGGGCCGCGACGTCGCCGCCGCGCAGCCAGGGCAGCCCGTCGGCGGCCGGGCGCAGGATCTGCTCGGCGCCGTGCAGCGAGAGCGACCCCGGGCTCACCGCAGGTCGGGCTCAGGATCGAGCATCGGCATCCGGATCCCGTGCCGCTGCGCGGCGTCCAGCGCCTCCGGGTAGCCCGCGTCGGCGTGACGGACGACGCCGAGGCCCGGGTCGGCGGTCAGGGTCCGGCGGACCCGCTCGCCGGCTGCCGGCGTGCCGTCGGCGACCACCACCTGCCCGGCGTGGATCGACTTGCCCATCCCGACGCCACCGCCGTGGTGGATCGAGACCCAGCTTGCCCCGCAGGCCGTCATCAGCATTGCGTTGAGCAGCGGCCAGTCCGCCACGGCATCCGATCCGTCACGCATGGCCTCGGTCTCCCGTTCCGGGGAGGCCACCGACCCGGCGTCGAGATGGTCACGGCCGATCACGATCGGGCCCTTGAGCTCGCCGCTGGCGACCATTTCGTTGAAGCGCACACCCGCCTTGTCGCGCTCGCCGTATCCCAGCCAGCAGATTCGGGCCGGCAGGCCCTGGAAGGACACGCGCTCGGCGGCCAGTTTGATCCAGCGGGCAACGTGCTCCTGGTCGCCGAACAGGTCGAGGATCGCCTGGTCGGTTGCGTGGATGTCGGCCGAGTCGCCAGACAGGGCGACCCAGCGAAAGGGTCCCTTGCCCTCGCAGAACAGGGGCCGGATGTAGGCGGGCACGAACCCGGGATAGGCGAAGGCGTCGGCGTCTCCGTGCTCGGCGGCCAGGCCACGCAGCGCGTTGCCGTAGTCAAACGCCTCCGCGCCGGCCGTCTGCAGGGCCCGGATCGCCCCCACGTGGGCCACCGCACTCTCGCCCACCTGGCGCAGGTAGCCATCGGGGTCACGCCCCCGCAGGACCTCGGCCTGTTCGAGGGTCAGTCCGGCCGGGATGTAGCCGTTGAGTGGATCGTGGGCACTGGTCTGGTCAGTGACCACGTCGATCGTCACCCCCCGCCGGACCAGCTCGGGCAGGATCTCGGCCGCGTTGCCGGCCAGGCCTATCGAGAGGGCCCGGCGCTGTCCGCGGGCCATGTCCAGGCGGGCCAGGGCGTCATCGAGGTCGGCGGCGCGCTCGTCCAGGTAACCGGTCTCGATCCGGCGCTCGATGCGCCGCAAGTCGATCTCGACGCATAGGGCCACCCCTCCGAGCATGGTCACGGCCAGCGGCTGGGCGCCGCCCATGCCACCCAGTCCCGCCGTGACGACGAGGCGGCCGGCCAGCGTGCCGCCGAAGCGCTTGCGCGCCACGGCGGCGAAGGTCTCGTAGGTGCCCTGGAGGATGCCCTGACTGCCGATGTAGATCCACGACCCGGCCGTCATCTGGCCGTACATCATCAGCCCGGCGGCATCGAGCTCTCGGAACTTGTCCCAGGTCGCCCACTGTGGCACCAGGTTGGAGTTGGCGATCAGCACCCGCGGAGCGTCGGGATGGGTGTCGAACACAGCCACCGGCTTGCCCGACTGCACGAGCAGAGTCTCCCCCGCGCCCAGCCGCTGCAGCTCGCGCTCGATGGTGTGAAAGCTCGACCAGTTGCGAGCCGCCTTGCCAATCCCCCCGTAGACGACAAGCTCGTCCGGCTTCTCGGCGACATCGGGGTGCAGGTTGTTGTGCAGCATCCGCAGCGCCGCTTCCTGCGGCCAGCCGCGGCAACGCATCTCAGACCCGAACTCCACACCCATGCGGCCGCACGCTACCGGAGTCCGGCCACCCTACCCGAGTCGGCCACCCAACCGAGTCGGCCACGCGTCCTTTGGTTCCGGCGCGCACGGTGACCTGTGATCGAGATCACACAAATCGGTCGTCACCTCGCGAGTCTCTCGGGTGTCCTCGGTGTTGGAGTGGGAAAGGCCACGTCTGCTCTGAGACGAGGCTGAAGTTGCCGTTGCGCCCGACTCGGGGCGCGCAGGTGCCGCCGGTCACCGGGCACCAGTCGGTCTGCGCTCACCGCGCCCAGTGCCACGCCGCTGTTCGGCGTGCCCGAAACAACGTCAAACCCCTGCCGTTGGAGGTTTCCGTGCGCTTGGACATCGTCATCCCCGCCCACAACGAAGAGCGCCGCATCGGGCGGACACTGAGCGGCTATCGCCGTCGTCTGGTCGATCCCGAGGTTCGCTTCATCGTCGCCCTGGACGCCTGCACTGACGCCACCGACCAGGTCGTGCGTTTCCACATGGCGCAGGACGAGCGCGTCCACACTCTTCAGCTACCGAAGCTCGGCAAGGGGGGGGTGATCCGGGAGGCCTTCGCGCGCTCGGACGCCGACCTGGTCGGATTCGTCGACGCCGACGGGGCGACGCCTCCGGCTGAGCTGATGCGGCTGGCCGAGGCCGCCCGTGACGCCGACGGAGCCATCGCCACCCGCCGCCATCCCGCCGCCGTGGTGCCGGTCGGACGCTCGCTCCCTAGGCGTATGACGTCGGCTGGCTTTGCCTTCGGCGTGCGGGCTCTGTTGCGCCTGCCCTATCGCGATACCCAATGCGGGGCCAAGGTGCTGCGCCGCGAGAGCGCAGAGCGGATCCTGCCCAGCCTGACCAGCTCCGACCTCAGCTTCGATGTCGACATGCTGCTCGCCGCGCACGAGCACGGCCAGCAGATCGTGGAGCTGCCCACGGTCTGGATCGACCGTCAGGGCTCGCGGGTGCGACCGGTTCGTGATACCCGGCGTATGGGCGGCTCGCTGCTGAAGCTGTGGGCGCGTCACGAGATCCGCCGGCGCGGTGCAGGGCCGACGCCAGGAACCCAACTGCAACCAGCCGGTGAGGTGGCCCATGCCGTGCGCTGACGTCACCCTGATCACGCCCTACCCAGAGGTCGGGGTCCGCCACGGAGGCCAGAGCGGGGTGGCGGCTTACTCCGCTCACCTTGCGCACGCCATGGCCGACGCGGGAGCGCGGGTCGAGGTCGTGGCCCCGCTCTTCCCCGGAGAGCCGGCCCGCCGCGAGGCCGACGGGCCGGTCACCGTGCAGCGTGCCTTCCCCGGCGACAGCGCCGGCACGGGAGCCGCGCTGAGCACCGCCCTGAGCCGTGACTCGCCGGTCATCCATCTCCAGCACGAGTTCTTTCTCTACGGCGGCGCGACGTCAACGCCGCGGCTGGCCCACGGGCTTCAGACGCTGCGCCGCCGGCGTCGCGGAGCCGTGGCCACGATGCATCAGGTGGTCGACCCGGCGAGCGTCGATCGCGCCTTTACCGATCTGCACCGCGTCCGGATCCCGGCCTGGGCGGCGCGGCGAGGTCTGGCCACCGTGCAGCGATGGCTGCTGCGCAGCGCCGACCGGGTTCTCGTGCACGAACCGGAGTTCGCCGACGTGCTGCCCGGGGCTTCGGTCGTTCCCCTTGGGATCGAGCAGCCCGCGCCCTCCGAAGACCGGGAAACCTCGCGCCGCGCCGTCGGCCTGACGTCCGACAGGCTGGCCGTCCTCTGCTTTGGCTTTCTGGCCCCGTACAAAGGCCTTGAGACTGCGCTCGAAGCGGCCCGCCTGGCCGGCCCCGCGGTGGACCTGGTCGTGGCCGGCGGTGAGCATCCGCGCCTGGTGGCCGGGGGCGACTCCTACCACGAGCAGCTGCGCGAGCGCTACGGCGCGGTGGCCCGGTTCACCGGACGCGTCCCCGAGGCTGACGTGGCGACCTGGTTCAGGGCGGCTGACGTGGCGGCCTTCATGTACCCCCGCCCGTTCTCGAGCTCGGGAGCCCTCGCGCTCGCCGTCGCCCACGAGACTCCGATCCTGGCGTCACCCGAGCTGGCCCGTACCGCGGGACTGCCGGCCTCGCTGACCGTCGCCCGGGAACCGCAGGCCGTGGCCGACCGCTGGCGCGAGCTGGCCGCCGATCCCGTCCAGCTTCACAGCATGCGCGCAGACACCGCCCGGCTGGCCGAGTCACGCCGGTGGCCGGCGGTGGCCGCAGCCCACCTCGAGCTCTACGAGGAGGTGAGCCGTGAGCGTTCTGCTCGCCGGCGAACTCGCCGCCCGTGACCCCGGCGACGCGGCGCTCGTGACCGCCTTTGCCCGTGAGCTACCGCGGTGGCCCCTAGCCCTGATCAGTCCAGACCCAACGAGCGCCAGCGAGCGCCACGGGGTACCAGCGCTCAGCCCTCGCGACCCGCGACGCATGCTGTCTGCACTGCGGCAGTGCGAGCTGCTCGTACTCGGCAACGGCGCTCTACACGGATCGGGCCGCGGCGAGCGCAAGTTCGACATGTTGGCCACTGCTCTGGCCGCCAAGGCTCTCGGCCGCCGCGTGGCCCTGATCGGCGTCGGGGCGGGCGCCCTCCGCGGCAGTGCCGACCGCGCCCGCGTGGGCGCGCTCGTGCGGCTCTCCGATCTGCTCGTGCTCCGGGATCGGTGTGCGGCCCAGAGGCTGGTGGCGGCTGGCGCCCCGGGCCCCTTCCGAGTCGCCGCCGACCCGGCCTGGGCCACGCCTGCGCGACCGGCCAGCAGCCGGGATCGACGTGAAGGCGTCCTGGTCATCCTTGACGCCCAGAGCATGCGCAGCCATGGCCCGCGGGTCGCGGCGCTTGCTGGCGCCCTGGACATCCTGGCTGTCGCCGGCCTGCGGATCCGCCTGGCTCCCTGGCGGATCGGGCGCTCCGGGATCGACGACCTCGATCTCGCCCACGCCATCGCCCGGCGCCTGGGCGCGCAGGCACGGATCTTGCTCCCGCCGAGCAATTTCGAGGAGGCCCAGGTCGAAGCCGCCCACGCCCGGGTGGTGCTGGCCCTCCGCGTCCACGGGCTGATCGTCGCTGCCCAGTCTCGCACCCCCGCGGTCGCGCTTGACCACGGCGGCGACGTGGCCGCCTTGGCCGCTCGTCTGGGTCAGCCGGCCCTGCCGATGACCGCCGCGCCAGCCGCGATCGCCGATACGGTCCGGTGTGCGGCTCAAGGACCGCCCGCCGAGGCGCGGCGGATCCGGGCCGAGAAGGACACCGTCGACGACACCTTCCGGCTCCTGAGGCTGCTGATCGACGCCGCGCGCAGCGATGAGGATCACGACCTCGCCGCGCTGCCGCTCGTGCCGACCCCAAGGCTTACGTCCGAGCCGGTGATACCGGGATGAGCGCGACCACCCTTGAGGGCATACGCCGGCCGCGGCGGACCGCGGTGCGGGCAGCGGGACGCGAGCAGGCGCGGCTCGCCTCCGGTCAGCTGCTGGCTGGTGTCGGCAACCTGGCTTTCGCGCTGATCTGCGCCCGCGTGCTGGCGCCCGCTCAGTACAGCCATCTCGCCGCCTTCCTGGCTGCCTACCTGCTCCTCTACATGCCCTTCTCGGCGCTGGCGGCCGGAGGTGCCCTGGACCCGGCGGTGACCAGCCGCCGGCGACGCAACTCGCTGGGCATGGGCGCCTTCGCCGGACTTGCCTTGCTTGCCCTGGCTACTCTCGGCGTCGGTCCCGAGATTGGCATGCCCACCAGCCTGCTGGTGATCCTGGCCTGTTCGGCTCCAGTCGCCGGACTGCTGGCCCTCCAACGGGGGCGCGCCCTCGGCGAGGAGCATCCTGACGCGGCGATCTCTTCGCTGCTCGCCGAGCCTCTCTGCCGCCTCGGTCTGGGGGTGCTGGCGGCGCTCAGCTTCGGGGCGTCAGGCGCGGCGGCCACGGTCGCCATCGGTGGCTACGCGGCCACCGTCGCCGCCGCACGGCGAACCAGGCCGTCGGCCGCCCCCGGGTTGAGCCGCCCGCAGCCGGCGGCCACCGGTGCCGTGACCGCCGCCTTCGTGCTGCTGGCCCTGCTGCAGAACCAGGACATCCTGTGGGCCAACGCACAGCTGAGCAGCGCCCAGGCCTCGCTATTTGCCGTGCTCTCGACGCTGGGAGGGATGGCCGCTTTCGCGAGCACGACGGTTCCCCTCGTCCTGCTCCCCCGAGCCCGCCGCGGTGAGCGCGGCGCGCTGTCGGCGGCGGTTGGCGCGGCGGCGCTGCTCGGCCTGGTGGCGGTCGTGCCAATGGCGCTCGAGGGCCACGCGATCATCAGCATGGTCTTCGGCCCCCGCTACGGCGCGGTGGCGCCACTCGTCGTGCCCTACCTGCTCGCCATGGCCCTGCTCGGGGTCAGCCGCGTACTCGTGGCGCACCGCTGCGCGGTGGGGTCTCCCCGTCCCGTGCTCGGGGTGCTTGCCGTGTGCGCGATCACTCAGGCCGCTCTGATCGTGTTGCTCGGCCACAGCGCCGGCGACGTGTCGCACGCCACGCTGGCGGCGTGCGGGGTACTGGCCGCCGGCCTCGGCGCAGTGGCCCTGCGCAGCCGGCCTCGGCAGCCGCGCAACAAGCTCCACGCTCTCGACCGAGCCCCCCAGGACA
>JBAVWI010000290.1:0-4695 GCA_049697735.1 Solirubrobacteraceae bacterium
ACCAGCGAGTAGGGGCCGGTGGAGCGAGCGTGGATCTTGTCGTCCACGAGGTGCAGCAGCTTGAGGATGTACATGTAGCCAACCGTGACCTGCTCCTCGAACGGCTCGCCGCTGCGGCCGTTGAACAGCGTGGTCTTGCCGGAGGCCTGCTCGCCCTCACGCCGGGACTTGTCGACATCCATCCGAATCAGCCCGTCTGAGGCCTTGTGCTCTTCCTGCCAGCGGACCAGTGCCTCGTCGACATCGGCCACCGTGGCCCCGTCGAAGACCGGGGTGGCCACGTAGACCTTGCCGTGCCGGCCGTCGGCACGCGAGCCACCGTTGGTGGCGTGCTTGCGGGCCTCGGAACCGTCGTCGTACCAGCCGTTGGCCGCCACCCACCCGAGATGGGTCTCCAGAATCTGGCCCACGTTCATCCGGCTCGGCACGCCGAGCGGGTTGAGGATCACGTCGACCGGGGTTCCGTCCTCGAGGAACGGCATGTCCTGCTGGTCGACGATCTTGGAGATGACGCCCTTGTTGCCGTGACGACCGGCGAGCTTGTCGCCCTCGGAGATCTTGCGCTTCTTGGCCACGAATACGCGCACGAGGTCGTTGACGCCTGGCGGCAGATCGTCGCCGTCGTCACGGCTGAAGGTCTTGACGTCGATGACGACGCCGCCCTCGCCGTGCGGAACCTTGAGCGAGGTGTCACGGACCTCACGAGCCTTCTCCTTGAAGATGGCCCGGATCAGCTTCTCCTCGGCGGTCAGCTCGGTCTCGCCCTTGGGCGTGACCTTGCCGACCAGCAGATCTCCGGACTGGACCTCAGCGCCGATGCGGACGATGCCGCGATCGTCGAGGTTGCGCAGTGACTCCTCCGAGCGGTTCGGGATGTCGCGGGTGATCTCCTCGTCGCCCAGCTTGGTGGTCCGGGCGTCGATCTCGTACTCCTCGATGTGAATCGAGGTGAGCTCGTCATCCTGCACCAGCCGCTTGGAGAGAATGATCGCGTCCTCGAAGTTGTAACCCTCCCAGGACATGAAGGCGACGAGCAGGTTCTTGCCCAGCGCCATCTCGCCCATGTCGCTCGCGGAGCCGTCGGCGAGCACATCGCCCTTGGCGACCGCGGTGCCGACATCGACGATCGGCTTCTGGTGGATCAGCGTTCCCTGGTTGGAGCGCATGAACTTCTGCAGCTCGTATTCCTGCGCGCCGTCCTTGCCGTCGACGACGATTTGCTCGGCGTCCACGTAGGACACGGTGCCGGCCTGCTCGGCCAGGGCCACGTCGCCGGTGTCGATTGCCGCCCGGCGCTCCATGCCGGTGCCGACCAGTGGGGCGTCGGTGACCAGCAGCGGAACCGCCTGGCGCTGCATGTTGGAGCCCATCAGAGCGCGGTTGGCGTCGTCGTGCTCCAGGAACGGGATCATCGCCGTCGCCACTGACCAGATCTGCTCGGGCGACACGTCGATCAGGTCGACCTCCTCGGCCGCCACGGTCACGTACTGACCAGCCTGCGTGCGGCAGATGATCTCGTCGCCGACCAGCTTGCCGGAGCCATCGACCGGCTGGTTGGCCTGGGCAATGATGCGCTCCTCCTCCTGGGTGGCGTCGATGTGGACGATGTCGTCGGTGACCTTGCCGTTCTTGACCACCCGGTAGGGGGTGGTGACGAAGCCGTGCTCGGAGATCTCGGCGTAGGAGGACAGGGAGCCGATGAGGCCGATGTTGGGACCCTCAGGAGTCTCGATCGGGCACATCCGGCCGTAGTGAGTCGGGTGCACGTCGCGGACCTCGATCGGGGCCCGCTCACGGGTCAGGCCACCGGCACCCAGGGCGCTCAGGCGGCGGCGATGGGTCAGGCCGGACAGCGAATTGGTCTGGTCCATGAACTGCGAGAGCTGGCTGGAGCCGAAGAACTCCTTCAGCGCTGCCACGACGGGGCGGATGTTGACGATCGTCTGAGGCGTGATCGTGTCGGCGTCCTCGGTGGTGAGGCGCTCGCGCACGACCCGCTCCATCCGGTACAGACCGATCCGGAAGGCTTCCTGGATCAGTTCCCCGACGGTCCGCAGCCGGCGATTGCCGAAGTGCTCGTACTCGTCGAGGTGATCCTGGATCGGCTCGCGGGGCATCGAAACGGCCTCGGCCGCGTAGTCGAACTTGGTGTCCTCGCCGAGCTCCTCGGTCATCCCGAGGATGCGGGGCAACGAGACCAGCTCCTTGACCAGGGCGATGATGTCGTCATGGGTCAGGGTGCGCGAATCGAGATCGATGTCCAGGTTCAGCCGCGAGTTGAGCTTGTAACGACCGACGCGCGTGAGGTCGTAGCGCTTGGGATCGAAGAACAGCTGGTTGAGCAGCGCGCGAGCGGCATCGATCGACGGCGGCTCGCCGGGGCGCTGCTTCTTGAACAGCTCGATCAGCGCGCCCTCTTCGGTGCGCGTAGCCTCGGGGTCGGCGTCCACCGTGTTGCGGACGTAGAGGCTGTTCTCGAAGAGGTTGAGGATCTCCTCGTCAGTGGCATAGCCCATGGCGCGGAGCAGGACGGTGACCGGCAGCTTGCGCTTGCGGTCGATGCGGACGTAGACGCGCCCCTTCTTGTCGATCTCGAGCTCGAGCCACGATCCACGAGCCGGCATCAAGTTGGCGATGAAGACCTGCTTCTCGCGGTCCTTGGGCTCCATCACATAGGCGCCCGGGGAACGGACCAGCTGCGTGACGACCACACGCTCGGTGCCGTTGATGATGAACGTGCCTCGCTCGGTCATCCACGGGAAGTCACCCATGAACACGGACTGCTCGCGAATCTCTCCCGTCTCCCGGTTGATGAACGCGACCGTGACGGTCAGCGGACGGGAGTAGGTGAGGTCCTTCTCGCGGCACTGCTCAAGGCTCGCCACGGGCTCATCGAACGTGAATTCCCCGAACTGGACGGCGAGGTTGCCGGTGTAGTCCTCGATCGGCGAGATATCGTCGATCGTCTCCCGCAGGCCACCCCCGTTGGGGTCGGTCAGCCACGCAAAGGACTTGCGCTGGATATCGATGAGGTTGGGGACTTCAAGGACCTTGTTCAGGCGCGCGAAACTACGGCGCGTCCGGGGGGCATGAGCGGTAGCCAAGACGGCGACTCCTCGGGGCGGTCGTGAGGGAGAGAGCGGACGTTTCGCGAGCCCGAAGGCTCGGCAAAGCGCGACCAGCAAAGATAGCACACGGCGGCGATGCCCTGTGCAGGGTCAATCAGCTCTCACGGACCCCGCCCTCGGTCACCGCGTATGTGGCGCGGTCCCGCATGGTTTGGGCGGCTACGGCTATTGGCTGACGGGAGCAGTGTAGGGGGAAAACCGCAACGGCACAAGCCACAGCGGGCGCTGCTTCGGACCGCCTGACACTCAGGCCGCGGCGAGCCTCCGGGGCTTGACCGCGGTGAGCGGGAAGCGCCGTACCGGGCGCGCCCGGACGGCAGGCGGAATCTCGACGAAGCGGAACACGACGCGGCCGAGCCGGAGCACGTCACCGTCGGTCATATCGGCGACCGTCACCCCGCGGCCGTTGACGAAGGTGCCGTTGGAGCTGCGGTCATCGAGCACGCGAGCGCCTTCGCCGCGTTGAGCGATGATGGCGTGGCGGCGGGAGACCTGGGCATCCTCGATGCGGATGTCGGCGCTCAGCCCGCGCCCGAGATGGACGATGGGGCGGTCGAGGGGGATGAGGTGGATCTCCTCGCCATGCTCCACCGACAGATAGCGGCCGGGCGGCGCCGCCGGGAGCGGGATCGTGCGACTGCGGGTGCGGTGGTCGAGCACCTCGAAGGCGTCGACGATGAACGGTGAGTGGGGATCGAGGCCTAGGGTCGGGCGCTCCGCGGGATGCGGGCGGTCGTCGGCGGGGCGCAGGCGGCTCGCGGAGCGCGGACGGTCCGGGGGCCGCGGGGGGCCCAGAAGCCGGGAGGGGGGTTGGGCTTGAATGGTCATGAGGCCATCCAACCGCCACCCCCGAATACGAACGTCAGGCCGGGCGAAGAAAGCGCGAAGCAAATTTACGCCGAGCCGACCCGCCTGGGCCTGGTGGCCCCGCAAACAGCGACGCGCCCCGCACCCGAAAGGTGCGAGGCGCGCGCCAAGCCTGCTGCCGAAGCGAGGAGCTACTTGAGTTCGACGCTGCCGCCGGCCTCTTCGAGGTCGGCCTTGAGCTTTTCGGCTTCGGTCTTCTCGATGCCCTCCTTGACGGGCTTGGGGGCCTCGTCAACGAGCGCCTTGGCTTCCTTGAGGCCGAGACCGGTCGCGGCGCGAACAACCTTGATCACCTGGATCTTCTTGTCGCCGGCGGCGGTCAGGACGACGTCGAAGGCGCTCTGCTCCTCGGCAGCCTCACCAGCGCCGTCGCCGGCACCGCCGCCGCCCGCGGGGGCCGCTGCGGCAACCGCGGTAGCGGAAACGCCGAACGCTTCCTCGAGCGCCTTGATGCGCTCGGACAGCTCGAGAACGGAGATCGTCTTGAGCTCCTCGATCCAATCTTCGGTACTAGTGGCCATGCTTGCTCCTTACTCGTCGGACGGCGGTTCCGCGTCCGACGCGGTTTCCGTTTCAGTTTCTGAAGTCGTTTCCGGCTCGGGCTCGGCCTCCGCGGCCGGCGCTGCCTCGGGCTCCGTGGGCGGCGCTGCTTCGGCCTCCGCGGCCGGCGCTGCCTCGGGCTCCGTGGGCGGCGTTGGTT
>JBAVWI010000291.1:0-4327 GCA_049697735.1 Solirubrobacteraceae bacterium
ACATGGGGCAGCCCGGCAATCTCCCCCAGCGCCTCCTGCAGTCGCCACATCAGCTCAAGCGCACCCTGGGCGCGGTCGGGGCTTTGCAGGGGGTGCAGCTTGGCGTGACCGGTCAGCGCCGCCACTCGCTCGTGCAGCTTGGGGTTGTGCTTCATCGTGCACGAACCGAGCGGATAGAAGCCCGTATCGAGGTCGAAGTTGCGCTTGGAGAGCCGGTTGTAGTGCCGGACGATCTCGGGCTCTGAGACCTCGGGCAGACCCGGGGGCGCGGCTCGACGCAGGCGCGGATCGAGCAATTCGTCCAGAGCGCGCTCGGGAACGTCGAGCGCCGGCGCCACGAAGGCCCGGCGCCCGGCCCGCGAACGCTCGAAAATTGTCAGCTCATCGTCGGCGGCTGAAATCACGCGCTCAGCTCGTGAAAGACAGGGCTGCGCTCGGCGGCCACCGCCGCTTCCAGGGCCGCGGCCAGCCCGTCGATCTCGGCCCGCGTACGACGCTCGGTGATCGCGATCAGGAGACCATCGACGTGCTCCGGGTAATCGTGGGAGAGCGGGTAACCCGGGTTGACGTCGCGCTCCAGACAGCGGGCGATGACCCGATCGACGGGCGCCTCGAGCGCGATCGCGAACTCACGCATGACCGGCTGATCATGGATCAGCGCCACGCCGTCGATCGCGGCCAGGCGCTCGCGGGCGTAGGCGGTGCGGCGAAGCATCAGCTCGGCCAGCTCGACGATTCCCTGGCGGCCCAGCCAGCTCAGGTAGATCACGCCCGCCAGCGCGTTCAGGGCCTGCGCGGTGCAGATGTTCGAGGTCGCCTTCTCGCGGCGTATGTGCTGCTCACGGGTCTGCAGGGTGAGCACGAACCCGCGCTTGCCGTCCAGATCACGGGTCTCGCCGGCGATCCGGCCCGGGATGCGGCGGATCAGCGCCTCGGTGGCGGCGAAGAACCCGAACGAGGGGCCGCCGTAGTCAAGGCGATTTCCGAGCGTCTGGCCCTCGCCGACCGCGATATCGACGCCGCATTCGCCGGGGGAGCGCAGCAGGGCCAGGGGCAGCGGGTCACAGGCGCAGACCGCCAGTGCGCCGGCCTGGTGGGCGGACGCGGCCAGCGCCTGGAGATCCTCGACCGCGCCCAGGAAGTTGGGCTGCTGGACGATCACCGCGCTGACATCGGCGCCGAGCTCGGGCAGCACGGTGACACCGTTGTGCAGGGGGGCTTCGATCACCTCCATGTCCCAGCCGCGAGCCAAGGTTGCCAGCGCCTCGCGCGAGTGAGGATGCACCCCCCGCGAGACGATGAACTTGTCTCGGTCCCCGGGCGGGTGTGACAATTTGGCCACGTATCCGGCGGCGGCGACAGCGCTCGGCCCCTCATAGACCGAAGCGTTTGAGATCGGCAGGCCGGTGAGCTCGCTGATCGCCGTCTGGTACTCGAACATCGCCTGCAGAGTCCCCTGGGAGACCTCGGGCTGATAGGGCGTGTACGGAGTCAGAAACTCCGAACGGGAGGTGATCGCGTCGACCAGGGCGGGAACGTAATGGTCGTACATGCCCGCGCCCAGAAACGAGACCTCGTCCTCGGTGGAGACGTTGCGCGCCGCCAGCGCCCGCAGCTCGTCATAGACCTCCGGCTCAGACAGCCCCACGCCCAGGTTCAACGGCTGCTCGAGCCGCAGTCCGGCAGGGATGTCAGCGAACAGATCTTCGATCGAGGCGACCCCGATCGCGGCCAGCATCTCCTCCCGGTCGGCGTCGGTGACAGCCGTGTATCGAGTCACGAAAGCGTCGCCTCGTAAGCCGCAGCATCGAGCAGGGTCTCCTGCTCGGCAGGGTCAGAAAGCTTGACCCTGACCAGCCAGCCGTCTCCGTAGGGATCCTCGTTGACTGTCTCCGGCTTGTCGGCCAGCCCGTCGTTGACGGCGATCACCTCACCCGATAGGGGCGCGACCACATCCGACACCGCCTTGACCGATTCGACCTCGGTGTAGGACTGGTCCTTGGAGACCTGGGTCCCGAGCGCCGGCGGATCGAAGAAGACCAGCTCGCCCAGTGAATCCTGTGCGTACCAGGTGATCCCGAACGTCGCCTCCTCGCCGTCGATCCGGGCCCAGTCGTGCTCGGGGTGGTAGAGAAGGTCGTCGGGGTAGCTGGCGTCGGCCACGGTCGTCAGGACTCCTTGGGGTTATTCATCTACGGGGCCTTGGGTCCATAGATGGGCTTGGACACAATCATGGCCGGTCGGGAGGTACCGCGAACGTCGATCTCGACCACGGTCCCGGGGTCGGCCCGCTCCGCGGGCACATACGCCATCCCGATACCCCGCTCTCGCGACGGCGAAAACGTCCCGCTGGTGACCACGCCGCCGCCGCCGACGGGATTTCCCGAGCGGGCGATGCCCGGCCCTTCGATCACAAACGCGGCGAGCTTCTCGGCCGGCCCAGCGGCCCGTTCGCGGGCTACGGGCTCGGCACCGATGAAGCCGGTCTGCTCGCGACACGCCCAGCCCAGACCGGCGGCGATCGGCCCCCGCTCCTCGCTGAGCTCGTGGCCGTAGAGCGGGAAGCAGGCCTCGAGACGCAGGGTGTCGCGGGCGCCCAGGCCCGCCGGGGTGACGCCCGCCTCAAGCAGGGCATCCCAGAGCTCGCCGACGCGAGCGGGATCGCACAGCAGCTCCCCACCATCCTCGCCCGTGTAGCCGGTCCCGCAGAACAGGAGCGGCACGCCGGCGATGGTGCGCTCGCAACAGTGCATGCGCGGCGGCAGCGGGCCGTCGGCGAGGCCGTGAAGGATCGCCCGCGCCCGCGGTCCCTGTACCGCGAGCATGGCGAAATCCAGATGACGGTCGATCACGTCAGCGTCAAAGGCCTTGGCCTGGGTCTCAAACCAGGCCAGGTCGCGCTCATGATTGGCGGCGTTGGTGACAGTCAGGTAGTGGCACTCGGCGAGCCGGTAGGTGATCAGGTCATCGAGGATGCCGCCGTCCTCGCGGCACATGACGGCGTACTGGGCGCCGCCTTCGGGCAGCCGGCGCACGTCGGCGGAGACCAGGTGCTGAAGCAGCCCCTGCGCCTCGGGGCCGCGGGTCTCGATCTGACCCATGTGGGAGACATCGAAGACGCCGGCCTGAGCCCGGACGGCGAGATGCTCTTCCCGAATGCCATCGTACTGGACCGGCATCTCGTATCCGGCGAACGCAACCAGACGTCCACCGGCAGCGAGATGGCGGTCGTGCAGCGGCGATCGGCGGAGGCTTTCGGTGACCGGGGTCACCCTCCGCAGGCTAGTACACGGGCCTGCTGTCTCCGGGGAGCCGGGGCCGCGTCAGCGGTCGCGGAGGAAGGACGGAATGTCGATGTCGTCGTCGGAGATCTCAAGCGAGGAGCGCTGGCGATCATCCATCGTGACATCGCGATCACGCCGCTCGCGCCGAGTCGTCTCACGCGCCCCGCTCGGGCTGTGGCTCCGGTCAAATCCTGTCGCGATCACCGTGACGCGGACCTCATCCCCGAGACTGTCGTCGATCACCGCCCCGAAGATGATGTTGGAGCTGGAGTCGGCCGCGCTCTGCACGATCTCGGCTGCCTCGTTGACCTCGAACAGACCGAGGTCGTGGCCGCCGGTGATGTTGAGCAGGATGCCCATCGCACCCTCCACCGACTCCTCGAGCAACGGCGAGGAGATGGCAATCTTGGCCGCCTCGGCAGCGCGGTTCTCGCCCGCCGCGGTCCCGATCCCCATCAGGGCGCTGCCCGCGTCGTGCATGATCGTCCGCACGTCGGCGAAGTCGAGGTTGATCAGGCCCGGGATCGTGATCAGGTCCGTGATCCCCTGGACACCCTGGCGCAGGACGTTGTCGGCCTCGCGGAAGGCATCGAGGATCGTGGTCCGCCGCTCGACGATGGTCAGCAGCTTCTCGTTGGGGATCACGATCAGCGTGTCGACGTTCTCGCGCAGGCGCTGAATGCCCTCGTGAGCCTGGCGCGCGCGCTGGGTCCCCTCGAAGGAGAACGGCCGGGTCACCACCCCCACGGTGAGGGCCCCGATCTCGTTCTTGGCGATCTCGGCAATGACCGGGGCCGCCCCGGTGCCCGTGCCGCCACCTTCGCCGGCGGTGACGAACACCATGTCGGCGCCCTTGAGAGCCTCTTTGATCTCATCCCGCGATTCGGCGGCGGCGCCGTGACCCACATCGGGGTTCGAGCCCGCCCCGAGGCCCTTGGTGAGCTCGTGTCCGATGTTCAGCTTGATGTCGGCGTCGCACATGGCGAGCGCTTGCGCGTCCGTGTTACAGGCGACGAACTCCACGCCTCGCAGCCCAGCGTCGA
>JBAVWI010000292.1:0-3068 GCA_049697735.1 Solirubrobacteraceae bacterium
TGGGCAACTTCTCCACCAAGCTGCTGCGGGCCGATCCGACCGGGATATCCCGCCTGCACGGACAGGTGGAGGAGCGCACCCTCGGCCCGCGGGCGATCCGCCTGTACCCGCTCTATCACCCCGCCGCCGCCCTCTACACGCCAGCGACGCTCGACGCATTGCGGGCCGACTTTCACCGCATTCCCGAGATGCTCGCCCTCGGCGCGTTGGCCCAGCCCGAGCCGTCTGAGCCGGTGCCCGAGGCGATCCCCGAGCCCGAGATCGCAAGCTCCGAGCGGTCGGCGTCGCCATCGTCGCAGTCGAGGTCGTCATTGCCGGAGCCGGAGTCGGCCCCGGAGCCGGAGGCTGGGTCGGCCTCGGAGCCGGAGGCCGGGTCGGCCTCGGAGCGGATCGGACCGCCCCCGCCGGCGCAGCTCGGCCTGTTCTGAGGCCCGAGCCGTTGATCGGTGTGGTCGGGGCCGATCCGGTCTGTGCGGCTCGGGGAGCATGCACCCCGTGACAAACCTGGCGGCGGCCGGCGGGTTTGGCGCAAAGTTGGGGCTGAGCCTGCGCCAGCGGGAAAACCTGAGCGGCCGGTTCGGGTTTGTCACCTTCTGCAGGTCACGGGTCGGCGCGCCGCGACGAAACGGCCGACGGGTCGCCGGTCTGCTCGGCGACGCCTAGGCTCGCGCGACGGAACGGCCGACGATCGCCCGCGTGCTCGCCGAGCTAGGCCGGCTCGGGACTGACCGCCGCCCGCGGCGGTGCCCGGCCGGTGCGCAGGGCGAGGCCGAAGGCGAGCAGCGCCCCGACGGCCTGGATGGCCAGGACCACGGTGGCAAACCCGGTGGCCTGTCGCGAGGCGTTGAGGAGCAGGATCGGCTCCGCCACCGCGACCGCGCCGATCGCGATCAGGAACCAGGTTCGGCGCAGGGCGAGCAGGTACTGGATCGCCAAATAGGTGCAGGCAAGGACGGTGAAGGCCACGCCGAGCACGAACAGCGAGTCTGAGGCACTGGCCCGCTTGGCGCCGAAGGCGAGCTTGAGCAGCAGGTGGGGCGCGAGGGCGAAGATGAGCAGCACGGGGACCGCGCAGACGAGGATAATTCCCAGCGCCCGGAAGAGGATCGGCCGGGTGTCCTCACCCGAGGCGCGGCGCCGCGAGACCTCGGGGACGAGGTAGAAGCCGGCCCCGATCGCGACCCAGATGAGGACCTTGGCCGCCACCGCGGTGGCGCCGTAGGCGCTGGCGAGATCGGTGGTGAAGCGGTGCTTGGCGGCGATGATGTCGATGTTCTGCAGGACGGCGATCACGATCAACCCGGCGATCGGCGCCCAGGCCCGCTTGACGTGGGTCCAGAGGCTGAGGGCGGGCGGGGCGCTGACCACGCCGAGCGGCTCCTCGGCCTGGCTCTCGACGTGGGCACGAAGGCGCAGGGCGATGAACACCCCCACGGCGATGAACGAGATCGGCGTGCCGAGGTAGGCCCCGGTGACCCCGAGTCCGGCGGCGGCCAGAGCGGCGCCCGAAACCAGCCGCGCCGCTTGCTCGCCGACGAGGCTGACGCCGACCCCCTTGTAGTCGCCGACCCCCTGCAGCACGCCGCGCAAGATCGAGATCTCGAGCCAGAGCATCCCGGCCGGGAGGCCGATCGCGGCCGCCCACTGATCGTGCTTGACCCCCACCGCGGAAGCGATCGGAGCCCGGAGCAGGATCGAGACGACGGTGATCCCGGCGGTGAGCATCAGCAGATGGACCGTCCAACGCCTGACCGTGGCGGTCAGTCCGGCTCCGACCCCCAGGTGCCCGAGAACGCCCTCGCGGGCGGTGGCAACCTGGAGTGCCTGGCCGACCACGGACAAAATCAGGAAGTAGCTGATCAGCGCCGCGAGCGAGCCGTAGTCGCTGAGCAGACGCGCGAATACGACGGTCGAGATCAGGGCGATGACGTTGTTGGCGATCATCGCCACGGCCAGGCCGGCCGCCTTCGCAGTCTCCGAGCCGCGCAGCTCCGCCATCGAGGTGGGGATCCCCTCGCGATCGCCGGAGACCCGCTTGAGCAGCGCAGCTATTCGACCCGGTTCCTTGTCGGTCACGGGAACGGTCATGACGAGCTTGACGGTAGCGAAACCTGGGGTCGATGCCGTTCTACAGTCTCGCGTGTGCAGGGCTCCTTCGATACTCACAACGCGGCCGAGACCGAGGCGATCGGCGCCGAGCTGGCCGCCTCGTTGCACCCCGGCGACGTGGTCCTGATCGAGGGTGAGCTCGGGGCTGGCAAGACCACGCTGGTCCGCGGCGCCGCTCGGGCGCTGGGGGTGACCGGCCCGGTAACGAGTCCCACCTTCACGATCGGCCAGCGCTATCCGGCCTCGGTGCCCGTTGCCCACATCGATCTCTACCGCGTCGCGAGCCTCGACGACGAGGCACCCGACCTGCTCGCCGACTACCTCGGTGACGACACCATCGCCTTCGTGGAGTGGCCTCAGGGCGAGGCGACGCTGGCCGGCCTGGCCACGATTGCTGCCCGCGTTCGCCTCGAGCATCGCGGGGGCGACCGGCGGCGCATCAACGTCCGAGCCGAGGCCGGCTCGGCAGCCTAGGGCCGAGCGGATGCGATGAGAATCCTGGCCTTCGACACGGCCACGCGGGCCACCACGGTTGCCCTCGTGGACACCGACCAGCGATCGGCTGCCGGCATCCTGGCTCAGGCGCGCGACGATCCCGCCCCGGGCCTGCGCCCACGACACACCACCCACCTGATGGCGCTGATCACAGACGTGCTCGGGCGCGGCGGCGGCTGGGCTGCTGTGGACGGGATCGCCGTCGGGGTGGGACCGGGCACGTTTACAGGACTGCGGATCGGCGTTGCCACCGCGCGAGCGCTCGCGCGGGCGCGTGACCTTCCGCTGGCCGGCGTTTCTACGCTTCGGTCGTTGGCCCAGGCCGCGACTGCCGCCGCGACCGCCGAGGCTGAGTTCGACGCCGTGGTGGCTGTGATCGACGCTCGTCGCGGCGAGGTCTTTGCCGCTGGGTGGGCGCCAGCGCCGCTGGGGCGATCCAGCGCCGGCGTGCCGCTCCTGGACCC
>JBAVWI010000293.1:0-3775 GCA_049697735.1 Solirubrobacteraceae bacterium
CCAGGCCGATGGAAACCAGGTCGTCGCCGGTCTTCTCGTCCTTCATCGGGTACAGCCAGGTGCCGCCGACGTGGCCGTACTTGGAGGGCACCTTCAAGGGCCACGGACCCAGGGTGTGGATGACGCGGTCAAGCGGCTTGGGGACCTTCCACAGCTCTTTGACCCCGAGCTCCCAGACCTGGGGCTCGCGCCCGTCGCCGAGCTCGAACTCCTTGATGGCAACGCCGGTGAGATGCCCCCAGCAGCCCTCGGCGAGCACGGTGACCTGGGCCTTGATGTCAGTCCCGGGCTCGAAGTTGCCCAGCGGCTCGCCGTCCTTGCCGCGACCCTTGTCGCCCGAGCGCACGCCAACCACCCGACCGTCGTCCACCACGAGCTGGGTGGCCGCCGTCTCGGTGAGGATGTAGGCCCCTCCCTCCTCCGCCTTGGCCTGTTGAAAGCGGGCCAGCGCCGAGACCGAGACGACCTCGTTGCCGTGGTTCTTGAAGTTGGGTACGGCAAAGATCGGCACCGGGAGCTTGACCTTGCCGTTGGGCAGCGCGTAGATCGATTCCTTTGTCACCTCGCCGAAGGCGAAGCGCTCCTTGCGCCACTCCTCGCGTGACATCTCGGGAAACAGCTCCTGGAGCGGCCCCGGGCGCATGACCGCGCCCGACAGGTTGTGTCCGCCGCAGGTCTTGGCCTTCTCGATGACCGCCACCGGAACCTCGCCGAGGCGCTCCATCATCGCTTCGTCGTCACCCAGCAGCTGGAGCAAGCGGTTGGCGCAGGCGAGACCGGCGGTCCCGCCGCCGACGATCGCCACCCCGACTTCGATCAGCTCGTCCTCGTCGTCGAGCCCGCGCTTGATGAACTCCCCCACCGGGTCTACTGGCGGGGGGAATTCGATCGGCGCGTGGGAGCCTTTTCCGTTGCCGCTGGCCATGGCTCAGACGCCCTTCTTGGCCTTGATGGCGTCGGTGAGCTTGGGCAGGATCTTGTTCAGGTCGCCGACGATCCCTAGATCGGAGAACTCGAAGATGGGCGCGTTGGCGTCCTTGTTGATGGCCACGATGTTCTCCGAGGACTGCATCCCGACCTTGTGCTGGATGGCCCCGGAGATTCCAGCGGCCAGGTACAGCTTGGGCGAGACGGTCTTGCCGGTCTGACCGATCTGGGCGGCGTACGGGTACCAGCCGGCATCCACGACCGCGCGGGTCGCGGCCACCGCGGCGTTGCCACCGAAGGCCTTGGCCAGCGCGTCGGCGAGCTCGAAGCCCTCGGCCTTGCCCAGGCCGCGACCACCGGCGACGAGGATGTCAGCGCCTTCGATGTCCACGTCGGCGCCGCGCTGCTCGCCGCGCTTGACCATCTTGGCCTGGGTCGAGAACGGGGAGAGCTCGACTTCGACGTCGACGACCTCGGCCGCGGAATCCGATTCGGACTCCTTGATCTCGAAGGCGTTGATCCGGCCGATGATGATCCCGAGGTCGCCGCGGTACTGGGATACCGAGATCTTGGAGTCCCCGAGGATGGGCCGGTGGGCCACGAGTTTGCCGTCCTGGGCCTTGACCTCGGTGACCTCCATGGTCACGCCGGCGTGCTTGCGGGCGGCCAGGCCGGCTCCGATCTCAAAGCCGAGCAGGCCGCCGCCGAACAGCGCGTAGCCATGACCGCCATCGTCAATGACTTTGGCCATCACGTCGACGACGGGCTGGGCGAGGCCCTCGGGGCCCTTGCCGCGAAAGACCTTCTTGGCGCCGTAGCCACCCAGGGTCTGACACAGCTCATCGGTGAGGTCGTCGCCGCCGACCACGACGGCATGACACTCGCCGCCGATCTCGGCGGCACGGGCGGCACCCTCGGAGACTGCGCCGAGCGAGTTCTTGTTGAAGGCGCCCTCGTAGTGGAGGACGTAGGTAAGAACGTCAGCCATATCTAGATCAGCTTCCTTTCGTCCAGCCAGGCGACGATCTTCTCGACCGTCTCCTCGGTGTCCTCGTCCTCGATGATCTGGCCCGCGGCCTTGGCGGCCGGGTCATGGAAGTCCCCGCACACGACGCGTGAGCCTTCCTCGCCCACCAGTGCGCCGTCGATGCCGACGTCAGAGGCGCCGATCGCCTCCAGCGGCTTCTTCTTGGCTCCCATGATCGCCTTGAGCGACGGATACCGGGGCTCGTTGATGGCGTCACCAACCGAGATCACGGCCGGCAGTGTCACCTCGACGGTGTCGTAGCCGTACTCGGCCTGGCGCTCACAGGTGAGCGCGTCCCCGGCCAGGTCCATCTTGATCACCTGGGTCAGCGACGGCATCTTCAGGTGATCAGCGACCACGGCGCCGATCGTGTAGCACTCGCCGTCGTCGGATTGCTGGCCGAGCAGGACCAGATCGGGGGACTCCTTTTCCAGCGCCTTGGAGAGCGCGTAGCCGGTGGCAGCGACGTCAGAGCCGGCCAGCGAGTCGTCTGAGAGATGAACCGAGCGGTCGGCCCCCAACGAAACCGCCTTGTGCAGGGCGCGTACTGCCGTGTCGGGGCCCATCGTCACCGCGACGATCTCCTCGACCTCGGCGGCGCCACCCTCGCGGATCTGCATGGCGGCTTCGATCGCGTGGGTGTCGTAGGGATTGAGGTTCCTCTCTCCGGATCTGTCCATGCGCCCCGTCGAGGGATTGATGCGCTTCTCGACGGCGGCGTCCGGAACCTCTTTGACCAGGACGCAAATCTTCAAGTGTGGCCTCCTATCGAATGTCCTGCTGCGGGGCTTGCGATCCCGCTTGGCGAGCGTTCCCTCTCACAGCGAGGCCAATACTACCCCGTTGACTGACGAGTCAATCGGTCGCGCCGCGGCCCGGAACGAATGCGTTCCAGGCCCCGACGGCCCGACCGCGGCGGCGGGGACGATTCAGGCGCGAACGGCGCCGCGAATGAAGTCGATCGCCTGCTGGGCGGGAGCTCCGGGGGTGAAGACCTCGGCCACGCCAAGCGCCTTCAGCTCCTCGACGTCGTCGGCGGGGATCGTCCCCCCGACGGTCACGATGACGTCGTCGATGCCCTGCTCACCCAGTAGCTGCATGATCCTGGGCACGAGCGTCATGTGGGCGCCGGACAGGATCGAGAGTCCGACCGCGTCGGCATCTTCCTGGATGACAGTTTCGACGATCTGCTCGGGCGTCTGGTGCAGCCCGGTGTAGATGACCTCCATACCGGCGTCGCGTAGCGCGCGAGCGATGATCTTGGCGCCGCGGTCGTGTCCGTCGAGCCCGGGCTTGGCGACGACCACGCGGATCTTCTTGTCGGTGGAGGACATCAGCGGGGCCCGTGGCGGGCTGGCTCAGTGGACGACGACAGTCATCGTCATGTTGGGGTGCAGCGTGCAGTACAGCTTGTAGGTCCCCCGGGCAGAGAAGGTGTGGCGGTAGGTGCCGCGGATCTGCGTGGGCGACTTGAACTTGGCCGGCCCCAGGCGGACCTTGACGTTATGCAGCAGGGCGCCGCTCCAGTTCCAGGTCACGCTCGTCCCCTTCCCGATGCTGAGGCTCTTGGGACCGAAGAAGGAGTCTCCGACTTTGACGCTTTTGGCCGGGGAGGCCAGCGCCGTGGTCGCGATCAGCGAGGCGAGTACGGCTGCCAGCATGAGAACGGCCCACGCGCGGCGGCCGAGATGAGGACGGTTGAGCATGCGCGCAGTCTATTGCCCCGATGCACAAATCGGTGGCCGCCTCGCGGCGTCTAGGTCCAGCGCGGAGGCACGCGCCGCCGCCCGCGTCCCCGGGCCCGGCTGACCAGCGCGGCGC
>JBAVWI010000294.1:0-10463 GCA_049697735.1 Solirubrobacteraceae bacterium
ATCCGAGCGTCGTCGACATCACCTCCAACCACTCGACGTCGGTCGACACCGGGACGGGCTTCGTGATCGACTCCCAAGGGCACGTTCTGACCGCTGACCACGTCGTGACGGGGGCTTCGTCGGTGACAGTCAAGTTCCAGGACGGGGTCACCGTCCCCGCCCAGGTGCTGGGCCAAGACGAGTCGACCGACGTCGCCGTCCTCAAGGTCAAGCCCTCGCCGGCCAACGTTCCGGCGCTGACGCTCGGCAGCACCGGTTCGCTCGTGGTCGGCGACACGCTGGCCGTGGTCGGCAACCCGTTCGGCTACAACCGCAGCTTGAGCACCGGCGTCGTGTCCGCGGTCGACCGCACAATCCAGGCGCCCAACGGTTGGCTGATCCCACATGCGCTTCAGACCGACGCACCGATCAACCCCGGCAACTCGGGCGGTCCTGTGCTCGACGCGCAAGGGGAAGTGGTGGGGATAGTCGATCAGATCGCAACCGGCTCGTCGAGCGTCGACAGCGACACCGGGGTGGGGTTCGCGGTCCCCAGCGACCTGGTCAAGACCGAGCTTTCACAGCTCGAACACGGCGTTGCCGTGGCCCACGCGTACCTCGGAGTCTCCGCTGGACAGACGACCACGGGCCAGCCCGGAGCCGTGGTGGCAGGCATCGCCGCCGGCAGCCCAGCGGCCACGGCCGGACTGCGCACCGGCGAGCTGATCACCGCCGTGGACGGAACCGCGATCCATGGTCCCGGCGCACTCGTCGCCTCGATCGCCGCCCACAAGCCCGGCGCCAAGATCACGCTGCGCGTGCAGCGCGGATCTACCGCGCTGACCGTCGTCGCGACGCTGGCCACCCAGCCCAAGCAGGCGGCAGCGCAGCCAAGCCAACCGTCTGCGGGCTAGGCAGGGCAAGATCACCTGATCGGGGTGATGACATTTCACCCCGGAGCGATCGAGCATGGGCGCATGACAACTCCACAGACAACACTAAACACCTCAGAGCTGGGACAGACAGGCCTCGAGATCACCCGCGTCGGGTTCGGTGCGTGGGCGATCGGCGGCGGCGGCTGGGAATTCGGCTGGGGCCCGCAGGAGGACGACCAGTCGGTCGCCGCGATTCACCGCGCGCTCGAGCAGGGCGTGAACTGGATCGACACGGCCGCCGCCTACGGCTTCGGCCGCTCCGAGCAGGTCGTCGGGCGCGCGCTGGCGGGCGTGAGCGAGCGCCCGTACGTGTTCACCAAATGCTCGCTGCTGGAAGGTCCGGGTCGCCGGGTCGTGCACAGCCTCAACCGAGACTCAGTCCTGCGCGAGGCTGAAGCGAGCCTCAAACGGCTCCGGATCGACACTATCGACCTCTATCAGATCCACTGGCCGATCCCGGCGGCGGACATCGAGGAGGGCTGGGCGGCCCTTGCCGAGCTCAAGGAACAGGGCCTGGTCCGCCATATCGGCGTCTCGAACTTCGACCTCGAGCAGCTGCGCCGCGTCCAGCAGATCGCTCCCGTGGAGACGCTCCAGCCGCAGTACTCGCTAATCGAGCGCGATGCCGAGCTGGAGATCCTGCCCTTCGCCGACCGGGCGGGGATCGGCGTGATCGCCTACTCGCCGATGGGCTCGGGGCTCCTGACCGGAAGGATGACTCGCGAGCGGATCGCTGAACTGGCCGAGGACGATTGGCGCAAGCACGACGAGCGCTTCGTCGAGCCTCGGCTGTCGCGAAACCTCGGGCTCGTCGAGAGCTTGAGGGTGGTCGCCGACCGCCACGAGACCACCCCCGGTGCGGTCGCCGTCGCCTGGACGCTTGACAACCCCGCAGTGGACGGCGCGATCGTCGGTTTCCGCGGCCCCGACCAGGTCGACCCGATCCTCGCGGCCGCGAACCTCGAGCTGACCGACGAGGATCGCCACGAGATCGAAGGACGGACGCGATGACCACGGTTGGGTTCATCGGTCTGGGCGCGATGGGTGGTCCCATTGCCACGCGATTGATCGCCGGTGACAACCAGGTGTACGGGACCAACCGCACCCCGGCCAAGGCACGGCCGCTGATCGAGGCGGGAATGAGCTGGATGGATACCCCGCGCGAAGTCGCGGCCGCGGCCGGGGTCAGCTTCAGCATGGTCACCGACGACAACGCGTTGACGGCCATCGCCGAAGGGCCGGACGGCATCCTGGCCGGCCTGGGACCGGGAAAGGTGCACGTCGACATGAGCACGGTCAGTCCGCGGGCAAGCCGGGAGCTTGCCGCCCGAGTCGCCCGGCTGGGCGCCCAGATGCTCGACGCGCCCGTCTCCGGCAGCGTGCCGCAAGCCGAGGCGGGAACGCTCACGATCATGGTCGGAGGCGACCCTGAGACGTTCGCGACCGTCGAGCCGTTGCTCCGCGAGGTCGGCCAGACGGTCACCCACGTCGGGCCCAGCGGACAGGGCCTGCTCCTCAAGCTCGCGATCAACATCAGCCTCGCGGTGCAGACGCTCGCGTTCAGCGAAGGCCTGCTGCTCGCCGAGCGCGGCGGCGTCGACCCCCATGTCGCCGCCGAGGTGATGGGAGCAAGTGCGATCGGATCGCCGATGCTCAAGGCCCGGATCCCGCTGCTCCTCAACCTACCCGAACACGCCTGGTTCGACGTCGCGCTGATGCAGAAGGACATCCGCCTTGCCCGCCGGGCCGGGAGCGAGCTGTCGAGCCCGCTTCCGTCGGCCGCGGTCGCCGATGACGTCCTTTCCGAGGCGCGCGAGCTCGGCTACTCGCATCGCGACATCGCCGCGCTCCACGACGTCCTCGCGTGGACATCGCCGACGCCTGCTCAGACACCGCGCGCAGCTTGAACTACGAGTGACCGGTGCCATTTTCACCCCATCGGGGTGGTGACACCTCACCCCGACGTGGCCGAGCATCTGGGCATGGCAATTCCACAGATCCCATCGAAAGGCGCCGCGGGTTGGTCGCTAGACGGGCTGGTGGACGAAATGCTGGCCTACTACATCGATTGGCGCCAGGACGCCGCGGAGGTTGCAGACGCATACAGCCGCTGGTGCTTCGCCCCGGGAGGCGAAGAAGCGTCGCGGTTCTCCGCCTACATGGCGGCACTTGATCGAGAGCAAGCCAGTGCGGCGAGCTACGCCGTGGTGGTCAGAGAGGTTGAGCATGCAATTTGGGGTCCTCACTCGCTATCGGCCCCGGTCTAGGCGCCTGCACCGCAGCCGTGGCGCGTGACGGAAAAGACGATGAAGCACATACTGAGTGGTCACGATCCGTTCGCGTCGATGCGAGCACCGACGGGCTCCGTTCTCCCCCAGGAGCCGGCGCACCGTCTCTTGTGCCGCGCCCTCGAGCTCCTCGGGCCGAGCGAGCTCGGACTGCGTATGAGCGAAACACTGGTGACGGACGGCTCGTGCGGAGGCGGGATCCGTCACCTCCATGCGCTGCTCGCCGACCTCGGCGAACGCGGTGCCGTACCTCGCTCACCGAGCACGTAGCTCGGGTGTGGCCAGCCGAGATGGTGTCGGTGCTGGTGCGTGCAGCCGTTGGTGTCGCCGGGACCATGGATTCGCTATGAAGTGGTAATGCGTCGAACGAATGACGCGACTGTCGTCCTGGACCCGGCTCGCTTCGCGGCTGAGAACAGTGTCTGAGGAACCCAGTGAGTCTCGGATCGCCGCCGCGGAGGGCGAGCTCGCGGAGTTGCGACGACGTGGCTCAACGCGGCCACCCAACCGCGTGGATTCCGGGAGTTTCCGCGTGCCTGGTTCCCCACTGTCGGCGGAGCGGGAGCGGGATCTCGTCGTGGCGGCCGAGGCCGGCGACAAGGAGGCCTGTCGGCAGCTGATCCAAGCCTTCCTCCCGGCGATCGCAGGCCTGGCGCGTCGCTTTGGCGCCGGCGGCCGAGTCCAGTTGAGCGAGCTCAGGCAAGAGGGAATCGCGGGGTTGCTGTTCGCGACCAGGCGTTACGACCCGCGTACCGGGACGCCGTTCTGGGCCTACGCGTCATTCTGGGTCCGCAAGGCGATGCAGGAGCTGCTGGCAGAGGTGACGAGGCCAGTCGCCCTCTCCGACCACGCGGTTCGCGGTCTGGCCCAGATCCGAGCCGTCCGCCGCGATTACGTGGAAGTCCACGTCGCCGAGCCCACGGCTGATCAGCTCGCGGCCGCGACGGGCTTCACACGCGTCCAGGTGGAGAGCTTGCTGGCGGTCGAGCGGATGCCCCGAGGGCTCGACGATCCGCTGGGGCTGGACGAGGACGGAGTTCCGGCCACGCTCGGGGACACGATCGCTGATCCGGAGGCGGAGGACGAGTACCAGCGCGTACTCGACGAGATGGAGCTGCTGGAATTCGCCGGTCACCTCGACGAGCGTGAGCGAACGGTACTGTGGCGCCACTACGGACTCGATTCGCCCTCGCAGACGCTGAGCGAGATCGGCGCCAGCCTCGGGATCACCGCCGAGCGGGTCCGGCAGATTGAGGCCGGGGCCCTGAACAAGCTGCGCGACGCGGTTGCGGACTGACCTGTGCGCAGATGGGGGACTTGAAATCGGGGGGTCTCCCGCTTAGGAGACAGAACCATGGGCACTGTTGGCCTTCGCCATGACGCCTTGCTCTACGACTCTGAGGATGAGTACGCGGCGCGCTCGGTCGCCTTCCTCCGCGACGGCCTGGAGGCGGGCGAGCGTTGCGTGGTCGGCCACAACCGGGCCGGGCTGGCCACGATGCGTGACGCGCTCGGCCCCGACGCCGATCGGGTGAGCTTCGTCGACCTGAGCAGGACCTACACGCGGCCGGCACGAGCCGTAGCTGCTTACTACAGGACATTTCTCGGTCTGCTGCGAACCGGCCCCGCGGTGCGTGCCGTCGCCGAATTCCAGTTTGGTCCTACCTTCGACGACTGGCGCGAGTGGGAGAGCTACGAAGCGATCACGAACCTCGCCTACGCTCACCTGCCCGTCTGGGTCGTCTGCACGTATCCGGCCAACGGAGTCCCCGAGGCGATCCTCAACGGTGTCTTGAGCACTCACTCCCAGGTCCTCACCGACCGATGGGCCAAGAGCGATCGTTTTGAAGATCCGAGACATGTGGTGCGCAGGCTCACCCCCCAGCCCGAGCCGCTCTTCGATCTGCGCTCGTGGTCGGTCGGCTCGAACCTCGAGCGCTTCCGGGAGCAGCTGGCGCGCGATCTCGTCGCCGCGCAGGTGCCCGATGCCAAGGCCTTGGAGATGCTCGTGGCCGGCACCGAGATCGCGGCCAACGCGGTCCGGTACGGTGCCGGGATCGAAGAGGTCCGCGTCGGACGTGTCGACGGACGGTTCGTCTGCGAGGTCATCGACCGGGGAAGTGGCTTCGACGATCCGCTAGCCGGGTATCGCGTCCCGCGGCCGGGAACCGGCAAGGGTCTGTGGGTTGCTCGCCAGCTGACCTGGAGACTCGAGTCCTTCCACTCGCCGCGGGGCTTCACGGTGAGAACATGGCTGTAGGGACAGTTCGACGCATGACGCGACGAGATGCGCCGAATCCTTGGCTGGCCATCGATTCGGCTACGCCGCCCGCGCGCCGTGCCCGGGAGCTGCGGCACGACTGGGAGCAGTTCCTCAGCGGGGGCGGAGTCGGTGCGGTGCGCGTGCCGGTCGCCGATTCGTGGAAACGCTCGCTCGAGGCTGGAGTCGATCCCCTCGGCGGCCGCTTGGCCGCGGTGGTAAGCGACCGTGCGCAGGCATCTGCGCACTGGAACGCTCACCCTCTGGCCACCGCCGCGCCGCTGATCCGCGACTGCCTGGCGTCCATCGCCGGTGAGGGCAAGCATCTGATCGTCGTGAGCGATGCGGCCGGCACCCTGCTCGAGCTCGAGGGCGATGCCAGAGTCCGCTCTCGGGCGGCCGATGCGATGAACTTCACCGAGGGCGCGCTGTGGAGCGAGAGCAGCGCTGGAACCAACGCCATCGGGACTGCCCTGGCGGCCGATCACGCCGTGCAGATCTTCGCCACCGAGCACTTTGTCGAGCCAGTCCAGGCCTGGACCTGCTCGGCGGCTCCCGTCCATGACCCCGAAACCGGTGAGCTGATCGGAGTCATCGACCTGACCAGCCTCAAGAAGCACGTTCACCCGCACACTTTGGCGATCGTCATGACCACCGCCCGGGCCGTAGAGAGTCATCTCGCCCACCTCCTCCGGGAGCGCGATGACCAGTTGCGCGCGCGCTATCGGGACCGCATCGCCGGCGGTGCGGACCGCCGCGCGCTGGTCGCGCCGACCGGACGACTCCTTGCCGATGACTCGCGAGGGTGGTTGCGAGACGCACGGCTCGAGCTGCCGGCGGACGGAGGAGAGTTCTTGCTGCCCTCCGGCGAGCTCGCCTTCGCCGAGCCCGTCGGTGACGAGGAGGGCTTCATCGTGCGAGAGCTCGGCGGCCAGCGTGCGCCCCGCGACGAGCTCAGCCGGCTCGCCGAGGAGCAGGCCGCATTGCGGCGCCTGGCGACGGCGGTCGCCCGCGGCGTGCCCCCGGCCGAGATATTCCGGGCCGTCGCCGGGGAGGTCGGACCGCTGCTCGGCGGCGAGGATGCTGCCGTGGTTCGCTTCGAGCCCGACCGTGCGGCCACGGTCATGGCCCGCGCGGGCGGACGGGCGGTCGAGCTCGAAGGCCAGGTGCGCGTAGAGCTCGACTACTCACTGGCCATCAGCGAGGTGTTTCGGACCGGCCGGTCGGCTCGCGTCGACGAGCGTGACTACAGCACGGCCTCGGGCTGGGTCGCGTCCTATCTGCACCGGGTGCAAGCCCGCTCGGTGGTGGCAAGCCCGATCGTCGTGGAGAGTCAACTCTGGGGAGCGCTGGTCGCAGCGACCACGCGTACGCCGCTGCCCGCGGACGTCGAGGAGCGCATGGCGGCCTTCGCCGAGCTCGTCGGGCTGGTGGTTGCCAATGCCGAGAGCCGGGCTGAGCTCATGGCCTCGCGAGCCCGCGTGGCGGCCGCCGGCGACGAAGCGCGCCGGCGCATCCAGCGTGATCTGCACGACGGCGCGCAACAGCGCCTGGTGAGCACGATGCTCACGCTCAAGCTGGCGCGCCAGGCGCTCGGGGAGACAACCGGGCCGGCCGTTGAGCTGGTCGACGAGGCGCTCGTACAGGCCACGCGTGCGACCGCCGAGCTGCGCGAGTTAGCGCACGGAATCCTGCCGATGGCGCTCAACCACGGAGGCCTGCGCGCCGGCGTCAGCGTGCTCATCTCCCGCATCCACATCCCGGTGTCCATCGAGGTCACCGCCGAGCGACTGCCCAAGGCGCTGGAGGCGGCGGCATATTTCATCATCGCCGAGGCGCTGACCAACACCGCCAAGCACGCCCGTGCGAGCAGCGCGAGGATCACCGCAGTCCTCGACGATGGGGCGCTGTGGCTCGAGGTCCGCGACGATGGCGTCGGCGGCGCCGTGACTGAGGGCAGCTCCGGGCTGCTCGGGCTCCGCGACCGCGCTGCCGCCCTCAACGGCGAGCTGCGCATCGAGAGCCCTCCGGGCGACGGGACGGTTGTCGCCGCCGTGCTCCCGATCCCACCGTCCGCCGGCGGTCGGTGACACAGCATCCGCAAACCGGTGTCCGCAAATACGTCCGCGGCGGGCGGCGGAGATGACCGCCAGGCTCGAGGGGAGTCCGCCAGCGGCCCTACGCCGATTGCCGGATCACCATCAGGTCCGATGATTCGTAGGGTTTGCAGGGATTTCACCGCCGACGCACAGGCCGCGATGTTCCGGTTTGATAAGCTTTAGCAATGTAGTTAAGCTCTGAGGTATGGGGCTGTGGGACCGCGGGTTCATCCGAGTTATTCTGGCGCTCGTTCTGGGCGTCGTGGTCGCAGGTTCCATCGCCGGCCAGGCAGCGGGGTTGACCCCACCCACCTTGCCAGGGGTGAGCACTCCGACCGTCACGGTGCCCACGGTCACCGTGCCGACCGTTACCGCGCCACCGGTCACAGTGCCGCCGGTCACAGTGCCAACGGTCACCGTGCCACAGGTCACACCGCCACCGGCTTCGGTGCCTCCGGCGCCTGTGCCGAGCACTCCCGGGCCGTCGGTCACGGCTCCTAGCGGCTCCCGGACGCCGTCGGTCACTACGCCCGCAACCAGCTCACCTCGAGTCGGCACGCCGAGCCCCTCGACCCGCGCCGGCCAATCATCCGCCGGACAGAGCTCGCCGCCAGGTAGCAGCTCCCGGCCTGGGTCGAACCCCTCGGCCGGCTCCGGGGGCTCAGGACCGGGAGCCCATACACAGGCTGGCCGCCGTGGCAAGGGGGGTCACGGCGCCGTCGCCCCCCAGTCACCGTCTCGGGCCCGAGCCGAGACCCGACGTCAGGCCCGGGCGCGGGTGCACGAAGACAATCGCCTGCGGACCTTGGTGAGGCGGAACCTGGGCTGCCTCAGGCGTCTTAGCCCGGCCCAGTCTCAGCTACTCGGATTGCGGGCCGGACTCACGGGAGAGGTCCCGCAGAGCGCTTCCGCTGTCGCGCGCATCCTTCACGTCACCGCTGGGCGCGAGGCGCGGCTTGAACACCGCGCGCTGACCACGCTGAGTCAGATCGGCCGCTACGGGTGCCCAGCGACCCCGACCACTACGGTTGTATTCGACACCGGCTTTCCGCTCCTGATCACGCCCCACGGCCCGTTTGGCGCCGCCTCCGCCACCGGGCCGGATCAAATCCTCGCTTCAGCCTGGCCCGCCCGAGGACTAAGACCAACAACGGCGGTCGGAAGCCTTCGAAAAGGTTCCTCGGGAGTCACCCGTGCGAGTCACTCCGCGGCGGGCGTGGAGGGGCCGACGGTCAGCCCGGCGAGCGCCTCGTCCGGCCCCAACGGCCTCCTCGAGCGCCTCCTGATAGCCGCCGCCGCACTGGCTTCGGTGGTGATGGTGGCGTGGTTAGCCGAGAGTCGCGCATATCCGTTGACTGCGTCGCGGCGCCGCCCCCGCCCGGGCGCGCGGGCCCTCCCCGCCCCACACCCGTGGCAACCGGTCCGCTCACGCAAGGGCATTCGGCTCCTTCCCTTCTTAGCCGGTCGCCGCTTGCGCGGGCCTGGCGCGGCTTTCCTAGCTCTTCGCGGTCGTCGCCGCCGGCCTGAACCCCGACGTCACGCCCAGCTCGCACAGGCCGTCTCGAGCAGGAACGCGCACGCCGGCAACGCCGTGGCGGAGCTACCGCCACGGCCCGAGAAGTTCGTTTCGCAGATGAAGAGCAAGGACCCCGAGCTGGAGCTCTGGCGCAGCGAGATCGTTCTCTACGCCAGCGAGCGCGCCGTTCGCGGCGTCGACCTGAGCAGCGCCGCCGAGAAGGCAGCCCAGGTCGACGGCGAGCCCGGGATCTTCACTGATACGGAGGGGCGGTTGTGGATCCGTGCGGTTAGCCTTGCGGCGTGGCTCCGACGCGGGAGCGGGGTCGATCTGAAGGTCAAGGACGTCCGCGCGCGCCTCGCCGCCATGGGATGGGAGAGCACCAAGATCACCGCCCGCAGCCGCACCCAACCCGGCAAGGTCCGCAGCCTCAACTACTGGCGGTCCCCGGCCGGGCTCGAGTTCGGTACAACCGCCCCGACGCTCAGAGAGCCTCCAGGCGCGTGACGTCTGCTCTCGACTCAGCAGGCCGGAGCTCGGGCCAGACCCGCCGCCCAGTCGATCCCGCCCGAGACGAGCACGAGCTGGCGAGAGTCGCTCCAGGTCTGGGGGAAATGGCCTAGGGTGTCGTAGAACACACGGCCGCTGCCACTGACCCGGCACCAGACGAGCGGACGGTCGGGACCGCCGCGAGGCGTGTCGAGCCGCACGAGGACGTGAACGTGGGCACGTGGATCGTGCTTGAAGACATAGAACTCCTCGTGGATTGTGAACGTCGCCGCGAGCGCTCGAGTAGCCCGAGTGCTGCGGTCTTCGACGACCAGCCGTTGGGTGCTAGGCAATGGATGGGAGCTGAACTCAGCGCCGATCAACCTGATGTAAGCCGGCCAGTGGTGAAAGGTGTCCGTCGCGGAGTGAAAGCCGACGAGCCCACCCCCAGCGTGCACAAAGGCCAGGAGCGCGTGCTTTTCCGACCGGCTGAGCGGCAGCTCGCCCGTTGTCAACAGAAATACGACCGCCGCGGCGGCCTTCAGCCTGGTCGTAGTCAGCATCGACGCACTCGGAAGAAACACCAGGCGGTAGCGACCGTCGCGGGCGGCCACGCGACGGAGGGCGTCGACGGCAAAGGGGATCGACGCGTGGTGGAAGCCGAGCGTCTGCGTGAGCACGAGCACCGTCCGGACCGGTTGCGCAGCTCGCGCCGCCGACACTGCGCCAGAGCGCGACCCGGCCTCAGATCCGCCGCAGGCAGCGATCAAAAGCACCGTTGCGACTATGACGGCGAACCTGCGCATCGCCTCAACCCGCTCCCGAACCGATGTTTGAATCGTCCCGAGCAGGCGTCGCGGGCCATGCTGCGAGTGTAGGCCCGTAGAGCTGCCGAGG
>JBAVWI010000295.1:0-15265 GCA_049697735.1 Solirubrobacteraceae bacterium
AGCGCGTATGGATCGCCAGGGTCGCCTAGCGACCAGCGCAGGACCTTGCGGGGGCGGTAGCCGATGAACGAGTAGCGCCCCACGCGGCCCTGGTCGGCGGATTCGAGCAGGAAGGCGGGGTGGCCGGGGTTCGCGTTCCGGAGCTTCAGGAAGGCCGAGACCGGCGTCTGACAGTCGTCGATAAACGACTCGTAGATCGGGATCAGGTTGTGCGAGGCCGCCAGCTCGCGGACCACGGCGAGCGAGGGGACCGCCCCGATCGCCGCCGGCTCAGCCCCGGCGACGGCCATCGAGCACGCGCCCGGCGTCGGCTAACGACATTTCGCGTCCTCGCAGCAATACCGCCAGGTGGTAGATCACGTCGGCGGCCTCCTCGGCGACGCGCTGGTCGGACTCCTCGCGGACGGCGCGCACGACCTCCTCGGCCTCCTCCTGCACCTTTTTTCCCGCCCGGGCGGGGTCAGCCAGAAGCTCGGCTGTGTACGAGCCTGCCGGGCGCGACTCGGCCCGGGCAGCGATCGTGCGCTCGAGGGCGGAGAGGACGGCGAACGGCGCCTCGGGCGTGAGGTCTCCGCGGTAGAAGCAGGTCCGTTCCCCGGTATGGCAGGCGGGCCCGGCGGGCTGAACCAAGGCGAGGAGCGCGTCGGCGTCGCAGTCGTAGCGGATCGCCCGCAGGGCCTGGGTGTGACCGGAGGTGGCGCCCTTGTGCCACAGCTCCTGGCGGGAACGGCTCCAGAAGTGCATTTCGCCGGTTTCGCGGGTCCGCCGTAGGGCCTCGGCGTTCATATAGGCGAGCGTAAGCACCTCGCCGGTGTCCCAGTCCTGGACGACACACGGGACGAGACTCCGCTCGTCGAAAGCGACCTCGGCGTCATCCACGCTTTAGATTTTACGGTGACGCAGCCTCGACCACGCGATCATTGGCTGGGCTGGCCATGCATGTCGCCGTCGGGGAGCTCGACGATCTCGAACCAGTACTGCGACCAGGCGCGAATGACATCGACCAGGCCGCCAAAGGTCACCGGCTTGGTGATAAAGGAGCTGACCCCGAGGTCATATGTCCTCAAGACATCCTCCTCGTCCTTGGAGGTGGTCAGCACCACCACCGGGATTCCGCGCAGCGACTCATCGGCCTTGAGCTCGGCCAGCGTCTCGCGCCCATCCTTCTTTGGCATGTTGAGGTCAAGCAGGATGATTCCCGGCCGCGGTGCGTAGACCTCGGGCCCGGCCCAGCGGCCTTCGCGCCGCAGGTAGTCGAGCAGGTCCTGGCCGTCGTTGACGAACTTCAACTCGTTGGCCAGGCGCGAATCCTGCAACGCGTCGCGAGCCAGCTCGCGATCGTCCTCATCGTCATCGGCGAGCAGGATCGTGAACGGACGCGTGGGGGCGTCAGACCGCGACAAAGGGCTCCTCCGACTGAGCGTTGTCGTCATCTGACTCACCTGGCGGCAACCCGGTGACCACCTCGGCCGGCCGCGCGTGAAGGGTCACGGTGAACACCGATCCGTGGCCGACGACGCTCTGCGCGACCACCGTCCCTCCGTGACGCTCGGCGATCTTGCGACACAGGGCAAGGCCGATTCCCGTCCCCGGATAGGTGCCCCGTCCGTGCAAACGCTCGAAGATGCGGAAGATGCGCCGAGCGTACTGAGGGTCGAAACCAATCCCGTTGTCGCTCACCACCAGCTTGACCCAACCCCCGTCGAGGCTGGCGGAGACGTCGATCTCAGGGGTCACGCCCTCACGGCAAAATTTGATCGCATTGGAGATCAGGTTCTGCAGCAGCTGGCGCATCTGGATCGGGTCAGCGGAGATGGTGGGCAGTTGACCGAGGCGGACCACCGCGCCCGATTGGCGCATGACTTCCCCGAGATCTTCGATCACGTCGTTGGCCACCTGCCCGAGATCGACGGCCGCGAGCGGCCGCCCCTGGGTTGACACCCGCGAGTAGCGCAACAGGTCCTCGATCAGTTGCTGCATCCGTTCGGCGGAGGCGTTGGCGCGCCGCAGGTACGCCGCGCTGCGTTCGGAAAGGCTGTCGGCCTCGGTCTCGCTTATCCGCTCGGTGAAGGTGCGCAGCTTGCGCAGCGGCTCCTGGAGGTCGTGAGAGGCGATCGAGGCGAATTGGTCGAGCTCGGCGTTTGACCGCTGAAGCTCCATCGCCCGCCGCTCGAGCTCGGCGTTGGTCCGAGCCAGCTCGGCGTTGGCCCGCTCCAGCTCACCGTTCATCTTTTGCAGCTGCGACTGGGCGCGCTCGAGGCCGACGTTCGCCTCGGCGATCTCCTCGCCGGTCCGCAGGGTGCGGCGGGCGAGCAGCAACGCGATCACCGCGAAGACCGCGAAAGCGGCAAAGATGATCCAGGGCAGCCATTTTCGCAACCCGGAGACACTCGCGAAGACCAACTCGGACGGGGCGGTGAGCAGGATCCGCCAACTCGTGTTGGGACGCAGCGGGAACTGGTCGAAGTAACGGCCTTTGGCCGAGCCCGACGCGTGATGCAAGACGCTGAGCTGAACCGGCGTATGGAAGACGTAGCCGGTGGGCCGTGTCGGCAGGGTGGAGGCCAGGACCTCGCCGTTGGCATCCAGGACGAAGCTGTGAGCCGCCTTGACCCCAGGGATCTGGCGCAGCTCACCGGCCAGGTAGGGCCCGAGAACGCTGGGGGCCAGCCCCGTGAGCAGGTAGCGAGTGCCGTATCGGGTGGGCACGGCGAACCCGAAGTTGACCACCCCGCCCCCGGGGTAGGAGACCACGTTGCCCACCGCCCACGGGCGGCCGGAGCGGAGCAGCCTGAGCGTTGCCGAGGAGGCGAGATCAGAGCGGGCCGTGCTGGTGAACCCCTTTGAATGAGCCAGGACAGCGCCCGAGGAATCGAACAGGACGAGGTAGCGGTTGGTGTTGGCGGCGCGGTTCAGGACCCGATCAGAGACCGTCCGGGTGCCGTACTTGACGCTGCCCTGCTCCGCGGCCATGTGGGCCGAGGTCTGAAACAGGCTTTCCAGCAGCGCTCCGGCCAGTCTGGCTCGCTCGTGGACCTGAAATCTGATGCCCGCCGTGGAACGAGCCTGGTTGTCGGATAGCTGGATGGCGAATACGACCATCACGGCCAGCACCACCATCGCCCCGGCGATCAGGGCGGCTACGGCTTCTCGTCGCTTCACTTTCGCTCCTTTGGTCCCCGAGCCAAAGAGGATTTCCTGGCGAAAGCCTATTCGATGCCAAGCCGATCGAGCAAACGCTCGTCGCCGCGCCAGTGGCGCCGCACGCGCACGGACAGCTCCAGGTGGACCTTGGTGGCAAGCTCGCGCTCTATGGCGCGCCGCGCAGCGACCCCGATTGACTTGATCATCCGGCCGCGGGCGCCGATCAGGATTCCCTTTTGGGACTCGGTCTCGGAGAGGACGACAGCCTCGATCAGAATCAGGTCGGGACGACGGCGGATCTCCAGGACTTCGACCTCGACCGCGTGCGGGATCTCCTCGCGGGTGCGGGACAGGATCTGCTCGCGGACGAGCTCAGCCAGGAGCACGGTGGGGGCCTGATCGGAATGATCGCCGGCTGAGAAGTAGAACGGGCCAGGCGGCAGGCGCGCGATCAGATGCTCGACCAGGGTCGTGACCCCGGCGCCGGTGCGGGCCGAGACCGGGAAGATCTCCTCGGCCACGTCCAGCTCGGCCGCGGCCTGCAGGGTGGCGGCGGTCCGCGCCGGGTCGGCCCGGTCGATCTTGTTGGCCGCGATGGTCACGGGCAAACTGTCCCCGCCCGCTCCAGACCTCAGCAGCTCGGCGATGAAGCGGTCCCCGGGGCCTATCCCCTGCTCGGCGTTGACGACCAGTAGGCACCCGTCGGCCTCAGCCAGCTCGCGCTGCACCCGGGACTGCATGCGTTCGGTCAGCGCGTCCCGGGGCCGCTGGACGCCGGGCAGATCGACAAGTATGAGCTGCCAGTCGGCTCCGGTGGCAACTCCGCGAATGGCCCGGCGGGTCGTCTGGGGCTTGTCGGAGACGATCGCCACCTTGGCGCCGACGACTGCGTTGGCCAGCGTTGACTTGCCGACGTTGGGGCGTCCGGCGAGGGCGACGAACCCCGAGCGGGTGCCTATGCGCTGGATGGCCACGTCACGCGGGGCCATTTCAGTTCACCCACCGAATGAGCTCGGCTTGCAGGGCCAGCATCTCTCCGTCGTCGCGCTCGTGGTCCATTCCGGTGAGGTGCAGTGCGCCGTGGACCACGGCTTCGCGCAGGTCCTCGGTGCAGGGTGGGCAGATGACGATGTCGCCGAGCTCGCGGGGCCCGGCGCTGAGCCCATCCTCGTCGACGCCGAAGGAGAGGACATCGGTGGGACTGTCGATCCGCCGGTGCTCGTGGTTGAGCTCGCGGATCCTGTCCTCGTCGACGAACTCGATTGCCACATGACCCTCGTCGATCCCCGCCGACGCGAAGGCAAGCGCGCAGAGCTCCTCCACCTCGACGGCGGTCGGCCCTTCCGAGACGACTGCGTCGATCCCGATCACCTCGACGTCCAGCATGGCCCGGGGGCCTAAGCGCGCGGGCTTGCGGCCCGCTCGGCTTCCGGCCTCGCCTGTTCGGGCCGGGTGGGCGGGGTCCGGCTTATCCGGCTCCGCGCGTGCAATTCGGGTGCCAGCCGTTGAGCGTGCTCGTTATAGGCGGCGACGATCCGGCGCACGAGCTTGTGGCGGACAACGTCCTCCTCGCCGAAGCGAACGAAGTCGATGCCCTCCACCGACTCGAGGATCTCGGATACGACGACCAGACCCGAGTCCTGCTCGCGCGGCAGGTCGATCTGGGTGATGTCGCCAGTGACCACCACCTTGGAGTTGAAACCCAGCCGGGTGAGGAACATCTTCATCTGCTCGGGGCTGGTGTTCTGGGCCTCGTCGAGGATGATGAAGCTGTCATTGAGCGTCCGGCCACGCATGAAGGCCAGGGGCGCCACCTCGATCACGCCCCGCTCGAGGTGCTGGGAGACGCGCTCGGGATCGAGCATGTCGTGCAGGGCATCGAAGAGCGGGCGCAGATAGGGATCGATCTTGGCCATCAGGTCACCGGGGAGGAAGCCGAGGCGCTCGCCGGCCTCGACCGCGGGACGGGTGAGGATGATCCGGTTGACCTCCCGGCGGCTGAGCGCGGCGGCAGCCAGGGCGACGGCGAGGAACGTCTTGCCCGTGCCCGCGGGTCCGATCCCGAAGGTGATCGTGTTCTCACGGATCGAGTCCACATAGCGCTTCTGGTTGACCGTCTTGGGGGCCACCTTGGTGGCGCGGTGACGCCAGACCACGTCCTCGAGAATCCGCGACGGCGACTCGTGCTGATCGAGGGCGCGGCTGACCGCCTCGATCGTGCCCGGAGCGATCTCATGGCCCTGCTCGATCAGTTCTGAGAGCTCGCGGACGACGACGGCAGCGGCGTCGACCGACTCCGCCTCGCCCTCCAGGGTCAGCATGTTGCCCCGCAGGTAGACGTCGCAATCGAGATGGGACTCGAGCGTGCGCAGGACAACGTCCTCGCTGCCGGCCAGCTCGGCGGCCACGGCGTTGTCGAGCTCAACCGCCTTACGCACTACCGCAGCGCCTCGCGCACGCGAGCGGAGGTGCGCTTACCGTCAGCGCGGCCGCCCGAGGCGGCCATCACCGCCTTCATGACCTGACCCATGTCGCGCGGGCTGCTCGCGCCGGTGTCGGCGATCGCCTGGGCGACGAGGGCGTCGAGCTCGGAGTCATCGAGCTCGGCGGGCAGGTAGGTGGCGATCAGCTCGGCCTCGGACTCCTCGCCGACGGCAAGCTCAGGTCGGCCGGCGTCCCGGAACTGGGAAGCGGCCTCGAGGCGGCGCTTGCGTTCGCGGCGCAGCACGGCGAGCTCGTCGTCGCCGCCGTCTTTGGCCGCCCTCTGCAGCTCAGAGAGGACCAGGCGCAGCGCCCCCACGCGATCTTTCTCCCCCGCCTTCAAGGCGGTGGTCATGTCGACTCTGACCTGTTCGGCAACCGTCACTACAGATCTAGGATACCCCCCGGCCCCCGGGAACTCGCACGCCGGCCGGGAAGGCTCGTTCACGGGCCTTAGACCGCGAACGAGGCCACGCGCCGGAGGAGTTTGGCGCGTGACCCCGCTTGCGGTTCAGCTGCGATAGCCGCTCGCGACCAGCCGACTGTCGTGCTCCCCAGGAAGTTCGTTGGGCCGCGGTGTCCTCGGGGCGGGACGCCGAGAGAGGAGAGAGGGCTCTGGCGAAAAACCAGCCCGAGGCTTGGGCCGCGGCGCGACGAGCTCGAGGAGCAGGCCACCGATAGTCATGCCGATCGCGAGTGGGTTTGGCAACTGTCACCTCCTTTTGTTCCTGGATCGAGAATCACCAGCGACGCCACACAGGATGGGCCACGGAGCCGGGCTGGGCCTGGGCCGCATGTCCAAGATTCGCGGCCGGGCGGTTAGCCATCCGGTCGCCGCCGTCGGTCCGCCGATCAGGCCGTCATGGCCAGCGCCGCCCAGCCGCCGTGCTCGCGACGGGCGCTCTCGCGCAGATCCCGGACGGCAAACGCCTCGGCCACCGCGTCGGCCTCGGCGGTCAACAGGCCGCTGAGGATCAGCTCGGGCGCAAACCCACGCTGGGACGCGGCCCAAGTGCGCAGTGGCCCGGCGAGCACGTTTGCCGCCCATAAATCGCCTTCGGGCACCTGATCGGTGCGGAGGTCAAACGCCCGCACATCGAGCTCGACGTCGTTGCGCGTCGCGTTCTCCCGGGTCGCGGCGAGCGCCGCCGGGTCATAGTCGAGCGCGAGCACGGGCGCGAAGCCGAGCTGGGCGGCGACGATGGCCAGCACGCCCGAGCCGCAGCCGATGTCGACGAAGCTCCCGCGGGCGCTGGATTCCAGCAACAGCTCGAGGCATAGGCGGGTGGTGGCGTGGGCGCCGGTCCCGAAGGCCTGGCCGGGGTCGATCACCACGTCCAGCGGCGTTGGCGCCGGCGTCTCCCAGGGCGGGCGCACTGTCAACCGGTCCTCGATGATCAGCGGGCGGTGAAAGCTGCGCCAGCGCTCGGCCCAGTCGTCAGCCAGGTATGAGGTGGAGATCTCGACCAGCGCCCCGCCCGCCGCCGCCTCGAGGTCGGGCAATTCGGGAAGCTCGCCGGGGGCGCCGTAGACGGCGTACTCGATCACGTCATCCGGGAGCGCCGTCTCCTCCACCCCGCTCGGTGCCAGCTCGAGCAGCTCGGCCAGCACGACTTCGGCGTCGGCACCTCGCACGCGCACGGCCAGGCGCAGCAAGGGCGGTTGGGTCCCTAACCGCCGAAGGCGCGGCGGAGCTTGCCGAACACGCCCTCTTCAGTGCGCAGGTTCTCGTCGGTCAGGCTGTCGGAGAGCTTCTGCAGCAGCTCGCGCTGCTCACGCTTGAGCCGCTTGGGGATGACGACGTTGACGACCACCTGAAGGTTGCCCCGGCGCCCGCTCCGCAGGGCCGGCATCCCCTGGCCGCGAACGGCGAAGGTCTCGTGGGGCTGGGTACCGGGGGGGATCTCGAGCTCGGTGCTGCCGTCGATCGTGGGCACCGTGACTGTCGTCCCCAGCGCAGCCAGCGGCGCGGCGACATCGACCACGGTGACGAGGTCGTCCTGGTTGCGCACGAACCGTGGGTCCTCGCGCACGTGGACCTGGACGTAGAGGTCGCCCTGAGGGCCACCATGGTCGCCGGCGTGTCCACGGCCGGCGATGCGGATCCGCTGGCCGTCCTCGATCCCGGCCGGAACATCGACCGACAGCTTCACGTGTCCGACCTGACGACCGCGCCCGTCGCAGACCGAGCACGGCTGCGTGGGCACCTTGCCGTCGCCTCCGCACTTGTCACACGCGGCGGCGCGCACGACCTGGCCGAACGGAGTGCGGCTGACGGCGCGCAGCTGGCCCGTGCCCTGACACTTGGGACAGGTCTCGATCGGCGTGCCCGGCTCGGCACCGTTGCCGTGGCAGTGTTCGCAGCGCTGCACCGAGTCGTACGAGACCTCGACCTTGGCGCCGTGGGCGGCATCGACGAGGCTGAGATCCATCCCCACGGCGACGTCGCCGCCCGCGGCTGGGCCGCCCGGCCGGCCGCCGCCAAATGCCCCCCCGAAGGCGCCGCCCCCACCGAAGAAGGTCTCGAAGATGTCCGCCACCGAGCCGAAGCCCTCGAAGTTGGGCGAGTAGCCACCGCTGCGCAGCCCCTCGTGGCCGAAGCGGTCATAGGTCGCGCGCCGCTGGGAGTCCGACAGGACCTCGTAGGCCTCGGCGGCCTCCTTGAACTTCTCCTCGGCCTGGGGGTCGTGGCTGTTGACGTCTGGGTGCAGCTCGCGGGCCAGCTTGCGAAACGCCTTCTTGATCTCGGCCTCGCCGGCGTCGCGGCTGACGCCGAGGACTTCGTAGTAATCGCGGGTGGCACTCATCGGTCGCGGCTCATCGGGTGTCGTAGACGTCGGCGACGAAGGCCGAGAGCTGGGCGGCCGCCTCGCGCACGGCCCGGATCGCCTGGCCATAGTCCATGCGCAGCGGCCCGATCACCGAGACGGCCCCCAGGCTGCGCTGTGGCAGCCCATAGCTGGTGGCAACCAGGGCCAGCGAGCGCAGGGCCGGGGCCTCGTTCTCGGTCCCGATCCGAACCGCCACGTCGTGGGGGACGATCAGCGCCGAGCGCAGGACCTCGAGCAGGGCCACGCGCCGTTCGAGCATCTCCATGAGCAGGTTGAGCTCGGAGACGTCACCGATTCGTCCCAGGGCCAGGAGCTTGGCCGTGCCGTCCACATACAGGGTGGCCTCAGCCGAGTCCTCGAGCTCGGTGAAGACGGGGGCCAGCGCTTCCAGGAAGGCGCCTTCGGTGCTTGGCAGGGTCGGGTCGTGCAGGCGCTGATTGAGCATCCGAGCCCCGAGACCGAGGCCGACCATACGCTCGTTGAGATAGCTGGCCGCCCAATCGGCGAGGCCGGTGTCGACCGGCTTGGGGAAGGTGAAGAGGCGCTTGGAGACCCCGCCGGTGGAGGTGATGACGACGACCATGAGGACCTGGGGCTGGAGCGCGAGCACCTCGACGTGGCGGATGGTCGAGGTTTCGATCGGCGGAGCGGTGACGATCGCCATCAGGTCGGTGACCTGAGACAGGGTCTCCGTGGTGACGCGCATGGCTTCGTCGAGCTCATTGCGCACCAGCGAGAGCGACAGCGGCGGACCGGAAGCCTCCGCCGGAAGCAGGCGATCGACGAAGTACCGGTAGCCGGCCTCGGTGGGGACGCGCCCGGCCGAGGTGTGCGGATGGGCGAGCAGCCCCAGCTCCTCGAGGTTGGCCAGCTCGTGGCGAATCGTTGATGGGCCCCACGCGAAGGCCGTGCTCAGTGCCTTGCTGCCCACGGGCGTGCCTTCGTCCATGTACTCCTCGACGAGACGGCGGAGAACCAGTTCCTGGCGCTCAGTCAGCATGGTTTTGATTGTAGGTCGGCCCTGGGCGGCGCCACGGGGCACGGGGCGGAGGCGATCTGTCGGCAGATCTGGGCGCCGCTGTCAGTCGAGCCGGAGCTCGGCCTTGCCGTTCTTGATGATCTTCTTGCCATCCTGCTCGGCCGTGGAGGCGACTGTCGCCCGGCCGCCTTCTATGGCGGTGATTGTGCCGGTGACGGTGATCTCCTGCTCGAGTACGCCCATGCCGCGGAACTGGACGCTGAGCCGCTCGAGCTTCTCGGGGCCCCCGAGCGCCTCGGTGTGGGCACGGGCCACCTGGGCCATCATCCACAGACCGTGCAGGATGCGGCCCGGAAGACCGACCTGCCGCGCGAACTCCTCGTCGATGTGGATCGGGTTGAAGTCGCCAGAGGCGCCCGCGTAGCGGACGGTGAGGTAGCGGTCAGGGGTGACCTTGAGCTCGAACTCGTCGCCCTGGTTCATCCGTCCCCCCGGACGATGTTGGTCCAGGTCCCGGTGCAGACGATCTCGCCGTCCTGCTTGACCGACACCGTCTCGAACACATAGAAGCCCATCCCGCCTCGTTGCGCGATGTCCCTGACCGATGCGGTGGTGGTGATCTCGTCACCGGCCACGACCAGTGGCCCCCAGCGGAACTCCTGGCCGCCGTGGACCATGCGAGCGAAGTTGATGCCCACCTCGGGGTCGAGGATCGCCGGTCCCATCGCCCCGCCGGCGTAGACGACCGCGAACATGGGCGGCGCCACCACGTCGGCGAAGCCGGCCGCCCGGGCGGCCTCGGGGTCGAGATGCAGCGGGTTGGTCTCACCGACCGCGTACGCGAATTCGCGGACCTTTTCGCGCCCGACCGCGTAGGTCGAGGGCGGATAGGCTTTGCCCACGGCGGAGGTGTCGATCGGCATCGGCGCGGAGTCTATGCGCCTCGCGCAATGCGTTGAGGCGATGCGTCTAAGGCAATGCGTCAGAGGCTATGCGGGTGGCCGGGACCGCAAGTCGCGCCCGCAACCGGGTCAGATGATGACCGGGACGGCCCCGCCGTCGACTGACCAGGCCGCACCGGTCACGTTGCTCGCCGCCTGCGAGCAGAGAAAGACAATCACCGCGGCGATCTCCTCAGGGCCCGCCAGGCGCTTGAGGGGCAGGCCGGCGGCGGCGGCCTCGAGCACCTCCTCGCGGGTCCCGCCGCGAGCGGCAACGGTCTGGTCGACGAGGCCCCCCGGCTCGAGCCACAGCTCCCCGGCCACCGGGCCGGGGGTGACAGCGTTGACGAGCACCCCGCGCGCGGCGTAGAAGTCCGCGTAGGCGCGCGAGAGCGAGAGCTCGGCGGCCTTGCTGACCGAGTAGGCGACGTTGCGCTGGCCGGGCCGCTTGCCCGACGAGGAGCTGACGTTGACCACCCTCCCCCACCCGCCCTCGGCCATGACCGGGATCGCGGCGCGCATCAACCGCATCGGCGCCATCACGTGGATGTCCCACTGGGCCTGCCAGTCGGCGTCGGTGAGCTCCTCGAGCGAGCGCACGGAGCTCATGCCGGCGCTGTTGACGAGCACATCCAGGCGCCCCAGGCGCTCCCGGCAGGCGGCGACCACGCGGTCCCCCGCCTCGGGCTCGGTGACGTCCGCAGCGAGCCACTGGGCGCCGGCACCGCAGCGGGCGGCAGCCGCCTCGAGGGCCTGCGAGCCGCGCCCGAGGAGGAGCACCCGTGCCCCCTCGGCGCTGAGCTGCTCTGCCACCGCGAGCCCGATCCCCCGCGAGCCGCCGGTGATGATGCAGGCGCGGTCGCGGAGTCCGAGGTCCATGGCGAGCCGATTCTCCCACGCCGGGGACGAGAGCCCGCCAGAGGGGTGAGATCCATCAGCCGCGGGTAGCGTCGCCACCAGGCATGCCCGTTCTCGCCGCGGCCCTCGCTCCGGTCCATCAGCAATATCTGCTGGAGGCGCGCCAGATGCAGGCGCTGTCGTTCGCTGTCCACATCCCGCTGGTCGCCTTCGGGATCGCCTTCCCGGCCATGATCCTGTTCGTCGAGTGGCTGCACCGGCGGACCGGCGACCCGCTCTACAAGACGCTGGCGCGGCGCTGGACGCGGATCGCCGTGGCGCTGTTCGCGGTCGGTGTTGTCACGGGGACGATCCTCAGCTTCGAGATGGGGCTGCTGTGGCCGAACTTCACCGCCACCTTCGGCGGCGTGTTCGGGCTCGGGTTCGCGATCGAGGGCTTCTCGTTCTTCACCGAGGCGATCTTCCTGGGCATCTATGTCTACGGCTGGGACCGGCTTTCGCCGCGGGCGCACTTCCTCAGCGGCATCCCGGTGGTCATCTCCGGTTTCAGCGGCTCGCTGATGGTGATCTCGGTCAACGCGTGGATGAACCACCCGACGGGCTTTCACCTCCACGCCGGGCACGTCGTGGACCTCAACCCCCTGAAGGCGCTGTTCGGCAACCCCTACCTATGGTCAGAGCTGATCCACATGTACATCGCCGGCTACATGGTCTGTGGCTTCCTGGTCGCCGGCGCCTACGCCTTGGGGCGGCTGCGGCGGAACTCGTGGGGACGTTACGAGCGCACAGCCCTGGCCATCCCCCTGACGATCGCCTGCCTGGCCGCCCCGGTGCAGGTCCTGGTCGGGGACTGGCTGGCCCGCGACATCGCCGTCGATCAACCGGTCAAGCTGGCCGCGATCGAGGGGCTCTACAAGACAACGCCGGGAGCTTCCGAGCACTTGCTCGGCTGGTACACCGATGGCCAGGTCAAGTACGGGATCGCCATTCCTCACATGCTCTCGCTGCTGGCCTTCCACAGCTGGAATGCGAAGGTCGTTGGCCTCAACACGGTGCCGGCCGCCCAGCGGCCGCCGGTCAACGTGGTCCGGATCGCCTTTCAGACCATGGTCGGGATCGGAACCTTGCTGGCTGTGCTGGGGCTGATCTATCTGGTGGTGCGAATCCGGCGCCGACGACTGCCGGGCTCGGTCTGGTTCTACCGCGCGGTCGCCCTGGCCGGACCGCTGGCCACCGTGGCCCTGATCGCCGGCTGGGTGACAACCGAGGTCGGTCGCCAGCCCTGGGTCGTCTACCGGGTGATGCCAACCGCCGACGCCGTCACCGGCGCGGGCGGAATACCGGTCGGTTACGCAGCCCTCCTGGTCACCTACATCGCACTGGGCGGCGCGGTGGCCTGGATCCTGCGCCGGCTGGCGCGGGCGCCGCTGAAGGAAGGTCCTGTCTCCACGCTGACGGCGGCCGGGTGAGCGATGGTCCTCCGCACGCTCCCCCTCGTGTTCGTGCTCGCCGGCCTGGTCCTCTACGTAGTCCTGGCCGGGGCCGACTTCGGCGCCGGCGCATGGCTGCTGCTGGCCGGGCGCGGAGAGCGGGGCGACCGGGTCCGCGAGCACGCCCATGACTCGATGGGGCCGGTGTGGGAGGCCAACCACGTGTGGCTGATCTTCGTCCTCACCGTGACCTGGACGGCCTACCCGGTGTTCTTCGGCTCGGTCGCCTCCACACTCGGCGTGGCGCTCTTCATCGCCGCGCTGGGGATCATCATGCGTGGTGCCGCGTACGCGTTGCGGGCGGGTGGTGCCGGAGCCCGCGAGGTGAGGACGATCGACACCGCATTCGCGGTCGCCTCGCTGATAACTCCGTTCGCGCTGGGCGCAGCCGCGGGCGCGATCGCCGCCAAGCGGGTTCCGGTCGGGAATGCCGCCGGGGGACTGATCTCCAGCTGGACCGGCCCGACCTCGCTGCTGATCGGTGTCCTGGCGGTGACCAACTCGGCCTATCTGGCCGCCGTCTATCTGGCGGCCGATGCCGCCCGCGCCAAAGACGACGAGCTGCGCTCCGCCTACCGGATCCGGGCCCTGGCCATGGGCCTGGTGTCGGGCGGGATCGCACTCGGCGGCTTGGCCGTCCTGCACAGCGACACCCCGGCGCTCTATCACGAGCTCCTGCGGGGGGGCGCGCTGGCAGCGGTGCTGGTCTCGGTGCTGGCCGGCGTGGCCACGCTCGCCCTGGTCTGGCGCGGAGCCAACCAACCGGCCCGCTATAGCGCCGCGGTCGCGGTGGCGGCGATCGTCGCGGGCTGGGCGCTGGCCCGATATCCGACCCTTCTGCCCGGTCTCACAGTCGACCAAGCCGCCGCCTCCCACGACGCGCTCGTCTGTGTGACGGTGAGCGTGATCGCCGGCGCCATCCTGCTCTTCCCCTCGCTCGGGCTGCTATTCACACTCGCCCTGACCGGCCGTTTCGATCTCCACACCGGCGAGCCGGCGCGGGTCGACCCGGCGCCGCAGCGGGGGCGGCCGCGAGCGGTGGGGCCGCGTCCGGCCGTGGCGCTGCTGGTCCTCGGCGTGGGGCTGCTCAACGTGGCCAGCGCCCCGTGGGCACATGGCCTCGGGGTTGTCAGCCTGTTCGGATTCATTGTCCTGGCCTTTCTGGCTATCGTGCCCCGGGTGCTGGCCGAGGACGGAATGGAGCCTCAATGAGCGAGCCTGGCCGCCCGGTCTTCCTGTTCGACCTCGACGGGACCCTGATCGACAGCGTCTACCAGCAGGTGCTGGCCTGGCGCGAGGCGCTCCAGAGCGTCGACATCAACCTGTCGGTGTGGAAGATCCACCGCCGGATCGGGATGAGCGGCGGGCTGTTCGTAACCGCGCTCGCGCGCGAGCTGGAGACCGAGCTCGACGCGGCAACGCTGGCCCGGCTGCCCGAGCTGCACGCCGAGGCCTACTCCCGCCACTACGAGAGCGTCGTGCCGTTGCCGGGCGCGACCGCGCTGCTGGAGCGGCTGACCGAAGACGGCGTGCCCTGGGCGATCGCCACCAGCGGCCTGGAGCGAAGCGCCCGGCGCGCGCTGGAACTGCTGGGAATCGCGCCCGACACGACGCTGGTCACCCGTGACCAGGTCCGCTATGCCAAGCCCGATCCCGACCTGTTCCTCACCGCCGCCGAGCGGATCGGGGCCGACATCCGGGACAGCATCGTGGTCGGTGACAGCGTCTGGGATCTCCTCGCCGCCCAGCGGGCCCGAGCCCTGGGGATCGGGTTGCTGTCTGGCGGTTACGGCCGCGAGGAGCTGATCTACGCGGGCGCCTTCCGGGTCTACGAGGATCCAGCCGACCTGCTCGCCCACCTCGACGAGGTAGGCGTGCGGCGTCCGCTGTAGAAATCAATTGCGGTCACCCGGCCCGCGCGCTAGCCTCGCTGCCATGAGCAGGCAAGGCGCTTTGAGAGCTTCGGATGCTGATCGTGATCAGATCGTCGACCGCCTGCACAAGGCGTCCACCGAAGGACGGATCGCCTCCGACGAGCTCGAGCAGCGCGTCAGCCAAGCGCTCAAGGCACGGACCTACAGCGAGCTGGAGGCAACTGTCGCCGATCTGCCCCGACCACGGTCCCGCGGTGGCCAGGTTCAGCGCCAGCGCACGGCCGGCCAGTGGGCGCTGTCAACCGTGCGGAACAACCCCGCCCTTCTCCTGTTGGTGATTCCGGTGCTGGCCGTCACGTTGGCCGTGTTCGTCGCGGCGACCGTCCTGTGGGCCGTGCTGATGGTGGTCCTGATGCTGGTCGGCGGCCGTCACCGCGGCGCGGGGTCACCGTGGGCCTACGCCGCCCGGCGCGGCGCCCGGCCCTACGGACGCCGCGGCCCTGGCCGCTACTGGGCCTAGCGCCCCTCTAGCGCCGGCTCAGCTCTTCTCACCGAGCTCCAAAACGGCCAGGAACGCCTCCTGGGGTACCTCGATCCGGCCGACCTGCTTCATCCGCTGCTTGCCCTTCTTCTGCTGCTCGAGCAGCTTGCGCTTGCGGCTGATGTC
>JBAVWI010000296.1:0-7435 GCA_049697735.1 Solirubrobacteraceae bacterium
GCCGCCCAGATCGAGCGCCGTCGCGCGGCCCCGGACGAGGGCCAGGACGCGAGCCGGCGCCGGCAGCTGGCCGCCGAGCTGGCCGCCGAACGTTCTCTGCTGCAGCGCGGCGAACGCGAGCGGGCCGAGCGCGCCTCGCGGATCGAGCGCCTCGACCGGGCCGTGGCCGCGGATCGCGCGCTGGTTCCCCTCGTCCAAGCCGTGACCTTGGCCCTCGAGGATGCCGCGGCCGCGATCAGCGAGCAAGTGGCCGGATTTGATAACGCGCTGGCCGCCGACCGCGAGGCCGGTGAGCACGTGGCCGGTCAGCTGCGGGCCTGCGCTCAGCAGGAAGCGGGGCTGCATACCCGGCTCCACAGCGAGAACGAGGCGCTGATGCGGGCCGAGGTGGCACTGCAACGCTCCCGTGACCAGGCCGCCGACGCCGCCACCGAGCTGAGGGCGATCGCCGTTGTTCTCGAGCTGGCAGCCGAGCCTGCCACCGAGCCGCTGGATCCCCAGACCCGATCTGACTTCCAGGCTCGCTTGGAGCGATTGGGGCGTCGTCGCGAGCAGCTCGGTCCCATCAACCCGCTGGCGCAGGACGAGTATGCCGAGGCCCTCGCGCACGTGGAGGAGCTCGAGACCCAGCGCGCGGACCTCGAAGCGGCGCTGCGCGAGCTCGAGAAGCTGATCGCCGACACCGACCGCCAGATCCGCACCACCTTCGAGGAGACCTTCGCCGCCGCCGCGAGCGGCTTCGAAGAGCTCGCCGCCCAGCTCTTTCCCGGGGGCAGCGGGCGTCTGCGACTGGTCAGCGAGCGCCCCGGACCGGCCCGCGTGATCGGGGGGGAGACCGCCATGCCCGAGGCCGAGGACGAGGACGGCGCCACCGCCGAGGAGCCCGAGGCCAGCCCGGAGGGCTCGGAGGAGGATCTGCTCGGCGTCGAGATCGAGATCACGCCCGCCGGCAAGGAGGCCCGCCGCCTCTCGCTGCTCTCGGGAGGTGAGAAGTCGATGACCGCCCTGGCCTTCCTGTTCGCCGTCTTCCTGGCCCGCCCGTGCCCGTTCTACATCCTCGACGAGGTCGAGGCCGCCCTCGATGACCTCAACATCGACCGCTTCCTCGGCCTGCTGCGCCAGTACTCCTCCCGGGCCCAGTTCATCGTCGTCACCCACCAGAAGCGGACGATGGATGCCGCCGACTGCCTGTACGGCGTGTCGATGGGCTCAGACGGGATCTCGAAGGTCATCTCGCGGCGGCTCGCCGACGTGCAGGCCGCCTGAGCGCGGCGCCGCGGCGCTGATAACGTCGCCGCCCTCATGGCTCGCGATTGGCGTGATCTGTTCGTCCTCGACGGCCCTGTGCCCGAGGGGCCGGACAGCGACGCGCCGAGCCAGGAGCGTTCGGTCGGCCGCTTTCGCCGGCTGCGCGACAGCTTGCGCAAGACCCGCCAGGCGCTCCAGTCCGAGATTCAGGCCACGCTGTTCGAGGACCTCAGCGATGAGACCTGGGAGCGGCTCGAGGAGGCGCTGATCTACGCCGACGTGGGCGCCCAGACCACGGCCCGGGTTGTCGCCCAGCTCGAGCAGGAGGCAAGCGAGAACAAGCTCAGCGGGGGAGAGGCGCTGTCCGCGCGGTTGGTCGAGCTGCTCACCGAGATCGCCCAGACGGGTGATGACAAGATCGATCTGCGCGCCCATCCGACCGTCATCCTGGTCGCCGGCGTCAACGGCACCGGCAAGACGACGACGATCGGGAAGCTGGCCTGGCATCTCAGCCAGGAGCTGGGGCAGAAGGTTGTGCTGGCCGCCGGTGACACGTTTCGCGCCGCCGCGGTCGAACAGCTCGAGTTGTGGGCGCAGCGGGCCGGCGTGCAGTTCGTCAAGGGGCCGGCTGACGCCGATCCGGGCTCGGTCGCCTTTGACGGGGTCAGCGTGGCCTTGCGTGAAGGCGCCGACGTGCTGATCGTCGACACCGCCGGACGCCTTCACACCCAGGACGAGCTGATGGCCGAGCTCGCCAAGGTGGGCCGGGTGATCGCCAAGCAGATCCCCGAGGCCCCCCACGAGACCCTGCTCACGGTGGACGCGACGACCGGCCAGAACGGGCTGCGTCAGGCGCGGTTGTTCTCTGAGGCCGTGCCGGTGACCGGCCTGGTCTTGACCAAGCTCGACGGGACGGCGAAGGGCGGAATCGCTCTGGCCATTGCCCACGAGCTCGGGATCCCGGTCAAGCTGATCGGCGTGGGGGAGCAGCTCGAGGATCTGCGCCCCTTCGAGGCGGCCGAGTTCGCGCGCGCTCTGGTGTCCTGAAACGGCCCGGCCGGGGCGCCCACAGCGCTAATCTCGGCCCTGAGATGTCGAGCCCGATCTTGTGGGTGGTGATCGCCGGAGTATTCGGTGTCGGTGAGATGGTCACGGCCGGCGGCTTCTTTCTCGCCCCCTTCGCGATCGCGTCCGCCGTGGCCGCCGTCGCCGCCGCCGCGGCGGGCTCGGCCGCCGCGCTGGTGGCGTTTGTAATCGTGTCGATCCTGACCCTGGCCGTCGTGCGCCCGATCGTCCGCTCGCACCTCAAGGTTCCGCCGCAGATCCGCACGGGCGCGGCGGCGCTGGTCGGCCGGCGGGCCGTGGTGCTCGAGCGGATCGCCAACGACGAGGGGGTGGGCTGTGTGAAGATCGACGGTGACGTCTGGACGGCGCGCTCGCTCTACGACGATCACGTGATCGAACCCGGCACCGTCGTGGATGTAGTCCAAATCAAGGGCGCGACCGCGCTCGTGAGTGAATAGGAGCGGGGCATGGCTGGAGCAATCGTCGCCATCGTTTTGATCGTCTTCCTGGTCGCGTTGTTCGCCAAGACGGTGCGGGTCGTGCCCCAGGCCCGGGCCGGGATCGTCGAGCGGTTCGGGCGCTATCACCGCACGCTGAACCCGGGCCTGGCCGTACTGATGCCGTTCGTGGACCGGATCAAGCCGCTTATCGATCTCCGCGAGCAGGTCGTCTCCTTCCCGCCCCAACCGGTGATCACCGAGGACAACCTGGTGGTGGGCATCGACACCGTCCTCTACTTCACGATCAACGACGCCAAGTCCTCGACCTATGAGATCGCCAACCCGCTGCAGGCGATCGAGCAGATCACGGTGACAACGCTGCGCAACGTGATCGGCTCGCTGACCCTGGAGCAGGCGCTGACCGGCCGCGATCACATCAACACCCAGCTGCGGGTAGTTCTCGACGAGGCCACCAACCGCTGGGGCATTCGCGTCAACCGGGTCGAGATCAAGTCGATCGACCCGCCGGGACCGATCCAGGAAGCGATGGAGAAGCAGATGCGCGCCGAGCGTGACCGCCGCGCCGCGATCCTCACCGCCGAAGGGGTCAAGCAGTCTCAGATCCTCACCGCCGAGGGCCAGAAGCAGGCTGCGGTGCTGACCGCCGAGGGCGCCAAGCAGGCGGCGATCCTGCGCTCCGAGGGTGAGGCCCAGGCGATCGCCACCGTATTCGAGGCCATCCACACCGGCGATCCCGACCCCAAGCTGCTCAGCTATCAGTACCTGCAGATGCTGCCCGAGCTGGCCAAGGGGGACGCCAACAAGGTGTTCGTGATCCCATCCGAGTTCGCCGAGGCGTTTGGCGGCATCAGCAAGGCGTTCAGCTCCGGGCGCGGTGCGACCGAGCCCAGCGGCTCTGAGGTCGTGCCCGCGCCCACCACCAACTCGGGCCCAAGGCACGAGTAGCCTCAGAGGCAGCGCCGATGTTCGATTCCCTCGCCGAAAAGCTCCAGGCAACCCTGGCCGATGTCCGGGGTCGCGGCACCCTGACCGAAGACGACATCTCCGCAGCGATGCGCGAGATCCGCCTCGCGTTGCTCGAAGCCGACGTCAACTTCAAGGTCGTCAAGAGCTTCACCAACGCGGTCAAGGAACGGGCCATGGGGGCCGACATCATCGGCCAGCTCAATCCCGGTCAGCAAGTGGTCAAGATCGTCTCGGACGAGCTGACCGAGCTGATGGGCGGGGCCGGCCGCGAGCTCGCCTTCTCGCCCCGGCCGCCCACCGTCGTCCTGATGGCCGGCCTGCAGGGCTCAGGTAAGACCACCGCGACCGGCAAGCTGGCCCGTTATCTGCGCGAGCAGCACGGCTCCTCGGTCGCCGTCGCGGCCTGTGACGTCTACCGGCCCGCCGCCGTGGAGCAGCTGATCAAGGTCGGCACCCAGGCCGGAGCGGCGGTCTACGAGCAGGGCACAGATCGCAGCCCGGTGGAGATCGCCAAGTGGGCCCACGAGCGCGCCAAGTCCGAGGGCAAGGACGTCTTGATCGTCGACACCAGCGGCCGGCTGCACGTCGACACGGAGCTGATGGCCGAGTTGGCCGAGATCAAGCGCGCGGTCAGCCCCCACGACATCCTGCTCGTGGTCGACGCGATGACCGGTCAGGATGCAGTCAACGTGGCCGAGCAGTTCGCCGAGGTCGTCGACTTCGACGGGGTCGTGATGTCAAAGCTCGACGGCGACGCCCGCGGCGGCGCCGCCCTGTCGGTCAAGGCTGTCACCGGCAAGCCGATCATGTTCGCCTCCACGGGCGAGAAGCTCGATCAGTTCGAGCGCTTCCATCCCGACCGGATGTCGCAGCGGATCCTCGGCATGGGCGACGTGATGACGCTGATCGAGAAGGCGGAGTCCTCCTACGACGAGCAACAGGCGGCCGAGCTCGAGCGCAAGCTGCGCCGATCGGAATTTGGGCTCGACGACTTCCTTGACCAAATGCGGCAGATCCGCAAGCTGGGCCCGCTCCAATCGCTGCTGGGCATGATCCCCGGCCTCGGCAAGGAGCTGCGCGGGGTCAAGATCGAAGAGCGCGAGTTCGATCGCCTCCAGGCCATCATCCTCTCCATGACTCCCGAGGAGCGCCGCCGACCGGAGCTGATCAAGGGGTCGCGGCGGTTGCGGATCGCCCACGGATCGGGGACCAACGTGCAGGCGGTCAAGCAGCTGATCAAGCAATTCGAGTCCACGCGCAAGATCATGCGCCAGGTCGCCACGGGCCGGATGCCCGACCTCGGGGCTTTGATGCGCCAGGGCGGCCGCTAGCGCGATCCGATCTGCGCTTACGCGCCTGGCACGCTAACCTCACCGGTCGCTATGGCAGTAAGACTTCGACTGACGCGAATCGGCGGACGCAAGAACCCCATCTGGCGGGTGGTGGTCGCCGATCAGCGCTCCAAGCGCGACGGGCGGGTGATCGAAACCGTCGGGCACTACAACGCCCAGACCGACCCCTCGACGATCGTGCTCAACGAGGAGCGCATCCGCGACTGGCTCGCCCGCGGGGCCCAGCCCAGCGGGACCGTGCGCAAGCTCTTGCGCACGCAGGGCATCTCGTAGGGTCCTTTCGTGAAGGAGCTGCTCGAGTACCTGGCCCGGGGACTCGTCAACGATCCCGGCGCCGTCGAGGTGTCCGAGGTGCAGGAGGAGGACGGCACCCTGGTGCTCGAACTCTCCGTGGCCCAGGACGACTACGGCAGCGTGATCGGCCGGGGCGGGCGCACGGCCAGTGCGCTGCGCACCGTGATCAAGGCGGCCTCGGCCAGGGACGGGCGCCGCGTGTTCGTGGACATCGTCGACAGTTAAGCCGACGGTGGCCGACGCTGGTAGCTGGCTACGGGCCGGGACGGTGGGCAGGCCCCACGGACTCGACGGCAGCTTCTACGTCGGGGAGGCGAAGGCCGACCTGCTGATCGTCGGCGCCGAGCTCACCGTGGCCGGCGACGCGCGCACGATCGCCCGCCGAGCCGGCCTCGACGCGCGCCCGATCGTCCGCCTGGAGGGCTGTGAGGACCGCGCCGCCGCCGAGGCCTTGCGGGGCGAGGTGATGCTCGTGGGTATCGAGCACGCCCCACCGCTGGAGGAGGACGAGTGGTACGCGCACGAGCTCGAGGGGTGCACGGTCGGTGACGGCAACCTCGAGGTGGGGGTGGTCGCGCGCCTGATCGCGCTGCCCTCATGCGAGGTGCTTGAGGTCAAGCGCGCCGACGGCGCCCCCGATCTGCTCGTCCCGTTGGTCAAGGATGCCGTGCGCTCGGTGGATCCGGCCGGGCGCCGGATCGACGTCGATTTGCGCTTTCTGGGCGAGCGCTGATGCGAATCGATGTCTTCACGCTGTTTCCCGGCGCCTTTGAATGGTTTGCCGGTCAGCGACACGTCACCAACGCCCTGGCCCGCGGCCACGAGCTCGAGTTCGTCGACTACCGCGAGCACACGCCGCTCAGCGGCGGGCAGGTCGATGACACTCCGTTTGGCGGTGGTGCCGGGATGGTTTTGCGCGTTGACGTTGTCGAAGCCGCGCTGCGGGCTCGTTACGACGAGGATCCGGTCGTGCTGCGGTCGCGGATCCGCGTGCTCGCGCTTGATCCCAGCGGCCGCCTGCTCGACGACGCCCTTGTCGACGAACTCGCCGCTGAACCGCAGCTGGCTCTGCTCTGCGGCCGCTACGAGGGTTTTGACGAACGCGTGCTCGAGCACTACGCCAGCGACCGGGTTTCGATCGGGCGCTACGTGCTGGCCGGCGGCGAGCTTGCGGCCATGGTCATGTGTGACGCCGTGCTGCGCAAGCTGCCGGGCGCGCTGGGCCATGAGCACTCGGCTCTCGAGGAGTCTTTCAGCGCGGCGCTCGAAGGCGGCCCCGAATATCCCCACTACACCCGGCCCGCCGAACACCGCGGGTGGCGGGTTCCAGAAATCCTGCTCTCGGGTCACCACGCTGAGATCGCGCGCTGGCGTCTGGAGCAGAGCCGGGATCGGGCCCGGGGCGGCCCGGGCCCCTCGGACGGCTAACCCCCGCAAACTCGCGTCTCGGGCGGTCCGCTACCATAGGCGGCCGCACGGGTGGGACGCGCCGTCGGCGCGCTGGCCAGCCCGGTTCTCGTCCTCGCAGAGCCGCCCGACGTGCGGACCGCGAGCCGCTGTAACTGACCTTATGACCACCGTCATCGAAAGCTTGGAGCGTTCACAGCTCCGCCGGATTCCGTCGTTCGACGCCGGTGATCGTCTGCGCGTTCACTTCCAGGTAATCGAGGGCACGCGGCGCCGTACCCAGGTCTTCGAGGGCGTCGTCATCAAGCGCCAGGGCCACGGCGCGCGCGAGACGTTCACGGTCCGCAAGCAGTCCTTCGGGGTCGGCGTCGAGCGCACCTTCCCGCTGCACTCGCCCAAGATCGAGCGCATCGAGGTCGCCGCTCGGGGCGACGTGCGTCGCGCCAAGCTCTACTACCTGCGGGGCCGGATCGGAAAGCGGGCGCGGGTGCGCGAGCGCCGGTCCGCCGGGCCCGAGGTTGCCGTCGAGCGCGAGCTGCTCTACGGACCCGAAACGGAGATTGCCGAGGCCCCAGCGGAAACCGAAGCACCGGTCGAGGCCGAAGTCCCGATGGCCGAGCCTGAGGCGCCCGCGGCTGAGAC
>JBAVWI010000297.1:0-9572 GCA_049697735.1 Solirubrobacteraceae bacterium
CCACCGGAGCGGTGCCGACCGCCGGCGTGGCTGTCCGGTCCGACGCCGACAGCTCCGGCGCCGGCCGATACGCGGACCGGGTGCCGGCCGGCGTGGACTAGTGGGCCTGGAGGCCCGGGGCACCCCAGCCCTTGCCGGGCAATAATTCCTGCAAAAACCGGATTTGCCGGCGAGCGTCACGGCGCCGACGGGAGGGCGCCGAGCCGGGCCCGAGCGGGCGGGGCTGCGCGGGTCCGGGAAGCCTTTGCAATACTCGCCCCGTGTCTCGTCCAAGACATCTGTTGGCGTGCCTGATCGTGCTCGGGCTGCTTGCGCTGGTCAGTCCCGCCGCGTCGCTGGCGGCCTGTGGAGGTAGCGGCTCAGCCGGTGACCAGCAGTACGTCGATCCGCTCGCCCACTGCCACCATGGCTCCTCGTCGTCGGGCTCGTCGAGCGCGACCACGCCGGCGCCCCCCCCCAGCGCTTCAGTGACGCCCGCGGCCTCGACCGCCACCACCTCGACGAGCAGTTCGTCGCCGACGGCCACGACGGCGACTCCGCCGTCCACGACCACGACGACCGGGGCCGCCAAGGCTCTGCCCTACACCGGCCTTGACATCCGGCTGATCGTCGGCAGCGGGCTGGCTCTGGTGCTCGGCGGCATCGGTCTGCGGCGCGTGACTCGTGACCGCCGGCCTCGTTTCCGCATCAGATGAGCAGCCCGGAGTGCCGTCGTAACCGCGGCCCCCGGGGGCGAGGGCGCAGGCTCTCGCTGCTGTCGCTCCTGCTCACCGCGATCATTCTCACGGGCCCGCTGAGCACGACCGCCAGCGCCCGCCGGCCTAAGGCCAGCTCCTCAGCCCTGCCGGCTGTCCCGCAGGGCTTCGTCGGGGTCGACATCGACGGTCCCATGTTCGCGCCGAACACGACCATCGACTACCAGGCCCAGCTCCAGGCCATGGTCGGCTCAGGAGTGCAGAGCGTCCGGGTGGCCTTCAACTGGGCGGCGGCCCAGCCCTATCAGTCGGCCGACGAGATCCCTGCCGCCCAGGCGAGCGAGTTCACCAACGTCGGTGGCCAGCCGACCAACTTTGGCCTCACCGACGAGATCGTCGGGGACGCCGCCATGCGCCGGATCAGTGTCCTGCCCACGATCATCTACGCGCCGTCGTGGGACGCCCGTCGCAACCCCGATGGCGTCGACATCCCCGACCGCGCGCAGCCCTACGCGGCCTACGCCGCCGCCCTTGTGGGTCGCTATGGCCCCCACGGCAGCTTTTGGCAGGCCCACCCCCAGATCCCGCGCATGCCGATCCGGATGTGGCAGATATGGAACGAGCCCAACATCGCCTACTACTGGCCGCAGCCGTTTGCCCGCACCTATGTGCCGCTTCTCCGCCTCGCTCATCAGGCGATCAAACGCGCCGACCCGCGGGCCAGGGTGGTGCTCGGAGCCCTGACCAACTTCGCCTGGCGCGCGCTGGGGCGGATCTATCTGGTTCCGGGGGCCCGTAACAGCTTCGACGTCGTGGCTCTCAACGGTTTCACCAAGCAGCCGGCCAACGTGATCCTCTACATGCAGTACATGCGCCACGCGATGGGCCGCGAGCACGACGCTCGGAAGCCCCTGCTGGCCACCGAGGTAAGCTGGCCCTCGGCTCAGGGCCAGACCAACCAGCACTTTGACTTCAACACCACCCAGGCCGGTCAGGCGCGCGACATCGCCGCCGTCCTGCCGCTGATCGGAGCCAACCGGGTCGCCCTGCACCTGATCGGCTTCTACTACTACACCTGGATCGGGGTTGAACAGCGCAATGCGGGCGCCTTCAGCTTCGCGGGTCTCAACCGGCTCAACGGCGACCAGGTGGCGGCCAAGCCCGCGCTGAGGGCGTTCACCCAAGGCGCCCTCGCGCTCGAGGGTTGCCGGGCCAAGGGCGCCAGCGCCACCGTCTGCCTGCATTAGAGCCCAAACGCGACGCCAGGTGAGCAGCCAGGCGGCCACGGGTCATGGGTCATGGTCAGGCGCAGGGCCGGCGACCGGCGTGAGCCGCCCCGGCGCCGCGCAGGCCGGCCGTGAACGCCGCCGAGTCCGCAGTCGGCGCTCCGGTCGGTCCGTCAATTCCGTACCACTGCTGGCTGTCGGCGGCGTTTTGCTCGGGCGAGTACCAGGTGTAGAGCACCGCGGCCGCAACGCCGCACCAGCGCCCGCGCAACTGGTCAAGCGTCCGGCGGATGTAGCCGGGCCGAGTCGGGGCGGCCACGTAGTCAAGGGCGCCGGGAGGGCTTGTCGTCCAGCCGAATTCGGTGGCGTAGAGCGGGACGGCTCCGAGCCCGGCACCGATCAGCGTCGCCCTGTCGGCCGCGACCTTGGCCGCCACGACCGGCGGGGAGCCGTAGGGATGGACTGCGACTCCGTCGATGTGCCCGGCCAGGCCCGGGCGGGCGGCGAGCATCGCGGGCAGGAACTCGGTGGGCCGGGTGAGGCCGCCCACGATCACCCGTGCCGCCGGATCCGCGGCGTCGATGGCCAGGCGGGCGGCTGCATACAGGTCGGCGTAGGCGGCGGCGTTCGGGGTGGGGGTCCAAAACTGGCCGTTATCGGGCTCGTTCCAGATCTCGATCGTCGAGACGGGGTGGGCTGTGAGTTCGGGGTGGGTGGCCCAGAACGCGCCCCGGGGGCCGTAGCGAGCAGCGAAGGCACCCGCGTAGGCCGCGTAGTCGGAGGCTGAACGGGGCGGGGAGTGGTCCTGGCCCGGGATTGACTGAGCCCACCACGCCGTGTAGTCCAGGACCGGCAGCCAGCGCAGTCCGGCCGCGGCCAGCAGCGAGGCGATCTGGTCGTCATAGCTCCAGTCGTAGTGATGCACGCCCGCCACGGGGGCGCTCGGCTCGCTCGCCTCCCACAGCGCGTCGGCGCGGGCGACGGTTGCTCGCGTCGCCCGGAGGGCGTGTAGCTGCGTGGTCATCACGCCGGGGGCGAGGTGCGGCGTGTAGAAGATCAGGTTGACGTTGGCTCCGAGCTCCTGCGTGGCCGGGGCGGGCAAAGCCGGTTCCGGGGCCGCGGAGGTAGCCGTTGTCGTGGAGCTCGGCGGCGCGGTGACCGTCGGCGTGGAGGTCGTCGGCGCGGCGGTGGGCGTCGGGGTGGAGGTGGTCGACGACGCGCTCGCCCGGGCCGGGCGCTGACGGCCGCTCGAGCCGGCCAGCCGCGTCACCGCGACGACGACGAGGATGACGGCGACGATCGTGGCGGTGGCGATCACCGCCTGCTGCCGGCGTGACCATCTCATGACTTGTTCCTGGCCTCGGCCAGTGCTCCGAGCTGGCGCTGCTCCCGGTCGGCGGCCCGGCCCAGCGCGCGCTTGTAGACCCATCGGGAAGCGAAGGTGAGCGTCTGCACGCAGTCATCCAGGTGCCCCCGACGCTTCCCCAGCCTCCGGGCGACGACCTCGTGGCGTGCCCGCGCGAGGCGCTCGAAGGGCTCGCCGCCGAAGGCCGGGCCGGCCGCGTGGGCCCCGCCGTGCAGGACCCGGACTGCCGGCCAGAACCAGGTCTCGATTCCCTGGGCGGCGGCGCGCAGGCCGAGTTCGAGGTCCTCGCCGTACATGAAGATCGACTCGTCGAACGGTCCCAGCCGCCGCAGCGTAGCCGTGGGGGCGACGAGGGCCGCCGCGACCGCCCAGCCAACCCGCCGTGGTGCCCTGGCTCGCCACGGCGCCAGCCACGCTCCCGCCGCTCCCGGGATGGCTCCCGGCGGGATCAGGGCCCGCACGAGGTCGGGCCCCGCCAGGGGGGTGGGATGAGCGGTCTGCTGGCGACGGCCATCGGGGCTGAGGACGAGGGGGGCGAGCAGGCGCGGTGGACGATCAGCGCGTAGCGCCTCAGCGGCGAGCTCCAGCAGCGAGGCGTCGATCAGCTCCACATCGGGATTGAGCAGGGCGGTGACCGGCGCCGTCACCGAGCCCAACCCACGATTGCAGGCTCGGCCGAAGCCGATGTTCTCGTCCAGGGCGATCGTGTTCACGCCGGGCGTTCCCCGGGCCACGGCCACGCTGCCGTCCCGGCTGGCACAGTCCACGACGGTGATCGCCGCCCCGGGTAGGTGGCGCCGCACCGAGGCCAGCAGGGACGTGAGTTCCTCGGCCGAGTTGTGGGTGACTGTCACCACGGCGACCCCCGCGGCCTGCTGCGCCACGGGCGACCGTGGGCGCCGGGCGATCACCGGCTCGAATGCAGCCCGGAAGCCCGAGCGCGTTCGCCGGCGGTCAAAGCAGGCACGCACTCGCTCGCGCCCGGCCTCGCCCATGGTCCGGACCCGCGCCCGGTCTGAGAGCACCGTAACCAGCGCTTCGGCGCCCGCCCGCGCATCGCCGGGGGAATACAGGATTGCGCACGAGCTGTCCAGGATCTCCCGGGGACCGCCGGCGTCGGGTGCCACCACCGGTCGCCCGGCGGCCATCGCCTCGAGTAGGACGATGCCAAACGGCTCCCGGGGAGCGCAGTGCAGCAGGCAGGCGGCGCGTGCAAGCTCGTCCCCGGTTTCATCCTGCGGTCCCACGAGTTCCGCCACTCCGGCCAGATAACCGGCAGCGATCCGGCGCTCGAGCTCGGCCGCCAGCGACTCATCCCCGGTCACCGGTCCCCCGACCACGCGCACGGTCAGGTCAGGCAGACGTTGGCGGGCCAGGGCGCAGATCTCCAGGGCGAGATCGGGACGCTTCCAGGGCGCGAGGGCGCCCAGGACAAGGACGGCGGGCGCCGCCGGGGGCGGCCCGAGCCCGGCGAAGCGCTCAGCGTCGACGCCCGGGGCAACCACCCGCAGCCGCTCCGACAGCCGGCCCACGGGGTCGAGGTCGGCGCCAACCGCCGCCGACGGAACCGTGACCACAGCCGCTCGCCGGGCGGCGGCGCGAACGCCGGCGGCGATCAGGGGACCGGGGAGGAAGTCGTGATGGTCGAAGGCGACCGCGTGTCGACCCGGCAGCGCCAGCGCGGCCAGCGCGCTGCGCATCCCCCAGGCGACGGTCAGCGCCGGGTCGAGGTCGCCTACCAGCCGTCGTAGCTCGGCGGCGTGGGCGGCGAGCGACCTTACCGCCCCGGCTCTGGTCCGCAGATTGCTGCGCAGACGGAGCCCCCGCTCGGGTCCCACGAGGACGGTGAGGCCCGCCGCGCGGGCCCCCTGGACCAGCGGCCCGGGCGGGCAGATCAGCGTGTGGGAGCCCTCGATTCCGGCCGCACAGTCGAGCAGCACGCGCTCGGCGCCACCCAAGAGGCCGGAATAGCTGGCGAACAGGATTCTCGTCACTTGGAGGGTTCCCAGCCTGGCACGCGGAGACCGGGTGCGAGCGCCTGCTGGGTCCGCTCGATTATGCCGCCGGATGAGAACCTCCTGCGTAGACTGGGCTGGGTGGGGAACCAGATCCAGAGCCCGTCGGCATCGCGGGTCGCGCTGGTCCACGACTTCCTGCTCGATGTGCGTGGCGCTGAGCGGGTGTTCCTGGAACTGTGCGCGATGTGGCCCGAGGCTGACATCTTCACCGCCGTCTACGACGAGCGGGGGACCGAGGGCCGGTTCGCGGGCCGCAACGTGAATTCGTCCTTCCTGCAGCGGCTGCGACCCTCGGCGAGCACCTTCCGGGCCTTGCTCCCCTTCTATCCCGCCGCGATCGAGTCTTTCGATCTCAGCGGCTACGACCTCGTGGTGTCAAGCTCCTCGGCCTGGGCGCACGCCGTCCTGTGCGATGAGCGCTCGGTCCACGTCAGTTACTGCCACAACCCGTTCCGCTACGCCTGGAATGACCGTGACCAGACGCTCGCCCGGCGCCACAATCCGGTCACCCGGGCGTTCCTACGTGGAGCCTTTCGCCGCTGGCGCCAGTGGGACTGGATTGCCGCCCAGCGCACCAACCGCTACGTCGCCAACTCGATCGTCACCCAGTCCCGGATCCGCGCGTATTTCGGCCGCGAGTCCACCGTGGTCTACCCCCCGGTGGACACCAAGCGCTTCTCGCCCGGCCCCGTCGGCGACCATTACGTGATCGTCTCCGAGCTGATGGCGCACAAGCAGATCGATGTCGCCATCGAGGCCTTCAACCAGCTCCGCCTGCCCCTCGTGATCATTGGCGACGGACCGCACGCGCGGCGCCTTCAACGTCTCGCCGGGCCCACCGTGAAGCTGACCGGCCGCCTCTCCGACGCCGACGTCGCCGGCGCGCTTCAGACCGCACGGGCGCTGATCGTGACCTCGGTTGAGGAGTTCGGCATCGCGGCTGTCGAGAGCCAGGCTGCGGGGCGGCCGGTAATCGCCCGAGCCGCGGGCGGGGCCCTGGAGACGATCGTGGATGGGGTTACCGGCCGCTTCTGGTCCGGTGACGCCGACGCCCTCGCGCAGGCGGTGCTCGAGTTCGACGAGGAGGCGGTCGATCCGCAGGTGCTGGTGGCGCACGCGGAGCGCTTCGGGATCGCGAGCTTCCGTCGCGGGCTGCTCAACGAGGTCGCGGCCGCGCGCGCCGGCCTCTCGCAGCCGGTCGGCGGTCCCCGCCAGCCGCTTGCCTCGACCCGCCTGGTCCGGCGCGCGGCCCGGGATCCGCACCGTTGACGGGACGGTAGTGTGCCGCCCGGCACGCTGACGCTCCGCCACGCCGTGCTCAGCGCGACCGGCGGACTCCTCCTCGCCGCCCCGACCGCGCTGGCCTTCTTCTCGGGCGGCTATTTCGACGAGGCTCGGGCTTGGGCAGGCGCGGGAGTGTGGCTGGCCGTTGTCGTGGCCGCCTTGGCTGGAGCCCGAGTGCCTCGAGAGCGATCGGCTTGGCTGGCCCTCGGCAGTCTGGCCCTGTTGGCGGCCTGGACTCTGCTCTCGCTGACCTGGGCGCCCATCGCCGGCCGCGCCTACCACGCCGGTCAGATCGCGATTCTCTACCTCGGCGCCCTGCTCGCCGCCGCGACGCTCTTGCGCGGGCGGCTGCTGTCCTGGGTCGAGCCGGCTCTGGCCGCCGGGACGGTGATCGTGGTTGGTTACGGGCTGGCCGGGCGCCTGCTGCCGGGATGGCTGCACTACGCGCGCTCGGTCAGCGCGGGTGGGCGCCTGGAGCAGCCGTTGACCTACTGGAATGCGATGGGGGAGCTTGCCGCCCTGGGGCTCGTGCTGTGCGCGCGTCTGGCCGGCGACCGCGCCCGCCCCCGAGGCCTGCGGGCGGCCGCAGTAGCCGCGTGCGCACCCCTGGGCCTTGGCCTGTACGTGTCGTTCTCGCGCGGGGCGCTGTTCGCGGGCCTGGCCGGGCTGATCGCGCTGCTGACCATGGCGCCGCGCCGCGAGCAGCTCCAGGGCATCGCGGCCTCCCTCGCCGCTGCCGTCCTTGCCGCGCTGGCCAGCGCCGCCTTCAGCGGTGTCACTGCGCTCTCGGGCAGCCTCTCCTCACGGGAGACCCAGGGCGCGATCGTCCTGCTCCTGCTCGTCGTCGTCGCGGGGCTGACCGGCACCGCTCATTACATCCTGGGCAACCGGGGGGTGCAGGGTGAGCTCCGCCTGCCGCCGCGCACGCCGTGGATCGCCGCCGGCGCGATCGCGATCGGGCTGGCGCTGGCCATCGTCGTCGGCGCGCGGGAGAGCAGTGTGCGCTCGCAGGCCCTGGCCGGCGGTGCCACCCGTCTGGTTTCGCTGCAGAGCAACCGCTACGACTACTGGTCGGTGGCCATTCGGGCCTTTGCCTCCTCACCCCTGCACGGCGTCGGGGCGGGGGGCTGGAGCGTGGACTGGCTGCGCTGGCGCCACGTCAACGAAGCCGCCCAGGACGCCCATTCGCTGCCCCTGCAAACCCTGGCCGAGCTCGGCCTGGTCGGGATCGTCCTCCTGGCCGGCTTCGTGACCGGCGTGGTGCTCGCGGCAGCCCGCGCCCTGCGCCGCAGCCGGTCCGCGGTCGGTCCGGCGGCTGCTGTGGTGGCCTACTTCGCGCACTCCCCGCTGGACTGGGACTGGCAGATGCCGGCCCTGACCCTGGTGGCAATTGCGCTCATCGGCGCCCTGCTGGCGATCGGGGATACCGACGCGACGTCTGGGCCGGCGGCCGCGGAGCGCTCGGCCGGCCTGCCCGCCTGACGGCGGCTAGCGACGCTAGAGCTCCTCGGCGATCCGCGGCGCCTCGCGCCGGAACAGCCTTACGGCCAGGATGCAGATCGCGACCACCAGCCCGACCGTGAAGGCGAGGTGGGCGCCACCACCACCGCGCGCCGTCCACGGATAGGGCGCCTGGGGGTCGATCACCCACACCCGGGCCAGCTCGAGGATCGGTGTGAACGGATTCAAGGAGATGATCTGGCCCAGGGTGTGAGAGCGCTGAACGGCGATCTCGAGCGGGTACAGGATCGGGGTGGCGTAGAACAGCGCCGTTGTGAAGACGTTCCAGATGATGGCCAGATCGCGAAAGCGGGGGTACAGGGAGGACACGATCATCGCCACCGCGAGCGTGACCACGAACATCATGGCCAGGATCACCGGGAGCAGCAGCCACGTCCACGTCGGCGTGACCCCGAGCACGACGATGAACACGAACACCACGGCCAGGTTCAGGAGCAGGTTGTAGAACGCGGTCATCACCACCGCGGTCGGAATGGCCAGACGCGGGAACTGCGTCTTACGCACTATCCCTTCGTTACCGACGATCGAGGTCACGGCCATCGTCGAGCCTTCCTGAAAGAAGCCGAAGAGGACGATGTTGAAGAGCAGGAAGACCGAGTAGTGGGGAACCTGGTTGCCGAGCCGGATGATGTGGGTGAAAACCTCGAGCAAGACCGCGAATAGCAGCAGTGGCCGGGCCAGCGACCACAGGTAGCCCAGCGCGGTTCCGAAGTAGTTGCGCTTGAACTCGGTGCTGGCCAGCAACAGAGTCAGCTCCCAGAAGCGGCCCAGGCCGCCGCCGAGCGCCGACGGCCCGGTCACCTCGCGCAGCGGGGGCGGATCGGCGGGGACGGCACGAGTGATGGTGGCGGTCTCGGTGCTCACGCCGCCCGCACCTCGACGCTGGCGTGCACGGCCGCGCGCACCGAGATCATGCCCGGGAGCGGCTCTGAGCCCTTGACCAGGAACTCGAGCACGCGCAGGTCGCGCATTGCGTCGTCCCCCGGGTCGTGACTGCGCGACATCGAGCCCAGGACCGAGTAACGGCCAGGCACCAGCGCGCAGTCAAGCTGCACCGACAGTCGGATGCGCTCGCCGCTGCCTACCGGCCGGGGAGCCCCGTCGTCGGTGGTGATGGCTTCGCCGAAGCCGAGCACGGAAACGTTGTCGACGTTGAGCAGCTCAAAGGCCAGCGCCGGGGCGGGAAAGTCGCGCCGGGCACGTACGAGGGCGTTGAAAGAGAAGCTCTGCCCGTGCTCGAGGTCAGTCAGCCGGCGCCCCGAGAGGTCCTCGAGCCACACGTCGACGAGCTCCACATCCGGCCCCGAGCCGTCGGCGCCGCCCGGATCGTGCCCACCGGCGAAGTTGAGGCGGTAGTAGCGCAGGGCGGCTTCTTCGGGATCGCCGATGTAGCGCTGCTCGCCGTCGTGGATCAGCATCGCGCGGTCACAGAACGCCTGGACGGTGGCCATGTCGTGGGTGA
>JBAVWI010000298.1:0-4601 GCA_049697735.1 Solirubrobacteraceae bacterium
CGCGCTGGTGCGCTCGATCGTCGGCCAGCAGCTCTCGACCAAGGCCGCCGCGGCAATCTACAACCGGCTCACCGAGCGCTTCGGAGGCCGGCCGCCGACGCCGGAGGAGGTCCTTGCCGACGACCCCGAGGCGCTGCGGGCCGCCGCCGGTCTCTCGCGGGCCAAGGTCGGCTTCCTGCGCTCCCTGGCCGAGCACGCATTGGACGGCTCGCTCGAGCTGGACAAGCTGGGCCGGCTCTCGGATGAGAAGGTGATCGCCGAGCTGGTCGCGGTCAAGGGCCTCGGCGTCTGGACCGCTCACATGTTTCTCATGTTCCATCTCCAGCGCCCCGACGTTCTGGCGGTCGGAGATCTCGGCATCCGCCGGGCGATGATGCTCGCCTACGGTCTGCCCGCACTCCCGGCACCCGGCGAGATGGAGGCGATGGCCGAACCGTGGCGGCCGCACCGGACGCTCGCCTGCCGCTTTCTCTGGGCGTCGCTGGACGCGACCCCGGTTTAGACGGCGGAGACTTCTTCTTCTTCGGCGACGCGGAACGACGAGCCACAGCCGCAGGCTGCGACCACATTCGGGTTCTCGACCTTGAAGCCCGCCCCCTGGAGTCCGTCCACGAAGTCGATGACTGAGCCGTGCACGTACGGCAAGCTCGGGACATCGACAAGCAGACGAATCCCCTTGTCCTCAAAGATCTCGTCCCCGTCGCGCTTCTCGTCGAAGGCCAGGGCGTACTGGAACCCGGAGCAGCCGCCGCCACGAACGCCGACCCGCAGGCCGGCCGTGTCCGCCACTGTGCCCTGGGTGGCCAGGAACTCCCGAACCTTCTCCGCGCCTCTGTCGGTAAGGGTGATCATGCTTCATTCAGTATAGCTATCGCCCTCGGTACCCTTGACAGTATGCCTGCGACACCCGAGGAACTGAAGCAGCGGATCGAGGCGGCGATCCCCGACTCTGTAGCCAGCGTTACCGGCGACGGCCATCACTTCAACGCTGTCGTGACGGCGCCCGCCTTCGGCGGACTGAACCGGCTCGCCCAGCACCGCCTCGTCTACGACGTCTTCGGACCCGAGGTCGGTGACCGGATCCATGCTCTCTCCATCCAAACCCGAACTTCAGAAACGGAGGCCACGCGATGAGCGACACAGCCACCAACCCGATGCGTGACGCAATCCAGGAGGCGATCTCCGAAAACCCGGTGATCCTGTTCATGAAGGGCACGCCGGACGCCCCCGCGTGCGGCTTTTCCGCCCGCACGGTGGCGATCCTGCAGACCGTCGGAACCCAGTTCGCGGCGGTCGACATCCTGCCCGATCCACGGATCCGCCAGGAGCTGTCAAGCATCTCGAACTGGCCAACCATCCCGCAGCTGTTCGTGGGCGGCGAGCTGGTCGGCGGCTGCGACATCGTCACCGAGATGTACGAGTCCGGCGAGCTGCACCAGACGCTGGGGCTGGAGCCCACAGACGACGGCGCGTCCGTGCCCGAGAGCGCGCCCGTGCAGTCGGCGCCGATGGGCATCGAGAATCGCCTGTAGGGGCTGGCGCCTCTAGCTCTGCTGTCCGGAGGGTGAGGTTGTGGCTGCGCGACGGAACTCGAGGTGCTCCACGATCCGTCGCGAGTCACAGATCACCTCACCGTCGAGCACGAGCGTGGGCACGCGCTGCTGCCCGCTCAGCGCCTGCACCTCCGGACGCCGTGAGCGCTTCTGAGGCACCTTCACCGCCTCAAAGGCGACTCCGTCGCGGCGCAACGCCCGGGCCACCTTGCCGCACGGACACAGCCAATCGGTGGGAGTGCTGCAGCGGTAGAGGATCGCCACGGCGCCAACGATACGACGCTCACAGCCGGGCCCGCCGCAGCGCGCCGCCCGCGACGCGCAGGGCCAGTGGCTGGCGCGCACCGCGGGTCGCGAGCTCGGCCGCGTCATGCTCCTGATACCAGGCGACCGTCTCCTGCAGGCAGTCCTCGTGTGGGGAGGGCCGCCACCCCAGCTCGCGCCGCGCCTTGCCATTCACAAACGCCCAGTTCAGTGATGCCGCCCGGATCTCGGTCGGGGTCGGGAGGGTCTCACCGGCGATGCGGCCGCCGGCCGCGGCCAGGGCGAGCGCGACCGGGAGCGCAAGCTTGATCGCCGGCGGCTCGATCCCCGACAGCCGGCCGAGATCGGCGAACAGGCGATCGAGGGTGAAGTTGCGGCCACCGAGGATGTAGCGCTCGCCCACCGCGCCCTTCTCCTGCGCGAGCAGGTGGCCCCGGGCTACGTCCTGCACGCTGACAACATTGAGGGTGCCGTTGACATAGGCGGGAATCTGCCGGCCCAGGAAGCGCCGCACCAGGGTGGTGCTGCAGCCGGGCGGATGAGATCCGATCCCGGGGCCGAGCACGTGGGCGGGGTTCACGATCACCAGGGGCAGGCCGCGGGCGATCAGCCGCAGGGCCGCCGTCTCGGCTTCGTGCTTGGCGTCGAGGTAGGCGATCCGGTAGCGCCCAGCCTCCCAGGCAGTGGTTTCGTCGGCGCTCTCCCCGGGCCGCGCGGGGCCGATCGCGGCCACCGATGAGGTGTAGACGGCCCGCTGCACCCCAGCCCGCAGCGCCTCCTCGAGCACGATCTGAGTTCCCTCCACGTTGAGCGAGAAGATGCGCGCCCGGGTCGCGTTGAGCTCGGCCATGCCGGCGGCGTGAAACACTCGCTCGACTCCCCGCATGGCGCGGCGGATCGAGCGCCGATCCAGGATGTCGGCCCGAACCGTCTTGATGTCCAGGCCGGCCAAGGCGCGGACTGCAGAGCCCTCACGCACGGTGCCGACGACCTCGTCGCCACGTTGCACCAAGAGCCGGGCGATGGACGAGCCGATGAAGCCCGTTGCACCTGTGACCAACGTTCGCGCCACTCGCTCGCGCAGTCTAGGGGCACCCGGCCGCTGGTAGGGTGGCCGCCGTCATGTCTGTCGCGATCGTCTCTGATACCTGTCATTACCTGCCGCCTGAGGTGGTCAGTGCCGAGCAGATTCACGAGGTGAGCCTTTACGTCCGCTGGCCCGAAGGCGCGCAACGCGAGGCTGACATCACCGACTATGGGGCCTACTACCGGCGCCTGGCCTCCGAGCCTGACCTCCCCAGTACGTCGCAGCCGTCGATCGGCGACTTCCTGGCTGTCTATGAGCCGCTGCTGCAAAGCGGACGCGAAATCGTGTCGATTCACCTCGCCGGGGGCATGTCGGGCACCGTGCGCTCGGCCGAGCAGGCCCGCGAGCAGCTCGGCGCCCGAGCCGGCGCAGTCCACGTTTTCGATTCGGCCACCGCGTGCGGTGGCGAGGGGCTTGTGCTGCTGGCGGCGGCGGCAGCCGCCCGGTCGGGAGCCAGCGGCACCGAGGTGCTCGAGCACGCGCGTCAGGCCCGGGCGGCGCTGAAGATGTGGTTCGCCATCGACACGCTCGACTACCTGCGGCGCGGCGGCCGGATCGCCGGCGCCCAGGCGTGGCTCGGCTCGGCGTTGAAGATCAAGCCGATCCTGACCGTCGAGTCCGAGATCACTCCGATCGAGCGCGTCCGGACGTCGCGGCGCGCCTTCGAGCGCATGGTCGATCTGCTCCGCAGCCGCCACGAGGACGGCGCCGACGCGTACATGGTGCAGCACATCCAGGCGCCCGCCGAGGCCGAGGAGCTCGCCGCCCGGGGAACCGAGATCTTCGGCAAGCCGCCCAGGGTGATCTCGGAGATCGGCCCCGTAATCGGCACGCACGTCGGCCCGGGCCTGCTCGGCGCCGGCGGCCTACCCAGCTCGTTCCTCGCCTAGCGGCCGAGGAGGTTCTTCTTGCGCCTGCGGCGCCCGAAGGTGATGGCGCCGATGGCGGCAATGCCGCCGCCGAGCACGAACCCGGCCACCCCGGCGCCAACCAGGACCTGAGGCTCGTAGCGGCGCAGCTGCGAGCGCCAGTCGGTCAGCCGCACGACCTCGACCCGGAGCTTCTCGACCGCCGTGCCGAGCTCATGGCGGTTCTGCTCGATCGAAGCGCGGATCTCCTCCGGGCTGCGGGCGGCCATCAAGCGCCCCCGCCCGGCTTGACCGTGGCCCGGATCTTCTTGGCTTCGTCGATGGCCAGCTTCGGCGTGGGCGCGCCGACCTTGAACTTGCGCCAGGCGAACAGGAAGGCGAACACGGTGAGGACCAGCAGCGCGGCGGTCACGATCAGGAACCCGACCCAAATGTCGCCCGCGCCGTTGACGAGGATCGCGTCGAACACCCAGGCCAGGGTCATGAGCACGAAGACGAGTGCGAAGACGCCGAACACCGCGCCCACGGCGACGGCAGCGGCCCCGCGGCCCAGGCTCGAGACCTTCTCGGTCACCTCGACCTTGGCGAGTTCGATCTCCTCACGCACGAGAACCGACATGCGCTCGCTGACCTCGGTCAGGGCGGCGGCGATATTTTCGTTCTCAGCGGCCAAGGCGCTTGAGGATCAGAGCGAGGGCGAGGCCACCCGCGAAGGCCGTACCGACGGCGATTTCCGGTCGGTCAGAGACGGCCGAAGCCGCCGCGGAGGACGGACTGGGGGCGGCGTCGGCAGCCGGCGGGGTCCACGCCGGAGCCGGGGACACCGGC
>JBAVWI010000299.1:0-2199 GCA_049697735.1 Solirubrobacteraceae bacterium
TCGACGCCGTGGCGAAATAGCAACTGCCCCAGCAACAGCCCGGCCGGGCCGGCCCCCACGATTGCCACCTGTGTCCGCTCGGAAATCACCGTTTCAAGTCCGCTCAGGTCGGGGGGCGCCCTTTGCGCTAGCGCCCGGGCAGGTGGTAGATGGCGATCGTGCTCGAGCCGCGCTTGTCGAAGTAGCTGCCGGTGGGGAGGATGATCCGCCCGCCGACGACGATGGGGCTGTTCCAGTGACCGACCGGCACGGGCAGCGACCGGATCTGGGCGCCGCTCAGCGGGTTGCGGATGATAAGCGCGCCGTCCTGCTGGTTGTATACGTAGAGCAGGTCTCCGGACAGCACCGGGCTCGTGCCGCTGGTGCCGTTCTGCCAGGCAACGCGCAGGCGTGGCCGAGCGCCGCCGACCAGCTGGTAGGCGGCGGTGCCCGAGCTGGTGGTGGCGAACACGTAGATGTTGCCGCCGATCGTCTGCACCGCCGGCGCGCTGTAGACGAGGTCACTGCCAGGGGCGTCAATCTGCGCAAGCTCGCCGCCCAGGCGCCCGCTGGCCGGTCCCGCGGTCCCGTTCAGTCGGGCCAGGTCGAGCAGGGCCAGCTTGGCGTCCTTTCCTCCCTGGACGGCGAGGCGCAGGCCGTGGTAGGTCGGCAGCACGGCCGGCGCGGTGCTGCCCAGATCTGTGTCGGCCTTGCTGAGCGCGGTCTGGTTGGTCGGGGTCCAGTTGTGCAGGAGGCGGGTGGCGTCCGGCGTCAGCTCGAGCACGCTGTCACCCCAGCTCGTGCGTCCGTCGAAGGGGCCGTTGCCGGTGGCAACGAGGATGCGCCCGCTCCCGGGTTCGATCACGGCTCCGGCCCGGCTCCAGATCGCGTTGTCACCGCGCGTATTGGTGACCGGGCATGAGGCCGCGCGGAGCAGCCGGTGCTGGTCAGAGCACTCGGTGTTCCAGACGTTGACGATCCCACCGCTGGTCCGGTCAATCATGACCACGTGCCCGTCGTACGGCGGGGCATCGCCGAAGTAGCCGCCCGTCACCGCGACCACGTAGCGCCCGCTCACGGTCAAGGCCGAGGCGACCTTTTCGTGGGCGGGGTCGAAGGTGATGCTGCGCGACCACACCTGACCCCCGGTGGCCACCGAGAGCTTGTGGATCACGCCGTTGGGGCTCGCGCTGTATACGTAGCGCCGGTTGGGATCGAGGGTCGGGGTGGCGGTGGTGACCTGGGGATTCCCGATCGTGGCGTTGACGCCCGAGGGACGGAACTCCCAGAGCTGGCGGCCGGTGGCTGGATCGATGGCAATCGTCCTGCCGTACGTGGTGTCGACGACGATCAGGTCGCGTCGGTGCCCCTTGACCCTGACCGCGTGCAGTTCGACCGCCGCCGAATCGACGATCCCGTCGATGTGAACCGTGCGCACGGTCAGCTGGCGCGCGTTGGCCGCGGTGATGCCAGCGGCCGGAGCCACGCCGCTGCGCGCGGAGTCATAGCCGAAGGTCGGCCAGTCACCGGCGGGGACGGCGGCCGCCGCCGGCGCGCTGCCCGCCGCCGGGGCAGGGTTGGTGGCTTGGCTCGTGGCCCTGGCGGAGTGGCTACCGCACCCCACCACCAGCACCGTCAGCGCGAGCGAAAACCCGCGTTGTCGCAACCCGCGGGCGGAGAACCGTTGTGTCCACGTGCGGGCCGAGCCCATCCTCACGCATGCTAACCGGCCCAAATGGTCTGCTCGCCCACGGCTCGCCCCCGCATCCACGCATGCAGAACGAGGCAGCCGCGGCAGTACGATCGCGGTCCGTCCAGACTTCTGACCGTCATGCGTCTATCGATCGCCCGCTCGCTGCGCCTCGCTCTGACCGGTCTGACCGTGGTGCTCGCCGCGGTCGCCGCCGGCGGCGTTGTCAGCCTCTACGGCTCACGCCAGACCTACGAGCGCACCCTGGTGCGCACCTCGGGACTGGCCACGGCGGTGGCCAATCTGTCCAGCGCCGGGGTCGCCGAGGCCGCGCTCCTGCGCGACCCAAGCGCGGCGCCCGGCGCCGTCGCTCTTCGGCGGGCTCTGCGTAACTACGATCGCGCAGCGGCGACTGCCACCGGCTTTGCCAAGTCCGACCCGGTCAGCGCGCATCTGGTCGCGGCCCAGATAGCGGCTCAGGCTCACGCCCGTCGCCTGGCGGGGGCCGGGCGCCTGACGGCCGTCGAGGC
>JBAVWI010000300.1:0-14022 GCA_049697735.1 Solirubrobacteraceae bacterium
GCAGCCCCCCGTGGCACCGCAGCCCCCCGTGGTACCGCAGCCGCCCTTTGGCGCGACCGTGGAGAGCGAGCCGGTCCAGGGGCTCTCGCTGGTCGGCTCGGCGCTCTGGAGTCGCGCCAAGCAGAACCCGGCCCAGCTCGTGGCGCTGATGCTGGGCTTCCTGCTCGCGCTGCGGGTGCTGCGCCGGCGCTCCTAGCCTTCGCGGAGTCAACGAAGCCGCCCCGGGCCCGGGGTCTCGCGCCGGGCACGCGACCCGCCCCCGGGCCGGCGACCTGCAAAATGCGACAAACTTGCCGCGGCCCGGGCGAGGTTTCCCGCTCGCGCAGGCTCAGCCCTCATTTCGCGACAAACTCGGGGCGGCCAGCCGGATTTGGCACGTTCTGCATGTCCCGGCGCCCGCTGGGGGGACGGGTCCCGCTGCCCTCGGAGTCGGGAGGGCCCGGGGCCGTGGAGGCCCGGGGCCCTGGAGGCCCGGGGTCCCTGGAGGCCCCGGTCCCGGTCAGCCCAGGTGCTCGCGCCCCGGGGACTCGTCGAAGCTGGCGGCGGGCAGGGCGGCGACGATCCCGGTGGGATTGATCATCGGATGCGTGCGGTAGTAGTGGGCCCGGATCTCGTCGAAGGAGACCGTGTCGGCGACGCCGGGCCACTGGAACAGGTCGCGGGCGTAGGGCCACAGGTTTGAGTACTCGGTCAGCTTGCGAATCGAGCACTTGAAGTGGATCTGGTAGACGGCGTCGAAGCGCAGCAGGGTGGGGAACAGGCGCCAGTCGGTCTCGACCGGTTCGGCGCCGAAGAGGAAGCGCCGGCCGGCGAGCCGCAGGTCGAGACGGTCCAGGGTCTGGAAGAGGCTCCGGACTTCGTGGTCGTAGACCGCCTGCTGAGTCGCGAAACCGGTCTTGTAGACGGCGTTGTTGACACCGTCGTAGATCTCAGCGCTGAGTTGATCGATCGCATCGCGCTGGGCCTCCGGGTACAGATCCACCCGATGCTTGGCCAGGGGGGCGAAGACCGTGCCCAGCATGCGCAGGATGTCGGCCGACTCGTTGTTGACGATCGTCGAGCGCTCCTTGTCCCACAGGACGGGGACGCTGGCCCGGGCCTCGTAGCCCGGCTGGGCGGCCTGGTAGGCCTCGCTGAGGTACTGAAAGCCATTTACAGAATCGGTGTGCTCGCCGCCGGCGAACTTCCAGCCGCGCTGGTCGCGCAGGGGGCTGACGTAGGACACGCCGATCACGTCCTCGAGCCCCATCAGGCGCCGGCCGATCAGGGTCCGATGGGCCCACGGGCAGGCCCGGGCGACGTACAGGTGGTAACGGCCCGCGGCGAGCGGGAAGCCGCTCGAGCCATCGCCGGTAACCCAGTCGCGGAAGCTGCTCTCCTGGCGCTGGAAGGATCCATCGTCGCCTCCCTCACGGCCGAGAGAGAAAGTCTGTGTGTCGGTGGTCATGTTTTTCAGGCTACCGAGCCCAATGGGTGGGCTTGCCGGGGTAAGGGGTCGCCAGCTCCGGCTAAGGCCCCGAGTCCTGAAAGCAAAGGCGAATTGCCGATGTGCAACGCCCTGGCGTGGCCGAAACTGTTGCTCGGGACCGACCCACACGACGAGCGAAAGGAGCCCGAGATGACAGCAACCACGACCCTCTCTCGCGTCCGGCTGATCGCCGCGCGCGTGCGCGAGACGCTCGCTGAGATGGCCTATGCCCAGCGGCGGATGGCGGAGATCAGCATGGGCCTGCCCCTGGTAGAGCCGGCCGGCCGCCCCGGGATTGCCACCACCGTCGCCCAGTTGGAGGCGCTCTACGGCTACCAGGACCCGCGGCTTGACGGTGACGAATTCGACCGCCACCACTGCAGGTAGCTCTAACCATGACGGCAGCGCGGAGCTCTAGGGTGTACGGCCATGAGTGATCGGGCTGCGCGCGCACAGCGCTTCCTGGATCTGCACCGTCCCGGGCAGCCGTTGCTGATGCCCAATCCCTGGGATGTGGGATCGGCCCGGTTGCTGGCGTCACTCGGCTTCGAGGCGCTGGCCACCACGAGCAGTGGCTTCGCGGCCACGCTCGGCCGGCTCGACGGATCGGTGAGCCGAGACGAGGCGCTGGCCCACGCTGCCGGCTTGGTCGCGGCCACGCCCCTGCCCGTCTCAGCCGATCTCGAGAACGGTTTTGCCGACAGCGCCACCGGGGTGGGTGATACGGCGTCAGCAGCGGTGGCGGCGGGTCTGGCCGGGTTCTCGATCGAGGACTCGACCGGTCAGAGCGAAGCGCCGATCTTTGAGCTGCAGGTCGCCGCGGAGCGGGTCGCGGCGGCGGCCGCCGCTGCTCATCGGGGAGCGGGGCATGTGGTTCTCACCGCCCGGAGCGAGAATTACCTGCATGGGCGCGATGACCTGGCCGACACGATCATCAGGCTGCAGGCCTACGCGGAGGCCGGCGCGGATGTGCTCTACGCCCCGGGACTGACAGCCGGGCCGGACATCGAGGCGGTGGTTAAGGCGGTGCGGCGACCCGTCAACGTGCTCGCGCTGGCCGGCGGCCCGTCGGTGGGTGAACTGGCCGCGCTGGGCGTGAGCCGGATTTCAGTCGGAGGCGCGTTTGCCTTCGCTGCCCTGGGGGCGGTCGTCGAGGCGGCGCAGGAGCTGCGTGATCACGGCACCTACGGTTATGCCGCCCGCGCCGCGGCGGGGTCCAGAGCGGCCCGCGGCGCGTTCGGTCAGCCGCCGGGGTAGATCCGGGCCAGCAGCCGCTCCATGGCCGGTGAGGTCAGTTGGTTGCCGGGGCAGCAGGTCGGACCGTTGACGGCGCTGATCCCGATCTCGAGGTGCGGACCGGACGAGATGCCGACGATCCCGCAGCCCACTTCGGCGATCGGGTCGCCGGCCTGGACCACGGTCCCGACCGGGACCAGGTCAGGCTGGGCGTGGCCGTAGTAGATATAGCGGCCGTTGAGTGGGCCGCCGCTCACGCGCAGCACGGGGGCGGCGGGGCCGAAGCCCGAGATGCCCTCCTGGACAATCACCCCGTTGGTGACCGCGACCAGGACCGCCGCTGCCCCGCAGGCGGCCCCCCGGGTCGCGATATCGACGCCCTGATCCGGTGACCAGGTACTCGGCGGCTCAACCACCGAGGCGGGCTGGACCGGGAAAACGAAACCCTGGCCGACACCGAGTGATTTCAGCTCCTGAACTATCTTCAGCTCGCGCTTGACCTCGGCCAGCGAGACGGCGTGGGCGTTGGGATCGCCGACCGGGTCGGGGCCGCCGACCGAGACCTGCGCCTGCTGTCCGACCGTCGGCTGGACCGCCTGAGGATGGGCGCGGAGGCCGTTCGCGGTCCCGGATCCGGTGCCTCCGGAGGCGACGCTGGTCGCCGTGGGGCTCGAGCCGCCATTCGTGCCGCAGCCGGCCAAGCCGATGATCATGGCCACGGCCAGTGCGGTGATCGCCTGAACACGCGCCATCGGAGCTAGTTCAGCAGGTTTGGCCTGCCGGCACGCAGCTCACTCCGCGGCCGCGCGGTGCTCAGGCTGCGGCACGCAGCTCGCCCAGCGGTGGACGCTCGACGATCTCGTCGCCGACCGTGCCGAGCTCGGATTGGCCCGAAGTCAGGAAGCTGGAGGGCAGCGGACCGACGAGGCGACCATCGAGCTGCACCCGGGTGGCCAGGGCCCGGAGGACCGAGAAGGCCATCGGACCAAGGTCGCGCAGTGGCTGGTGGGCGTTCTGGCGCTCTTCGAGGTCGACCTGGGCGATTGCCTCCAGCCCCACCTGCCGGTGGGCATCGAGCAGCAGGGCGATGTCCACCCCGTACCCGGTGACGAAGGGTAGGCGCAGGAGCAGCTCCCGACGGGCGGCGATCTCGCCAGCGAGTGGCTGCTCGACGGCGGCGAGGTCAGGATAGAAGAGGTTGAGCAGCGGGCGGGCCGTGAGCTCGGTGACGCGGCCGCCGCCGTCGGGCAGCGTCACCGCGCCGACTTTGAACGGCCGTCGGTAGAAGCCCTTGACGAAGGCGATGTCCTCGCCGCAGAGCAACGGCCCGAGCAGGCCGCAGGCAAAGTGGGCCCCGAAAGCCTCAGTGTCGGCGTCCAGAAAGCAGATCACCTCGCCGGTCAACACTTCCAGAGCCCGCCACATCGCGTCCCCCTTGCCGAGCACGGGTCCCAGCCCTGGTTGCAGCTGCTCCTGGTCGTGCACCTCGACGCCCAACTCGTGTGCGATCTCCGCCGTGCCGTCGCTGGAGTGATCCACGACCACGATCTGGTCAATCACACCCCGGTCGCGGAGGCCAAGCAACGGCTCGAGAATCCCGCCGATCGTGGCCGCCTCGTTGCGCGCCGGGAGGCAGACCGAAACCGTGCTCCGGCGCTCAGTGGCAAGCCGCGACGCCGGGAAGTCAGCGTGCGCAAAGGTGTTGCTGCGATGCCAGGCGCGGGCACGGAGCGACATTGCACAGAGGATGACAGCCGCGCCGGGTGGGCAGGGCTCAAGCCGGGCGACCTCGCCGACTAGGCCGGCCGGCCTGTCGTCCTGTCAGCTCGATAGGATCGCGATGCGGGACGGGAGAGGTGTCTGGCGGGTTCGCGGTTTGCCGCCCCCGGTCAGCTTTGGAACCAGTGAGCGCGCGCGTCTCCATCTCAACGCAGGCTGCCGCCCCTCGGCCCGGCGCGGAGGCCGCCCGCGAATGAGGCAGGTCTTCAAAATTCCCGTCTACCGGCGGCTGTTGGCCGCCTACGCACTCAACGAACTCAGCTGGGGCATCGGGACGGTGGCGCTGGCCGTCCTGGTCTATCGCCGGACGGGAAGCGCGCTCGGGGCGACTGCCTTCTTCATCTGCTCGCAGTTCCTGCCCGCGCTGCTCTCGCCCGTGCTCGTGGCCCGCGTGGTTGGGCACGCCCCGCGCCGGATCCTCCCGGTGCTCTACGGGGTGGAGGCACTGCTGTTCGGGCTGCTGGCGTGGATGACCACCGAGTTCTCGCTGGTACCGGTTCTCGCTGTGGCGGCCGTCGACGGCGTGGTGGCCCTCAGCGCCCGCGTTTTGGCGCGTTCGGCGACTGTCGAGGTGCTGAGGCCGCTTGATCTCCTACACGAGGGCAACGCCGGGATCAACTTCGCGTTCACAGGCGCTTTCATGATCGGCCCGGCCATGGGCGGCGCGATCGTGGCGGCGGGCGGAACCGTGGCTGCTCTGCTCGTCAACTGCGGCCTGTTCGCGGGTATCACCGTGGTGCTGGCGACGGCGGTCAGCCTGCCGGAGGCCAACCCGGAGGAAGCTGAGGGCGGATCGGTCCGCCAGCGTCTGCGGATGGCCGCTACGCACGCCCGGACTGATCCTCCCACCCGGGCGATACTGATCCTGCAGGCTTTCGGGATGGTGGTGGGCACGATCTCGATTCCGGTTGAGGTCGTCTTCGCCCAGCACACGCTGCACGCCGGGGCCGGCGGCTATGGCGCGATGCTGTCGGGCTGGGGTGCCGGCGCGATCATCGGCAGCGCCGCCTACGCCCGCTGGCGCCGGCGTCCCGGCCGTACCCTGATCACCGTGAGCGCGGCGGGCCTGGCGGTCGGGTTCGCGATCATGGCTGCGGCCCCGGGGATCGCCGTCGCCGTCGTCGGCTCCGCGGTGGGCGGCTTTGGCAACGGAGTCGGCTCGGTGGCGGAGCGGACGATGCTCCAGCAGTACACGCCGGAGCGCTGGATGAGCCTGATCATGAGCTTGAACGAGTCGCTCTCGCAGGCCGCGCCCGGCCTCGGATTCGTGCTCGGCGGCGCGATCACGGCTCTCGCCGACCCTAGGCTCGCGCTGGCGGTGGCCGCCGTGGGTTCGGGGGTCTTCACGGCGGGCGCGTGGATCATGCTCAGTGTGGAGCGGATCGGGCCGGTTCCGGAAAGCAATGCGGGAGCGCCGCCGGAACCGCAGCCAGAAAGAGTTCCCTCGGCAGCCGGAGGGCGTGAGACGCTTGTCTAGACCGTCTCGGCCCCATCCACCATGGCCATGCGTTTCGGCTGCATCGACATCGGTTCCAACACCACCCGACTCCTAGTCGCCGCCAGCGACGGGCGCCGGCTGCTGTGGATCCATCAGGAGCGGGCCTTCACAGGCATCGGTGAGGAACTGCTCGAGCGCGGCGAGCTGGGCACAGAGAAGATCGACGAGGTCGTCTCGGTTGTCGCTGCACAGCTCGAGACCGCGCTGGAGCTTGGCGCCTCGTCGGTCCGGGCGATCGCCACGGCAGCGATTCGTACCGCGGCCAACGGGCCTCAGCTGGCCAGCGCGATCACCACCGCGACGGGGCTCAAGGTGGAAATCCTGTCCGGCGAGGAAGAAGCACGCCTGGCCTTCGTCGGTGTCGCCCGGACGCTGGAGGCCAGCCCGGCGGGTGAGCTCGGAGTGGTCGATGTCGGCGGCGGCTCGTCCGAGCTGGTGGTCGGTACCGCCCCCGATCAGGTCGGCTGGTGGGCCTCGGTCCCGCTCGGGTCGGCCGCACTCACCCACGCCTGGCTGCGCTCGGATCCCCCCACCAGCCACGAGCTTGATCGGGCGCGGGAACAGGTGCGGGCTGAGCTTGAGCCGCTGAGCCCGCCGTGCCCGGCGCTGGCTGTCGCGGTCGGGGGAAGCGCGACTTCGCTGGCGCGCCTGGCCGGCCTGGTGCTCGATGGCGCCGCCCTGGATCGTGCCCTGGGCCTGCTGGCCGGCGACTCCGCGAGCTCGATCGCGCAGCGATTCGCGATCGATCCCCAGCGGGCCCGGCTGCTTCCCGCCGGTCTCCTCATCCTGACGGCGGTTGCCAAGGCCTTCGCCCGTCCGCTGCGGGTCGGCCGAGGCGGAATTCGCGAAGGCGTCCTGCTAGAAGCGTTCCTAGAATGACCGACGAGCCGCCGATCCCGCCCCCTGAGCCGCCGATCCCGCCCCCCGAGGCGCTGGCCGACCCGCCGATCCCGCCGCGTGAGGCGCTGGCCGGAGTACGCGTACGCGCCCCGACTCGGGGAAACCACAAGCTCGAGCGGTTGCTGCGGGCCGCCAACGCCGACGTTCAGCTCAAGGCCTGGTGGCATGTGTCGGCGGTCAATGCGACGCGAAGGCTCGGGATGTCTGACCACAGCTGGGTCCACATCCAGATCGTTGTCAACATCGCCCTGCGGCTCTCACGGCTGCTCTTCCGCCGCGGCGTGGTCCCCAGCGTGGTGGTCGACTACGGCCTCACCGAGCACGATGCCGAAGTCGTGGTCGCCGCCGCCTGTCTCATGCATTGCGTCGGCATGTCGATTCACCGCGACGATCACGAGCGCTACAGCCTGTTCCTGACCGCCGACAAGCTCGGCTCGCTGCTCAGCGAGGTCTACGAGGAGCCCGAGCGCTCCATCATCGCCGCCGAAACGCTGCACGCGATCATCGGCCACCGTCGCAACGGCGCGCCGTTCACGGTCGAGGCGGGCATCGTCCGCGTCGCCGACGCCCTCGACATGGCCCGGGGCCGGTCCCGCATCCCGTTCGAGGCCGGCCACCAGAACATCCACTCGCTGTCGGCTTACGCGATCGAGCAGGTCAAAATTTCCCCAGGGCGCGACCGGGCGGTGCGGGTAGAGATCGAGATGTCCAACAGCGCCGGCATCTTCCAGGTCGACGAGCTCCTGGCCGAGAAGCTCCGGGGCTCGGGGCTCGAGGAGCACATCGAGGTGATCGCCCGCATCGATGCCGAACACGAGCAGCGGCTGCTCCCGGTGTTCAGGATCTGAGCGGGCCCGGACCGGCTACCAGTGAACGCCGCGCATGAGGTGCGCGAGCGCCACCTGCTCGGTCGAGGCCCGTTCCTCGGGGTCCTTCTGGCCGCGCGAGGCGGCTGAGTCGGGGAAGACCTTGTAGGCCGTGGACAGGATCTGGTCCACAGCCTTGGGGAAGAGGGCATAGGCGACCTCGCCGAATGTGCCCAGGCGGGTATTGATCTGCTTGGGCTTGGCCCGGATCGCCTCGCAGACCAGATCGGCGGCCTCCTCGGGGGAGATGGTCGGGAAGCTGTCGTACATCTTGGTCGGCGCGATCATCGGGGTGCGCACGAGCGGCATGTGGATGGTGGTGAAGTGGACGTTGTCGCCGATCGACTCCGAGGCGACCACCCGCGTCCAGGCATCCAGCGCTGCTTTGGACGCCACGTAGGCCGAGAAGCGCGGCGGATTGGTCTGCACGCCGATCGACGAGACGTTGACGATCAGGCCCGACCGGCGGTCGCGCATGTGGGGGAGCAGCCCCATGATCAGCTTGATCGTCCCCAGGTAATTGAGCTGGATCGTGCGCTCGTAGTCGTGAAAGCGGTCGTAGGAGAGAGCGACCGAGCGGCGGATCGAGCGCCCCGCGTTGTTGACCAGGGTGTCGATCGCGGGGTGATCGGCGAGCACGCGCTGCACCAGATCGTCGACCGAGGCCGGATCGGAGATATCGGCCGAGTAGGTATAGGCAACGCCCCCGTTGTCCTCGATCTCCCGCTTGGCCTCCTCGAGCTTGTCGGCGCTGCGCGCCACCAGCAGCGGGATTCCGCCCGCCTTGGCGATCTTGAACGCCGCCGCCTTGCCGATCCCGCTCGAGGCGCCGGTGATCAGCACGGTCCTGCCGTTGACGGCGCCCTCGAAGCTGCGGTCCTTGAACAGGTCCGGGTCGAGGTTGCGCTCCCAGAAGTCCCACAGCTTGTCGGCGTAGGTCTCCAGCGGCGGCACGCTGATGCCGGACCCGGCCAGGGCACGCTCGGTGTCCCGGGTGTCGAACTCGGCCGTGAGGGCGATATGGCCCAAAACCTCATCGGGGATTCCGAAGTCGGCCAGGATCGCCTTGCGCACGCCTTTGGCGGCGGGGAGCTGCATCAGCATCCCGATCGTGCCCTTGGGCAGGGACTTGAGCAGCTTGGCGTCGATCCGCAGGGAAAGCTGTGGCGCGTGGGCGGCCTTGGCGATCGTGTTCATGACCTCGCCCGAGCGCTGGGACTTGGGGCTGGTCAGGTGGAAGGCCTGGCCGTCGAGCCCGTCCTGGTGGGCGATGTGATCCAGCGCGTCGGCGACGAAGTCGACCGGCACGATGTTGGTGTAGCCGAGCTCGGGGCCGACCAGCGGGAACCAGCCGGGCAGGTAATGCCGGGCCATCTTGATCGCGGTGAAGAAGTAGTACGGGCCATCGATCTTGTCCATCTCACCGGTCTTTGAGTCGCCGACCACGATCGCGGGGCGATACACCCGCCAGGGCATGTTGGTTTGGGTGCGGGCGAGCTTCTCGGACTCGAACTTCGACCGGTAGTAGGGATGATCGAGCTTCTGCCCCTCGTCGAACATGTCCTCGCGGAACAGGCCCTTGTGCTTGCCGGCGGCGGCGATCGAGGAGACGTGGTGAAAGCGCCCGGCTTCCAGGGCGTTGGCCAGCCCGACCGCGTTGCGGGTTCCCTCGACATTGGCGATGCGGTTGCTTTCCTCGTCGGCCGTCATGTCGTAGACCGCGGCCAGGTGGAAGAAGTGGTCGATGCCGGCCGTCTTGAGCTCGGCCAGGGTCTCGTCGGATACGCCGAGGCGCGAGGAGGCGAGATCGCCGATGACCGGCTTGATCCGTTCCTCGGCGCCGGGACCCCAGCGATCAATCAGGGTCGCGAGGCGATCGCTTGAGCTCTCGCGGACGAGGACGTAGACGTCACCGTCGCGTTGCAGCAGCCGCGCGACCAGGTTTCGCCCGATGAAACCAGTCGCCCCGGTGACGAAATAGGCCATGCGGTGCCGGACTACCAGCCGCCGCGCCAGTCGGCGTTGACCGACCGGGCTTTGGCTGCGTCCATGCGGGCGTGCTTGCGCTTATCGAGCCGCCACTGGATCAGCGACAGGGTGAGGATGAGGACGGGAAAGAAGGCGATGACGATGAACATCCAGCTGGTAATCGCCGAATCTGTGGTCTCGCCGTAGAAGCCCTGGCCGCCGTCGGCCCGGGCCCAAGCCGCCGGCGCGACGCACAAAAGCGTCCCAGCGAACACCGGCAGAGCGAACAAAAAGCGGGTGCGACGCACGATGATCGAAGCGTATCTGATCGCCGGTGAGTGCCTCCTCGTCGGCGGGACAGAAGTCACGCCACGGCGGCGCGCTCGGGGCTGCGCACGGCCTCCAGGGCGGCAAGCAGGGCGGGGTTGAACTCGGCCGCCCGGGAGGTGACGTCGAGATGATCGATTCCGACCTCGAAGACCGTGGCGCCGATCGCCGCCGCCAGCTCGTGCTGCTTGCGTGGCGAAACGCTGCGGTCGCGCGAGGTGATCACAGTCGCTGCCGGAACGCTGACCGAGCCAAGCCACGGACGAGAGTCAAAGCGGCCCAGTTCGCGGCCGGCTTCGGCGACGTCTCGGGCGGCGTGGCGGGTCATCTCGGCCAGCCACCACGCCGCCTGCGGGGAGTACGGGATCTTGGCCTGGCGGAAGCCGGCTCTCCAGACGCCCCGCGGGGAAACGGAAAGGGCCAGCTTGAGGGCGCCCATCCAGCGCCAGGTCTTGACCGTTTCGGGATCCTGGAAGTGCTGGGCGGTACCGCTGAGGACGATGCCGCTGACCGCATCGCGGTGATCCCGGGCGATCAACTGGGCGATCGTGCCGCCCATCGAGTAGCCGACGAAGATCGCCGGGGCGAGGTCCAGGGCGCGCACGACGGCGACTGCATCAGCGGCACAGTCGGTGAGCCGGAAGGGCTCCATCGCCCGCAATCCCCGGCCATGGCCGCGGTGATCGATGGCGAGGACGCGGTAGCCGGCGTCGATCAGGGGCTGGTAGGCAGAGTGCCAGTTGAGGTCGGCGCTGACCGTCCAGCCGTGCAAGAGCATCACCGCCGGACCGCCGGAGCCGGTCTCGCCGCTGTCGCGCAGGAAGAACTCGCCTCGGTCGGCGATGTTGATGGTGCGCGAGGCCGGCATCTCGTGCGGCGGGACGGGCGGGTACGCGGGCGTACTCATGTCCGGGATGCTACCCGCGAGTTGCTGAGCGCACTCGGCCCAGTGCCCCCGGAGCGGCCGGTCCTACCATCATCGCCATGGCGGTGGTGATCGCATCAGACCTCGGTAAGGACATGGCCGGCGAGCCGCTGCTGCGCAACGTCTCCTTCAAGCTCGAGCGCCGCGACCGCCTGACCCTGTCCGGGCGCAACGGCGCCGGCAAGACGACGCTCCTGCGAATGCTCGCCGGGGAGGCATCGGTCGACTTCGGCGAGCTGGTCATGGCCAAGGGCGCCAAGCTCGCCCTGCACGACCAGCGCCCGCCCCGCGACCGGGGCCTGTCGCTGCGTGATTACGTGCTCGCCGGAGCCCCCGAGCTGGTGGCGATGGAGCGAGAGCTGGCCACGCTCGAGCAGCGCATGGCCGACGGCGCCCACGACGAGGCGACGCTCGACCGCTACGCCCGCGCCCAAGCCCGGCTCGAGCACGCCGGTGGCTACAACTGGCGCGAGCGCGCCCTCGCCACCCTGCACGGCCTCGGCTTCCGCGACGAATCCGACCTCGATCGGCAACTCGAGACGTTCTCGGGCGGCGAGCTCACCCGGGCCTCGCTCGGCCGGGCGCTGGCCGGCGACCCCGACCTGCTGCTGCTCGACGAACCGACCAACCATCTCGACATCCCGTCGCTGGAATGGCTCGAGCAGCACCTGGTGGGTCTCGATGCCGCCGTCGTACTCGTGGCCCATGACCGCTGGTTCCTGGAGGCTGTCGGCACTTCGGTGCTCGAGCTCGAGGGTGGCCGCGGCCGGTTCTTCGCCGGCACCTGGCACGCCTGGCGGCGCGAGAAAGCGGCGCGGGAGCTGGCCCTGGGCCGGGCGATCGAGCGCCAGCAGGCCGAGATCGAGCGCCTCGAGCGGTTCGTGACCCGGTTTCGCGCCGGAACCCGCGCCCGCCAGGCCCAATCGCGCGCCAAGCGGCTGGAGAAGATTGATCGAATCTCGCGCGATCCCGCCGACGGCGCCACGCTGGAGTTCGCCTTCAAGGCCCCCGAGCGCAGCGGACGGGTGATCTTCGAGCTCGAGGACGCCTCGATCTCCGCGGGCGACAAGCAACTGCTCGAGGCGGCTGAGCTGTGGCTGGAACGCGGTGAACACGTCTCCATCGTGGGTGCCAACGGGACGGGAAAGACGACGCTGATCGAGACCCTGGCCGGCCGGCGCGAGCTGACGGAGGGAAAGCTCCGCACCGGGCACAACGTCAAGGTGGGCTATCTGTCCCAGCACGCCGAGGAGCTCGGAGGCGGGCCCGGGCAGGCCCGCACGGTGCTGGAGGCGACCCAGCACGCCACCAAGCTGACGCCGGGCAAGGCCCGCGCCCTGCTCGGCGGCTTCCTGTTCTCCGGCGAGGAGGCCGAGAAGCCGCTGGACGGGTTATCGGGCGGCGAGCGGCGGCGGCTCTCACTGGCAATCCTCATGAACGGGACCCCGACGCCTCCCAACGTCCTCATCCTCGACGAACCGACCAACCATCTCGATCTGGAGAGTCGTGAGGCGCTCGAGGCCGCCCTGGCAGCGTTTCCGGGCTCGCTCCTGCTCGTCTCCCATGACCGGGCGCTGCTCGACGCAGTCGGCACGCGCACGGTCGCCCTCGAGGACCACAAGCTGCATAGCTACGTCGGCGGCTGGCCCGAGTACGTGCGGGTTCGCGAGGAGCGGGCCAAGGCGCCGGCCTCGGTGCCGGCCAAGGGCACTGCCTCAGGCAAACCACGCGCGTCGAAGCAGAGCCAGCCGCAGCCGGCCCGCACCAAGCGCAACCCGCCGCCGCGCAAGGCCAAAGGCGAGCAGCGCCTCGAGCAGGAGATCGAGGCCGCGGAGGCGGCGCTGCGCAGGATCGAGGACGAGCTCTCGGACCCATCAGCCTGGGCGAGCCCGGAGGCCAGCGCCAGCTCGTCCCAACGCCACGCCGACGCCCAGCGGGCGGTGGCCGAGCTGTACGAGCGCTGGGAAACCGTCACCGGCTGAGACGGCAACCGCCGGGCGGTCAGGCGCCTGCGCCCGTGCCGGGCAGCCGGGGAGCGTCCGCGCCGCGACTACACTGATTGGCCCATGCCACGCGGTACTCAGCGGGGATCGCCGAGGCCAAGGAGGCGGCCATGATTCGCGTTGCCCTGATAGACGACGACACCGGTCTGGTCACCGTGCTCGATCGGCGCTTTGCGGCCCGGGGATGGGAGCGTGAAGTGATCGGCTACGCCCCTGTGCCCGAGCAATTGGCGGCCATGAAGCTCCACGCGCTGATCGTCAACCCCGCGCTGACGGGTTTGGACTACATCGAGGGGACCGCCCAGGCCCTTCCCGGCCTGGCCCTACTGGTCTGTAGCGCTCCCGCGCCCGTGGCCGACCGCGTGCGAGGCCTGCGCGCGGGGGCCGACGACTGGATCACCAAGCCTTGCCATCCCGAGGAGCTGGTCGCTCGTCTCGAGGCCATCATGCGCCGGCGCCGGGCCGGTCACGCGGCCGTCGAGGCCGAGGCGATCTGCGCCGGTGAGCTCTCGATCCGCCCCGACCGGTTCGATGCCTATGCCGCCGGCCAGCCGGCCGCGCTGTCGCGCAAGGAGTATGAGCTGCTCTACGAGCTGGCTGCCGTCGACGGCCGCGTGCTCGAGCGCGAGGACATCTACCAGCGCGTGTGGGGGTACACGATGGTCCGCGGCGACCGGTCGGTGGACGTGTTCGTGCGCAAGCTGCGCCAGAAGCTCGAGCGCCTGTCGCCCGGCTGGCGCTACGTCCACACCCACTTCGGGGTCGGCTACCGGTTCGCTCCCGAGCCGGTCCGTGAGAGCGTGCCCGCGCCGCCATCGAACCCGCAGACGCCGCACGCGGGCCCGAACCTCGTCACACTCCGATAACACGCGCCGGGCGGGGGCTCGGCATTGTCGCCGCCCACGCCCATGCTCAGACGGCCTCCCATGCGATCCCAGTACCGCCGCCGGCGCTCGATCGCGATCGTGGCGGCGGCCGCTGCGCTCGCGGCGCTCGTCACGGTCGGAGCCCTGGCGGCGCTCGGAGCGATCGGCGGGGGCGATGGCCGGATC
>JBAVWI010000301.1:0-6782 GCA_049697735.1 Solirubrobacteraceae bacterium
GCCGACTGGCGCTGCCGCCGCCGGCCGCCGACTGGCGCTGCCGCCGACCGCCGCTGCCGCCGCTGCCGCCGACGCTGACTGAGGCGAGACGATCCGGCCACGCAGGAGAGCATGCATTTGGTGACAACCTCGGCCGTCCACGGCAGGCTTGTCGCATTGTTGGGGCTGAGCCTGCGCGTGGTGACAAACTCGAGCGGCCGAGTCGGATTTGTCACCTTATGCATGCCGGGGCGGCCCGGGCGGTGGCGGGCGTGGGCGTGGGCGGGACCGGGCCGGGCCGGATTCGTGCGCGCCCCGGCGGCGGGTCAGCGTTTTTGGGTCACCAGGCGAACCGCGAAGCCGATCAAGAACAGTCCGCTTATCTGTTCCGAGCGGCGTTGCACCCGGTGTTGGCTCAGCCAGGACACGGACTGAGACACGAGCCATATGACGGTCCACGGGTCTCGTTCCCCTACGGTTCGACCGGAGGGTGAGCCTTACGAACGAGATGGAGTCGGAGTCACGAGCTAATCCCGGGTCCCTCCGACGCGTCAGCGCGCCGATCTCGCCCGCCTGCGAGCAATCTAGCCGCGGGCGTCACCCTCGGCCGCGCCGAGTTTCGCTTCTGATCTGCCCCGGATGCGGCTGCCACGCAGACTCGCGCTCACGAATGAGCCGCTGACCCCGTCGCAGTGAGCCTTGGCTATCCGGGCACTACGGTGACTGGGCAACCAATGCCGGGTGCCCGGCTTAGCCGTGCGTCAGCGGTGAGCAGGCCGCAGCCCAGCCGCTCGGCCAGCGCGACGTACGAAGCGTCGTACGCGGACAGGTTCTGACGTAGCTCCCAGATCCGGTCCAGGAGGAAGATGCCTGGGTATCTCGTCATTCCGAGACGTCGCCAGATGTCAAGGATCGACCAGCCAGCGTCGGCGTCCAGCTGTTGAGCTTGGACTCGGCGACGCAGCGCGCTTGCCACTTCGGAATCGATCAGGTGCGGTGCGTGGAGCTGCTGCTCGCCCAAGGCGCGGCGTGCCGGACCTGCGTTGAGGAGTGCAGAAAGCGCCGCTGACGCATCAACCACAATCACCGGGCCGTGCGGTCAGCCTCGAGATCGGCGAGGATCGCCGCAGAGTCGACGCCGACATCCGGCAAGGCGCCGAGCAACGCGGGGTTGTCTGCTCGGCGCGACACATCAGCAAGTTCGCGGACCGCCACTGCCGCCACCGACGTCGCGTCAAGCGACGCGAGCCGCTCGAGGCGTTTGACGACATCCTCGGGAACATTGCGTAGGTATAGGGTCTTCATGTGGCAATATGCTAGCGCTCCGCTAGCAGATTGCGTGCGAGCGCACGCTCGTCGGCGATAGCGTCGCTAGCTGCGAGGGGTCTTGGGACCAACCCTTAGTACGGAGCGTGTGGCGATGTGTCTAGGCGAGAGTGTCGATCAGCTTGAGTAGCTCATCCTTTCGATACCCCTGGCCTCGGGCGAGGTGGACGAGCTCTTGAGCCTTGGCCAGCACGGCGCTCTTTGGGGCCGCATCGCCGGCGACGTGAATCCCGCGGCCGCGGCGGAATTCGAGCAGTCCCTCGTCGCGTAGCTGACGCAGCGCGCGCAGCACGGTATTCGTGTTGACGCCTAGAACGGCCGCGAGATCGCGGGCTGGGGGCAGACGCTCGCCGGGGCGTGCTTCGCCGTCGGCGATCGCGCGGCGAAGATCGGCGGCGACCTGGTCGTGCAGGAGGGCAGGATCGCCCCGATCGATCTTGACGCCAAGCATAGTGCTAGTCATAGTAGTACCAATGACTCACCGTCGCTCACGATGACTGTGCCAACACTGCTCGCTCCCGAGTCAGCGGCCACCGAGCAATGCCGCGACGACGAACTGCTGATCAGAGAGGCTCGCCGGCGGCAGCGACGACGCCAGCTGGCCATCATCGTCGTGCTGGTCGCGGTCCCGGCGGCCTACCTAGTGGCGCGCGCCGCCACCTCGCCCCGACTGTCCGTGTCGCTGCTCGCCCGCCCTCTTCACTTTCCCGCGCTGGGACCGCGCGGACGATGCCCCGTATCGAGGGGCTCGAAGATGAGCAACTCCTATTTCACCGGGTCCGCGCTGGGTCGCGGTCAAGTCCGGGTGCTGCTGGCCGACCGAGGCGACGTCCTTCGCGGACGCGTTGATCTCGGCGCAAGCCCGACCCCGGGTTGGTCGGCCCTGCAGACGCTCTGGATCGCCATGCCCGAATACACCGGCCGGTTTGTCGTGCGGGCAGCGCGTCTGGGAGTGAGCGGCCCGATCGAGGTTCAACCCAGCACGACCGGTCTTAGCCCCGGCACGGGCCCGCTCATCGTCGGCGGCGGACCGACCTCGAACTCACAAGACGGCTACCGGACCGTCCCCGGCAGCACGTGGGTGAAGGCACCCGGCTGCTACGCCTGGCAGGTCGACGGCTCAGGCTTCAGCGAAACCGTCGTCGTTGACGCGATGGCACCCGCTACATAGCCGGCTGACGAGCTTCACGCCGCGTAGCCCGGCCCCTGTGAGGCTACATGCCTCCCATCCCCTGTTACGACGGGTCTAGCGTTCGCGCGCGTGGCGGGTTCGGGGCCGCCAGGTGCGCGGCGGCATGACGAGAGACCAGATCTCGGGGGGCGGACGTTGACCGCCGGCTGTCGCCGGCTCTCGCCATCCACCTCGCTGCGTGCCAGTCAGCGAGCGGTTTCTCGCGGTCCCCACCGGTCGCTAGCTGCACGACCCCATCCGCCGGATCCCCAGTGACACTGGGACTTGCCTGCAAATGACGGGATGCCGGAGGAGGGACTCGAACCCCCGACACGCGGATTATGATTCCGCTGCTCTAACCGACTGAGCTACTCCGGCCAGGGAGCGAGCAGTCTAAATGCTCGCGTCGGGACTCGGCCGCCGGTTCGGGCGGGCGAGACCTATGATCCGAAGCGTGACCGGGCTCGCCACCTCTGTCGAGAGCATAATCACCCGATGCCTCGCTGTCCGAGCAGGGGAGGACGTGCTCGTGATCGTCGATCCCGCCACGCGGATCATCGGCGAAGCGCTCCGCGACGCGGCTGCTGACGCCGGGGCGGACGCCGTCCTGGCGGTGATGGACGAGCGCGCCACCGACGGGACCGATCCGGCCCGGCCGATTGCCGCCGCACTCTCAGCGTGTGACGTCTTCATCGCCCCCACCAGCCGCTCGCTCAGCCACACCCCGGCCCGCAAGCGAGCGAGCGAGAACGGAGCGCGCGGCGCGACCTTGCCGGGCGTCACCGAGGACATGCTGGCCCGCGTGATGGCGGTCGACTTCGACCTCATGGCCGGGCGCTCGCGGGCTGTGGCCGAGTTGCTGGACGCAGCCGATCGAGCCCATGTGAGCTGCCCGCTGGGCACGGACTTCAGCCTTGATCTGGGCGGCCGCGCCGGGGTCGCCGACGATGGCGACCTGACCGCCGCCGGAGCCTTTGGGAACCTGCCGGCGGGCGAGGGCTTCATCGCCCCGCTCAGCGGTGAGGGTCGGATCGTGGCTTCGAGCCTGGCTCCACTCGGACTCAGCGAAGAGCCCGCCACCCTCAGGGTTCAGAACGGACGACTGGTCGCCGCCGAGGGGGGCCTGGGCCCCCAGTACTTCGAGCTTCTCAAGGCTCACGGTGAGCTCGGCGCCAACCTGGCCGAGCTGGGCGTGGGCACCAATGATCGGGCGCAGCTGACCGGCAACGTCCTCGAGGACGAGAAGATCCTCGGCACGGTGCACGTGGCTTTTGGGGCCAGCGCCGGGATCGGCGGCACCGTGTCGGTTCCCATTCACCTTGACGTGGTCGTACTCGAGGCGACACTGATGATTGGCGACACCACCGTGCTCGACGCCGGCCGCTACGTCCTGGACTGAGCCACTAGCGATGGCGAGCCTTTTCGAGCCGCCCGGCACGACGCTCCTCGCCTATCCCAACGTCTCCGAGGGACGCGCCGAGCCAGCCATCGCTGCCATCGCCGCCGCCTTCGGGCCGGGCCTGCTCGACGTTCACTCAGACCCCGATCACCACCGCAGTGCCTACACGCTCGCGGGGGGTCCCGGCGAACTCGCCGACGCCGTCCTCCGGGGCGCGGCGGCGGCGGTGAAGCTGCTCACGCTGGATCGCCACGACGGGATCCATCCCCGGGTCGGAGTTCTCGATGTGGCTCCGATCGTCTATCGGCAGGCCGCCGACCGGGGCGCGGCGTGCGCGGAGGCACTCGTCCTCGCCGACCGTCTCGGCTCAGAGCTCGCGCTCCCCGTGTTCCTTTACGGGCGCCTGGCCGGCGGCCGCACCCGGGCCGAGCTGCGCCGCGGTGGCCCCGACGAGCTTGCCCGGCGCATTGTGGCGGGCGAGCTTCGCCCGGACTTCGGGCCCGACCAGCTTCACCCCACGGCGGGAGCGGTGCTGGTGGCAGCACGGCCACCCCTGGTGGCCTTCAACGTCGAGCTCGCCGCGCCGGCCACGCTTGAGGACGCGCGAACGATCGCGGCCCGCATCCGTGAGGGGGGGAGCGAGGGCCTGCCCGGGGTCCGGGCGATCGGGCTGTGGCTCGGCCGTCGCGGCTGCGCGCAGGTGTCGACCAACGTCGAGGATCCCGCCCAGACTCCTCTGGCCGCGGTCGTCGCGGCGGTAAGCCGTCACGCTGCCCCCGCCGCAGCCGAACTGGTCGGGCTGACCCCGGAGACTGCGCTGATCGATTTCCCGGCTGAGGTTCCTCTGCGGGGGGTGGCGACAATCGAGGAGACGCTGGCTCGCCACGCGCGCACCGCGTAAGCTGATAGGGACGATGGCCCAGACCAAACGCAAGCGCCGAACCAAGCATCGTGGCACCGCGGCGGGAACTGTCACAACCCGGGGGCGCACCGGCCGGCCGCCTACTCCCGATGAACGCAAGAAGGCCGCGCGGGAGACAGCCCGGGAGGCACGGCTGAACACGCCGCCGACCTGGAACAGCGCGACCAAGCGGGCGTTGCTGGCTGCGGGCTTCATGTTCATATTCCTGCTGGTGACGACCAAGGGCAAGATCGTTCCCGCGCTCCTGTTCGGAGTGTTCGCCTTCGCGCTCTACGTCCCCTCGGGCTATTACCTCGAGAGGTACCTGTGGACCCGGCGCCAGAAGAAGAAGGCGGCCGGCGGATGATCGACGTTCGCATGTTCACCGTCGGACCGGTGCAGGAGAACTGCTACATCGTGCGTCAGCCCGAGTCTGAGCGTGCCGTCATCGTCGACCCCGGTGACGAGGCCGAGCGTATCGTGGCGGCACTCGAGGCGTTGGGCATCACCACCGTGGAGGCAATCCTCCTCACCCACACCCACTTTGATCACATCGGCGCCGTGGCCCCGGTCGCCAGGGCCTCCGGAGCCCCGGTCTACTGCCCCGAGCTCGAGACCCAGGTACTGGCCAACATCATGGATTACGTGCCGTGGCCTGGTTTCGGCCCCTTTGAGAGCTACGAGGCTGACCACACGGTCAAGGGCGGCGAAACGCTGACGCTGGCCGGGCTCCAATTCGAGGTTACGTTCACCCCCGGCCACAGTCCCGGCCACGTGAGCTATGCGGTCGTGGCCGACAACTCCCTCTTCTCCGGCGACGTGCTCTTCCAGGGTTCGGTCGGCCGCGTCGACCTGCCCGGTGGAGACTGGCCCACGCTGCTGGCTTCGATCGAAGGTCTGATCAGGGCGTATCCCGCCGAGATGACCGTGTACGCGGGCCACATGGGGATCACCACGCTCGGCGACGAACGGGCGACGAATCCCTTCCTGCGCGAGCTCGCGCACCAAAACTAGAGGGGTCATCGCCATGAGCGTGATCCAGGCCCCCCGAGGCACCTTCGATGTGCTCCCTACCGATGCCGCCCGGCGTGCGGTCCTGCAGTCCCACGCCGAGCGGATCCTCGGCGCCGCCGGCTTCCGGCGGATCGAGACCCCGACCTTCGAGTCCACCGAGCTGTTCGCCCGCGGTGTCGGGGAGGCGACCGACATCGTCCAGAAGGAGATGTACACCTTCGATGACGGCGGCGGGCGTTCGCTGACCCTCCGACCCGAAGGTACGGCGCCCGTCTGCCGGGCCTACCTGGAGCACGGCATGCACAAGCTGCCCCAGCCGGTCAAGTTCTGGTACCTGTCGAGCTTCTTCCGCGCCGAAGCTCCCCAGCGCGGCCGCTACCGCCAGTTCTGGCAGGTTGGCGCGGAGTCGATCGGCAGCGCCGAGCCCGAGGCCGACGCCGAACTGATCGTGCTGCTGGCTGAGCTCCTCGAGGCGATGGGGGTCAAGGAGCTCCACCTGCGGATCTCCAGCCTCGGCACCCCGGCGGCCCGGGCTGCTTATCGCGAGGACCTGACCGCCTTTCTGCGTGCGCATGAAGACGGTCTCTCACCCGAAGTCGTGGCCCGCATCGACCTCAACCCGATGCGCGCCTTTGACGCCGACGATCGCAGCACTCGCGAGACCATGAAGGGCGCGCCGATCCTGCTCGACCGGCTGGCCGCCGAAGACGCCGAGCACTTCGCCCGGGTGCGCGAGCTGCTCGATGACCAGGAGTTGTCCTACGAGGTCGATCCCACCCTTGTCCGCGGCATCGACTACTACACGCGGACCCTGTTCGAATTCACTTCCGAGGCGCTGGGCGCCCAGTCGGCGGTGGGGGGCGGCGGTCGCTACGACGGGCTGATGGAGCAGCTTGGCGGTCCCGCGATCCCGGCCTCGGGCTGGGCGGCGGGCGTCGAACGGATCCTGCTCGCGGCACCGGAGCCGCCGGTAGCGCGCCTGGCCGTTGACC
>JBAVWI010000302.1:0-3794 GCA_049697735.1 Solirubrobacteraceae bacterium
GCCAGCATCCCGAGCAGCGCCTCGGACAACCCGATCCACGCCCCGATCCGCTCAAGCCGAGACACCAACAGCCAGCTCGTCATGAGACTGACCGCCGCCGCCAAAACGAACACAACAGCAAGCAACAGGTCAGACACTGCGCTTAGCCGCAGTCCTCGCCGGTCCATGCCTCGCGGCCTTCGTGGACCGCGAGCACCGAGATGGCCAGCGCGATCGTAGGATCGAGCCAACACGCCCCGACCACCAGGCCGATTCCGGTCCAGCGGGTCGAGGGGTGTTGCCGGCAAGCAGGGTCCGGATCGCGTCCTGGGCGATATAGGGCGCGAGGAGGAGGAAGCTGATGGCGACGAGCTTCTGGGCGTGTTGCCCGGCGTCCTCTGACAGGCGGCGGTTGCCGGTGAAGCGCCAGATCACGATCAGGGAGGCCGTAGCTTCGATCGCCGAGTCGAGCCCGAATCCGGATAGTGCCACCGGCACGAGAGGTCCTAGGCCGCAGCGTGAGCCGGACTGGAGCGGTCACGGTGCTCTCGACATCATTGTCATGCCGGTGGCGAAGTGAGCGACACGGTGCCGGTTGCCGCCCGGCCATGGGCGCTTGCGGGCGTCAATGAGCTGGGGACAAGGAGTACCACGTGCTGGCCAGCGTGCATCGTCATCTCGGGGGTGGGCGCCGCCAGCTCGCCATGGTCACTTGCGGCCACCACGATCGCGCCCTCGGGCCAGCGGACCTCGGCGATGCTGTGGCCGTCCGCCGGGGAGCCTGCGCGGAGGCTCAGCTCGATGATTTCGTAGCCATCTAGGGGAGCGCTTGAGTGGTGAGCGGCCTGCTCGGGATCGCTGGCCCCGAAGTCGGCCGCCACCGCGCCGGCCTCCATGCTCTTACTCGATGTCTCGAGGTTGTTCATCAGTACGCTGAGGATGCCTTGGCGGGTGAGCCAGCCGCGCAGATGCTGGCGATCCGTGGACAGGACCGGGAGGCCGGAGCGGCCGTACAGGGTGAGCTGGCGCAGTGCTTGCTCGAGCGTCTCGTCCTCGAACAGTTCTTGTGGATCGCTCATCCCGGCCATCACGGTGCCAAGCTCGTCCCAGCGGGAGCCGCCATCACCTGTCGGCCGAGTCTGGTCTGCTCCAGCGGGCTGCAGGCGGGGAAGGCCGTTGCCGGTCTGGACCGGCTGCATGACCTCGCCGATGCTGAGAGTGCGCAGGATGGTGTCGGTTCGCGGGCGTTCGATGTCGATTCCGCGGCGCAGGAGTTTGGTGGTGTAGACGCTGCCGTAGGAGAGTTGCTTGGATACGGCAGCGGCGATGCCGGAGGCAAGCATGATCGGCAGCGCGAGGCCGAAATTGCCGGTCATTTCCACGACGCTGGCTATCGCCGTCAGGGGCGCTTGGGCGGCCGCGGCGAACACGCCGCCCATGGCCACCACGGCGTAGAGCGCTGGCGGTCCGACTGCCGGGCCGAAGACACTGTGGGCCGCAGTGCCGAAGGCCATGCCGGCCATCGCACCGATGAACAGCGACGGGGCAAACACTCCGCCCGAGCCGCCGATCGACAGGGTCAGGCTGGTGGCGATGATCTTTCCGACGAGGAATAGGAGGATCAGTCCGAGCACAACGTGTCCGCCGATCACCGAGTCCATCACGGGATAGCCGACTCCGTACATCTGCGGGAGGGCGAGCAGGACCAGGCCAAGAACGATGCCCCCGACCGCCGGCCGCGCCCACTCCGGACGGCCCTTCCACAGCTCATCGACGTAGTCCTCCATGCCGTACAGGACGACCTTGAAACCGAGGCCGATGAGACCGGCAGCGATCGCCAGGACCCCCACGAGCAGGTAGGTCATGTCGTTGGTGACCCCGAGGTCATGCGGTATAGCGGTGAAGAAGGGGGCTGAGCCGAAGAACGCGCGGCTGATCACGTCGCCGGTGACCGCGGCCAGCGTGGTGGTGAACAACGCGTCGAAGGAGAACTCGCGCAGCACGATCTCAAAGCCAAAGAACAGGCCGGTGATCGGCGCATTGAACGTGGCGGCAATGCCCCCAGCGGCGCCGCAGGCCACGATGATGCGTAGCCGGGCTTCCGAAATGCGGACGAGCTGCCCCAGACTGGAGGCCAGCGCTGAGCCGATCTGCACGATCGGTCCCTCGCGCCCGACCGACCCGCCGCTCCCGATGGTGAGGGCCGAGGCGAGGGCTTTGACGATCGTCACCGGCGGCCGGATCCGGCCGCCATTCTCCGCCACGGCCAGCATGACCTCAGGCACCCCGTGACCACGCGTCTCCCTCGCGAATCGTTGGACGAGCGGACCGTAGAGCAGTCCCCCGATCACGGGAGCGACGAGGACGAACCAGATCCCGAGCCAGCGGAGGTGGAGGCTGGCGGCATGGCCCTGCTGGCCAAATTGTGTGTGGCCGGTGGCCACCCAGGTGCAGAAGAAGACCAGCTCGCGAAAGCCCGCGGCGCCGAACCCCGCGCCCGCGCCCACGACCAGGGCCATCACCACAAGCCCCATGCGGTTGGATCCCAGCCAGGAGGATGTCGCCCGGAGCAGTGTCGGCCGCGCCGGGCTGGCGGTCTCCGGGATGCCGGCGTCAGTCATGTTCGTGCCCCCAGCCCAGTGACCAATCCTGCTCGGGAACCTCGCCGGCGGCCCTTGAGAACTCCTGCAGGGACTCGATCACGAGCGTCCGCTGCGCTGCGGGTATGTGCCGGACGATCTTCTGGATCTCCGTCCGGCGCCTGTGGCTGACGTCTGTGACCAGCTGGGCCCCGGAGGTTGTGAGGGAGATCCGTACCGCGCGGCGGTCATCGGTGGCCCGGCGGCGCGCGACCAAACGTTTGCGGACCAGCCGGTCGGACATCCGGGTCGCCGTGGAGCGATCGACGGTGAGAGCCGTAGCCAGGTCGGCCACCCTCTGGGGGCCTCGAGAGGCGAGTTCGATCAGGACGCGGTATTGGGCGAGCGTTACGTCGTCGGCGACCGTGGCCAGCGACCGTGCCGCGACCCCGACGAGGGCTCGGCTGGCGCCGAGTACGGCGTCAACAAGCTCATCGCTGGCGGCTTGAGAGCTCAGCCGACTTCTAGTAGATGGTGAGGACATGCAGTGTAGTATGCCATAGTTGCACTAAGCAGCAATTGCCCGGTACCATGGGTCTCGTGCTGAATCGGGTTGCTCACCCCAACCACCGTCGATTGGCTGGTCCTTAAGGCTGTTCAGCGCGGAGGAGGACACATCCCAGCGCAAGACCATGCCGCCCGACAGCAGTGCGGTCCACCACCGGACGGAAGCAAGGGCTGCCCCCCGAACACGAAAAAGCCCCGACTAGCGGGGCTTCTCCCTATGCGCCCGAGAAGACTCGAACTTCCACGGACCAATCGGTCCACAAGGCCCTCAACCTTGCGCGTCTACCAATTCCGCCACAGGCGCGTGGGCGGCCAGTATAGCCTCGGTTACAGGCGCGGCCGGCCACCTGGGGGGATTCGGCTCCCTCGGGCCCAGTCGAGTTGAGTCTGTCCGTTCGCCCCGCTACATTCACGAACACATGTTCGATACAGGCCACTGCGCCCCACCTAACCAAGGAGTTCTCGCATGGACCTGACCAAGCGCCAGCAGGAGATCTTTGACTTCATCAAGCGGTATTCAGCCAAGTACGGCTATCCGCCCACGGTCCGGGACATCGGCAAGGCGGTCGGGCTGGCGTCCTCTTCGACAGTGCATGCTCATCTGGCCAATCTCGAGCGGATCGGGATGTTGCGGCGTGATCCCACCAAACCGCGCGCGATCGAGCTGCT
>JBAVWI010000303.1:0-22370 GCA_049697735.1 Solirubrobacteraceae bacterium
CGTGGTAGTGAAGGTTTGCCGGGGCCGCGCCGATAACACCCGCGATGCCCGCACGCGAACAAGCCGGCACTGGCCAGCTGCCGGCACGACCGGGACGTTTGGCGTGGATCCTGCTGACCGCGGGTCCGGCCGTGGCGGCCGGCGTGGCCGTGCTCACAGGCAGCTCGGATCACTGGCGGCTGGTGCCGTTTGTGATCATCGCCATCTTCACGGTCAGCAGCGACTTGATGGGGGTGGACGTAGCCAAGGTCACCGTCTCCGGCAGCTTCCTGGGCATCGTCCTTGCCGCCGTCCTGCTCGGCAGCGGCCCGGCGGCCGTGATCGGTGCCCTGACGATCGTGGTCGGTTGGGTACGGCTGCGCGAGGCCCCGCACTGGTTCTGGGGCAATTTGACCAACTTCACCTGGTTCCCACTCCTGGCCGGGCTGTTCTTCACGCTCATGAGCCGGAGACTTGACGTCAACTCACGCCAGCTGGGCTTCTACCTGCTCGTCTTTGCCACCTTCTTGCTGGCCCTGACGATCAACGTCCTGATCACGTTTGGTTACCGCTGCTACGTCGAGCGCAGCTCGTTCTTCAAACGCCTGCACGAGGTGATGGGCCCGCTGATGGCGGCCGAGCTGTTCTCGTCGCTGCTCACGCTCGCCGCCGTCTACGTCGCCTTCCGAGTCGGTACCGCCGGCCTGGCCCTGTTCGGCTTGGTGCTGGTGATCATGCAGTACCTGCTGCGCGAGCTGCTGACCTCCAAGCACCGCAGCGTCGAGCTCCAGCGGATGGTCACCACCGACGAGCTCACCGGCTTGGCCAACCGCGAGCGGTTTCGGGAAGTGGTCGAGGAGCGGATCGTCCACGCGCTTCAGTGCGAGAACAAGTTCACCGTGATGCTCATGGACCTCGACCGCTTCAAGGAGATCAACGACACGCTCGGCCATCACTACGGCGACGTCCTCCTCCAGGACCTCGGGCCGCGGCTGGTCGAGGCCGTCGGGACGGCCGGGCTCGTGGCCCGCCTGGGCGGCGACGAGTTCGGCATCCTGCCCGCACCCGGCAGCCACGACATCGAGTTCATCGAGCGCGAGGTAGGCCGGCTGATCAAGTGCGTCAGCGAGCCGTTCTCAGTCGACGAGCTCTCGCTCGAGGTCGGCGCCTCGATCGGCGTCGCGCGCTTCCCCGAGGACGGAGACGATTCGCACGCCCTGCTGCGTTGTGCTGACATCGCCATGTACAGCGCCAAGGAGGCGCAGTCGGATTTCAAGGTCTACACCGCTGAGCAGAACCAGCACTCAGTGCGACGGCTGAGCGTCCTCAGCGACATGCGTCATGCCCTGGTTTCCGACGAGATCGTCGTCCATTACCAGCCCATCGTCGACCTCGATGACCGCACTGTCACCGGCGCCGAGGGCCTGGTGCGCTGGCAGCACCCCGAACACGGCCTGATCCCGCCGGGCGCATTCGTACAGACGGTCGAGCAGACCGGCTTGATCGGACCGCTCACCCGCCACGTGCTCGAGCACTCGATCGCGGAATGCGCATCCTGGCGCAAGGCTGGCCGCGACCTGTCGGTGGCCGTCAACCTGTCGGTGCGCAACCTGCTGGACCGTGACCTGCCCAAGGAGATCGAACGCCTGCTGGCCACCTATTCGCTGCCCCCGGAAGCGCTCCAGCTCGAGATCACCGAGAGCATGATCATGTCTGACCCCGACCGCGCGCTGGCCACGGTGACCCGACTCAGCGACCTCGGCGTGCGCATGTCAGTGGATGACTTCGGCACCGGTTACTCGTCTCTGGCCAACCTCCGGCGCCTGCCGATCGATGAGCTCAAGATCGACCGCTCGTTCGTGTCTCCCATGCTCCGCGACGAGAGCGATCTCATCATCGTCCGCTCGACCATCAACCTTGGCCACGATCTCGGCCTGAAGATCATCGCCGAAGGGGTGGAGGATGGGGCCACGCTCGAGCAGCTCGCGCTGCTCGGCTGTGACCTCGCCCAGGGCTATCACCTCAGCCGTCCGATGCCGGCCGATGCCTTCGGTACCTGGTTGCGCAACGCGACGCCCGACAGCGTCTCCAACGGCACCACGGTCAGCACCCCGGCCCCGCCGAGCCCGCCGGCCGCGATCGAGCTCCCTGCCGGCGTCGACGTGGCCCGCGCGTTCAAGGCGAGGGTGGCTTAGAACAGCGCCGCCTGCGCGTCCGGCGCCGGCGGCGCCAGGCACTCGGGACCGTCGTAGCGCGCGTCGTTGACGGCGAGGCTGACCGGCCGCAGCGCAGTGTGATCGGCAGGAAGGCCGCCGAGGATCGTGTCCAGCCGGTCCCCGGGCGTGGCCACGTCGAGCCAGTCGCGCTCGTCCTGGGGGGCCAGGATCACCGGCATCCGGTCGTGCAGGCCGGCCAGGGCGGAGTTGGCGGCCGTGGTGAGAATCGTGCAGGTGCGCAGCTTGCCGCCGTCTGGCGCATGCCAGATCGACCACAGCCCGGCGAAGGCGAACGGGCCGCCGTCGTCGCGGGTGACGTGAAAGGGCTGCTTGGGCCCGGCGGCGGTGCGTTGCCACTCATAGAAGCCGTCGGCCACGATCAGGCATCGGAAGCGCTCGAAGGCGCGGCGGTAGGCGGGCCGTTCGGTGACAGTCTCCAGCCGGGCGTTGATCATCTTCAAGCCGGTGTCGGGGCTCTTGGCCCAGGAGGGGACCAGACCCCAGCGCAGCAGCTCCCCCCGTGGGACTCCCTCACGGTCGGTGGTGACCGCCAGGACATCGTCGCTGGGGGCGACATTGAAGCGCTGGCGAACCTCGACTGACTCTCCGACCGGGAAGCGATCGCGGATCGCGCCCGGGTCAGGCGCTGCCAGCGTGTAGCGGCCGCACATCGCCTGCGCCGCCGCTCAGCGCGAGCGGGCCGCTGTCTGTTCGGCCCGCTGCGCCTGAGCCTTCTGCTGGCGCTTGCGCCCGAAGTAGACGAGCCCGCCGAGGGCGATCAGGACCAGGACCAAGCCGTAGAAGATCCCCAGGTCGAGCGAGATGCCGCCGAAGGGCAGCGCGACCAGGTTCACGATCCCGAACCCGATCAGCAGGACGGCGACGATGAGCAGGATGATCAGGACCACACCGCGGGCGCGAGCCAGCCCGCCGGCGCTCTTGGGGGGAGCGATCACACCCATGAGCTTGAGCCCGAAGAGCTGGCGGCTGGTGGGCGTCTCGACGCCGAGGCTCTGGGTGGCCTGTTTGAGGTCATCGGCACGTCGCTCGGCCAGAGCCAGTGAGGCGTCGGCCATGCGACGCAACTGCAGGCGCTCCTGGGGGCGCGCAGCGGCGAGCGCGCGCTGGAAGTGAGCCCGGGCGGCCTTGGCGTCGTAGCGCTCGGCTGCGCGAGCTCCGAGAATCGCCTGGGCCGCGGACTTGAACTTGGTCTCGGCCTCGAGCTCGTCGTCGCTACGCGTCTCGAGTTGCTGCATGGCAGCCATCTGCCCACGCTGCTCGACTCGCATCATTCGCTGCTGCTTGGCCATCGCGCAGTGGAGTCTAGTAACGCGGGCGCCGCGGTTGTGGTTAGTTGCGCGCCTTGATCACGTACATCCTCGCCCCGGTCAGATACTGACCCGGGTCTGAGGATGTGGCCGGGGGCGGCCGGTAGACATCGATGTGACGGCCGTTGATCGCCCCGCCGGTGTCGGCAGCGATGAACCAGCCGCCCTGTCCGTCGGTGCGATAGGCCGGCACGTAGACGCGGCTACCCAGGGGGACTACTTGCGGATCCACGGCGATCGACTGGTAGTAGTGCAGGGGCAGCGACGGTCCCGCCGCGAAGCTGACGTTGGGCAGGGGCACGTACTGACGGCCGACTCCAGCCGACCATCCGCCCGCCGCGAGCGGGTAGGTCACCTCCCGCTTGCGGTTGCGCCAGTAGCCGCCCGCCCGCCAGAAGGGAGCGCCTGCGCGCCAGCCGGTACTGGGGTCGGTGGAGCGGCCGGTCGCCGTGACCCAGCCCCCGTCTCCGAGCGACTGGATGTGGTAGAGCTGGCCATCGAGCCCGATGCCCTCGCCCTGCATCGAAAGTCCCGAGGCCGAGTACAGCCAGTCGATCCGGTGCAGGCAGACGAGACCCGGGGCGGCTACCAAGCGCCCGACGAACCACGACTCAGGCGCTGGCCAGTACTCGGTGATGGTCACGCCGCGCATCCAGCGGCCGCGGTCGTGCTTGCTGGGCGGGGCAGGAACCTTCGTGGGCGGGGCGGTCGGGGCCAGACCACCGCTCAAGATGGGCGCGCCGCCGGGCGAGCCGCCGCTGGGCGCAGGCGACGCGACCGCCGCCGGGACAGACAGACTCGCCAACGCCAGGGCGCCCACAAGCGAGAGCTTTCGGGGCAGGGAGAACATGCGCAAAACGGTCCCCGAGGGGGCCAACGACCCCCCGGACCTGCTTAGCGTATCGGCGCCTGCGGGCGTTTGACGTCAAGCGCGAGGGGACTTGCACGGGTTCACATAACGCCTGGGCGGACCGGGAGGACAGCCATGGGGCCTACGGCCGCGTGCGCGGGCACGGTCGTCGAGCCCGGTGGGTCCGCGCGGCGTCCGGATCGGTCGCCGACCTGCAAAACGTGCCAAACCCGGGCGGCCCGAGCGAGATTGTCACAGGGCGCAGGCTGAGGAGCCGTTTTGCGACACAACCGGTTCGCCGGCGCCAGGGTTGTCACGTCGTGCAGGTATCGAGGCCCGGCGGTCATCGAAACCAGTGCCAGATTGCTCAGCTTCGGCCCCGCTGTGAGCAAAATCGCCCGGGCAGCCCCGCATCTGGGCAAATACGCCCTGAGCAGGGCCTTAGAGGCTCTTACAGGCCCTCTCCAGCTCCCCTGATTCCCGTAGTGGTCTACATAAGCCCGATTATCGAGCATTGACTAGTGAAGCGCCTGGTGTCATCCTCCGCGATTGCGTTTGAACCAATCGTTGATGTAGATCGTGGCGATGAGAGCGACGATCATGAGCGGAACCCCGATGACGAACGCGAGAATGTTCCAGGCGGCGATTGCGAGCATGTGCAGAGCTTGCCCGCGAAGCGCTGATGGCAAAAGCCCACGACCAATCGATTTCGCACGATTCATCTAATGGTTGAATCGATCGCTCTGGCTGCAATCGTCGTCCTCGTGATCGCTGGTCTGTGGTGGACGCGCAAAGCAGGCGGCCCGCCGATGTTCGACGCCGCGAGTCGCGATGTGGACACGCGGTTCGGGCTCGACCACGACGACGCCCCGCCGATCTCGGACGAGCACCGCTAGGCCCGGCCAGACGGCTGTGGGCAGGATGGCCGGCCGGAGGCCTGGCGGCGACGCCCAGCGAGCCGTAGGCCGCGGGCGTGCCGCCTGCCCCCCCGCCTTCCCTGTCATCGGCCCACGGCTGCGGTCGTCTTCCTCGATAGCCGCGGGCGAAGCCCGCACTTCCACAGCCCGGAACATCGGCCGCCCGCAGGGCGGCTCTTGACCTGCATGAGGAACTTTCAGACGCACGTCTGAACTAGAGCCGCCAGCTGATGGCGGCTAGGCGTGACGGTTACGTCCGATGCACCCGCCAATTATCTGGCGGGTGATTAGCACAGTCCCCCAGACGCGTTTCTCGCACGCTGAGGCTCCTGCGTTTCTCCCACGCTGAGGCGCCTGCGTCTCCGACGCTGAGGCTCAGGCTTTGCCCCGGGCCTGCGTCAGCACCGTCTCCATCGTCTCCATGATGGAGACGGTCTCGTCAAGCGGCATCGACGAGCTTTCCAGGTCGCCGCCGGCCAGTCTCCGCGCGACCTCGTCGGCCTGATGGTGCAATCCCCGGCCCTCGTGCACCGACTCGACGCGGACGGGGTCGCCCTCCCTGGGTACGAGGGTGACGGCCGCGGGAGCGTAGAAGTCGCCCTCGACCTCGATTCTCGCATCGCTGCCGACGATCGCCGCCCTCGTCGGGCTCTTCGCTCGCAGAGTGCACGTCAGCACGGCTTGGGCGCCGCTGTCGTAGCCGAACAGCATCGACGTCTGCGCGTCCACACTTGTGAACGCCGGGTCGCTCATGGATAGGATCCGGCTCGGCGTGCCGAGGACCATCGACGCGAACGAGACGGGATACACGCCGAGGTCCAGGAGCGCACCCCCGCCCAGTTCCGGCGCGAACAGCCGGAACCCGGCATCTTCGGCGAACCACTGGCCATGGTCCGCGGTCACGGCGACGATGTCACCGAGCACGCCTCGCGCGAGCCAGTCCCGGATCACGGCGACGTGCGGTAGGAACCGGGTCCACATCGCCTCCATGGCGAACAGCCCGTTCGCTCTTGCCATGCGAACGATTTCGCGGGCCTCACCGGCGTTCATCGTGAACGGCTTCTCGACCAGCACGTGCTTGCCGGCCCGCAGCGCGAGGATCGCGTTGTCGTGATGCATCGGGTGCGGCGTTGCCACATAGATGACATCGACGTCCGGATCGGCCACGAGCGACTCGTAGCTGGCGTGCCGGTTGGCGATGCCGAACTCGTCCGCGAAACGGTCCGCGGATCCCTGGCTACGCGACCCGACGGCGCTGGCCAGGCCGGAATCGGTCAGCCGAAGATCGGCGACAAACGTGCTCGCGATCCCGCCGGTTCCGAGGATCCCCCACCGCACTGGGCTGTCCACCACGTCTTGCCCGCCCTGATCGATCATCGACAAGCTAGCGACCCTCGGGGGTCAGCGAATAGGGAAAGTCGGTCAGCAGCTCGCAGCCATCGTCGGTGACAAGCAACAGATCCTCGAAACGGACGCCACCCACGTCGCGCTGCCACAGCCCGGGCTCAATCGCGAGCACGTCGCCGGGCACGAACGGGTCGCGGCCGGTCCGCCCGAGCCCGGGGGCTTCGTGCACGCGCAGCCCGACGCCATGGCCAAGCGAGAACTGAAAGCCCTCGTCGGGATCGTCGCCGGGGCCGGTTCGCTGGGTCCGGTAGCCCTCGGCTTCAAAGCGCTCGCAGCACTGGGCGTGCAACTCGCGACCGGTCACCCCGGGGCGCACGCTCGCGCGCGCTTCGTCGAGTGCGCGGCGAACCAGCCCCGCTTGACGAAGTACCTCCGCCGGTGGCTCACCGCCGACCACGAACGTGCGCGTCATGTCCGCCCAGCACCCCGACGATTCGTCGCACGGCCACAGGTCGATCTGGATCGGCAGCCTTGCCGGGAGAGGGCCACTTCCGGGTTCGTGGCCAAACCCCTGCCAGACCGAGGCGACGATCGCCGTGTTGGGCAGCACCGCGCCGTGCGCCCAGGCAGCGTCACGCAGCCTCGCGCGGACGCGCTCGGCGGTCAATGGGCCGCCGTCGAGGTGAAGCGTGTCGCCGACGGGCTCCGAGCCCGCGAAAAGCTCCCTCGCGGCGGTCATGGCTGCCTCGGCCGCCCGCTGGGCGCGACGGATGCCGGCCAGCTCGGCATCGGTTTTGCGCCGCCGACGCGCCGTCACGACCGCTTCGTCGACGGTCAGCTGAAGTCCATCTGCGCGTAGCCGGTCACCAAGGGCCAGCGGAAAGCCGGCGTCGACGATCGCGCTGCGGATCCCGGTCCGGGCGACCGCTCGTGCGGCCAGCTCGAGCTCAAGCTGCGCGCGGCTGATCCCGCTCTCGGCCAGCTCCTTGAACCCCAGCTCGTGGAGGTCGATCAGCGTTGCCTCAGGCCGGCAAGCGGCGATACGCTTGGCCTCCAGTCGCGAGGCTTGGATCCAGGTACGGCCGTGATCGACGGCAAACGCGAACTCATCGCCGATCTCGATCGGCACCTCGTGACGGAGCGCAGCGTTGTGCTCAGTGCTCCCGTAGAGCAGGATCGCGGTCATGAGCGCGGCCTCGTCATGCGGAAGATCTCCTCGACCACGGTGTAGTCGGCCGGTCCGCCGAGCCGAGCCACGGGCCGCAACGCCGCCGTGTCCACCCCTTCGCCGTTGATCGCCGCTTCGTCGAGGTGCACCCCGATGACCTGGCCGATGACGAGGTGGTGGTCGGTGGGCTGTCCGTGGACGTCGCGCAGCTCGAGTTCGTGCACAACCCGGCACTCCATCGCACAGCGTGCCGTGGCCACGCGTGGTGGGGCGACCAGCCGTGATGGCGCCATCTCCAGCCCGGCACGATCGAACTCGTTGCCGCCTCGCGCCAGCGGCGCCGAAGTCGCGTTCATGGCCTCGCGCAGCTCGTAGGTGACCAGATTCCAGACGAATTCCCGAGCCTCCCCGGCAAACGTAGCCGAGTGCTTGGCGCCGTTGCTGGAGAAGGCGAGCATCGGAGGAGCTTCGGCCACCGCGTTGAAGAAGCTGTACGGAGCCAGGTTGACCGATCCATCGGCGGCGATCGTCGAGACCCAGCCGATCGGCCGCGGCGCGACAAGCGCCTTGAACGGGTCATGCGCCAACCGCGAGCGATCGAGTCTTCCGGGCTCGTAGAACATCATTTCTCCCTACCCTAGTACCGGCATCGCGTCCGGGTGGGCCGCAACTTAGAGCCCAGAACCGGTTTGAAACGGGCGTACCTGCCAGGAGGAGGCACCAGTGAAGCGCACCACTACATCGCTTTTGGCCGTTGCCGTGCTCGGGCTGAGCATCACCGGCGTGGCCGTAGCCGCATCGTCTCCCACCGTGGCGACGGGCCCGGCGACCAATATCACCGACACGTCAGCGACGCTGACTGCGACAGTCAATCCCAACGGCAACCAGACCGGCATCGGATTTCAGTACGGGATCACGAGTGCCTATGGTCAAGCCAGCGGCACCCATCAGGTCGGCGGCGGCAGCAAGCCGGTCACCGTCAAGTCGACGATCACCGGCCTGACCCCCGGGACGGTCTACCACTATCACGTGGTCGCGCTGAACAAGGCGGGGACAGCCTCGGGCGCGGACCGGACCTTCACGACCACCGGCCCTCCCCCGGCCGCCGTGGCCACCGGGCCTGCGGTCAACGTCCTCAAGACCGTGGCCACGGTGACCGGCAGCGTCAACCCTGAGGGCGCCGATACCACCTGGGCGGTCCAGTACGGCCTGAGCGCAAGCTACGGAGCCGAGACGGTCCCGGCCCAGCCGCTGGCCAAGGTCGCGACCTCGCTTCCGGTTTCGGCCACGCTCGCCGGCCTGTCCCCGGCCACCTTGTTCCACTACCGGATCGTGGCCTATCACAACGGCAACGTGATCTCGACTGGCGCTGACGCCACCTTCTTCACCGAGCCCGATCGGCCGCTCAAGCCGCGGGTGAGCGCCAAGACGACCCCACGGCGTGATCGTCATCGGCCATATGCCTACAGCACCAGCGGCACGATCGGCGGAGCCGGCTCAATCCCGGCGACGTCCCGGTGCTCAGGCACGGTGAAGGTGGGCTATTTCCTCGGCAAGCGTCGCATCGGCACGGTCGTGGCTCCGGTCGGACCGGACTGCACGTTCAGCGCCGATAACTCGTTTAGGCGGGTCAAGGCAGCCACGCCGGCCACAATCCTGATCAAGATCCACTTCAACGGCAACGGCTACATCGCACCAGCCGACCGCACCAACTCGGTTACGGCCGGCTGACAGGCCTACGCTCCCGGCCGGACCCGGCCGGGAGCGTCACCGGAGGTTAGGCTTGCGCGCCATGGCCAACCGCCGGCGTGCTTCGGGGGCCGAGCTGGCGCTGCTGGCCGGGCTCGCTGCCTGGGCAGCCTTCCCACTCGTGCTGCTGCTCGTCCGCGCGGCCCAGACGCACACGATCTTCACCGGCGCCGACGGTCTGATCGGGGCCGACGGAGTTCTTGGCGCCGACCAACTGCAGTACTTGGCCTGGGCGCGCGACGCGGGTCTTCACGGTCTCGCCTCCGACCTGTTCACCCTCTCGCCGAGCGGCCACGTCTACCTCGAGCCCTTGTTCACGCTCACCGGGGCGTTGTGGAGTGCCGGCCTGTCGCTGCCCGTCGCCTATCTGCTCTGGAAGCCGGTGGCAGTGATCGCGGTGTTCCTGGCCGCGGTGTCCTGGGCGGCCCGCCTGTTTGAGGAGCAGCGCGAGGCCCGGGCGGCGACGGTCGCGCTGTCGCTCTTTCTCTGCACTCCGCTGGCGGCTCTGTTCAGTTGGGCCAAGCTCGGCGCTGGCCCCCTGCGCTTTGGCCTCTATCTGCTTGAGGACGAGCTCCTGGTCGCCTCCAAGCTCTGGGGCTATGTGCCCAGCGCGCTGGGTCTGGCCCTGGTACCGGTGGCGCTGTTGGCCGTCGAGCGGTCAGTCGATCCGCGCGGCTTCGGCACACCGAAGACGCGCATGCTGTCAATGAGCGGGGGACTGGGCGCTCTCGTGGTGGCCCTTGTCGCCTCCGTGGGGGCCTCCTGGCTGCATCCCTGGCAGGGGATCACCCTGATCCTGATCTACGCCGGGCTCGCGCTGTGGCAACGGCTGCAGGGAGCCATGACGTACGCGCTGGCGGCCCTCGGGGCGGCGCTCCCACTCGGCTACTACTACCTGCTCAGCCACACTGACCCGGCCTGGAAGCTCGCCTCCGGCTACGAGGTGATCGCGCGCCTGCCGGCCCTGGCCCTTCTCCTCGGCTTCGGACCCCTGTTCCTGCTCGCTGCCCTCGGTCTGCGCCGGCCCCGCGGAGAGGTGGTCGAGCAGGCCATCCTGCTCTGGATCGCCGCCTGCTTTGTCACCTACTTCGTCAACAACTCCTTCGCCCCCCACGGGCTTCAGGGACTGAGCTTCCCGCTGGCGGCGCTGATTGTGCGCGGAGGCCAGCGCCTGCGCCTCCCGGCGGTGGTGGGCGCGCTCGGGGTGGCCCTACTGACAATCCCCGGGCTGGCTTACGGCGCGCGCAAGTTCGTCAACACCGCCGACGGCAAGGCCGTGCAGTACTACCTTCCCCGTCCTGACGCCAGCGCCCTGGCCTGGGTGGCCGACCAGGCCCCCCGCGGCGGCGTGCTCGCACCGACCCCGTTCGCGACCCTGGTGCCATCCCAGACCGGGCGCAAGGTCTGGGTGGGCCACGGCTACTGGAGCCGCGACTACCCGATCCGGGCGGCCCAGGTCGACCGGCTCTTCGGGGGCCGGATGCGCCCCATGGCGGCCCGGGCGTTCGTCACGGCCACCGGCGCCAAGGTGCTGGTGAGCGATTGCGCTCACCGGGCCGAGCTGCAGCGTACGCTCGGACCCCTGGTCGGCAGGGTGCGCCGCTTCGGCTGTGCCCGGGTCTACGTCCTGGCGCGGTCGGCGAGCCGGTAGACGAAGCGCAGCCCCGACCAGGTGGCGTCGATCGCGCAGACCTTGTTGTCGACCAGACCAGCGGCGAGGCCCAGCTCGCGCACGATCCCATCCCCGAGGTCGGTGGTCGCCCCCGCGGTGCGCTTGGGCCAGGCCAGCCACAGACCCCCGGACTGATCCAAGGCTGAGCGCAAGGCCGGCAAGCGCCGCTCGAGCTGCCCTGCCGCCACGAAGAAGGCGACGATCACGTCGAACTCGCCCCTGAGTCGCGTGCGGATCTCGACGCCCGGCGGCAGCTCCCCCAGTGTGTCCGTGAATCCGTGTGGAGCATCGATGAGAGCGAGCCGCGCCTCTGGCTTGATGCCGAGCTTGCGCGGCAGCGCGGTTGTTGAGTCCTTGTCCGGTTGGGGGTCGCTCACGGCGACCCCCGCTCACGGACCGGCGTAGACACTCCGCAGACGTGGGTACTGCTCATGCCCTGGCGCAAGCGCACCCGATCCGCCTGGACCATGGAGGCTGGGCGACCGGACCGCGAGGGGCGCGCTCGTGGCGTTGCCCACGGCCAGGAGCATGGCCACCGCGAATGCGAGCAGGAACCCCACGACAGTCAGGATCTTGCGAAGAAGTGAGTCGCTTGGCATCAAGTCGCCTCGGACCCTACACCGCATCTCGGCCCCGGGCAGAGCTCATAGCCGAGCCTGCGCTGCCACCTCGGCGATCAACTTGGAGAGCTGGCTGCCCTGCCAGGCGACTGGAGAGCGTCCCGGCTCATCCTCGATCAGGCGCGCGCCGGGGATTGCCGCCCCATACGCCTCTCCCACGGCGTGCGGATGCTCGGGGTCGGCCTCGTCGTCACTGACCACCACGAGCGTGGGGACGGCGATTGCGCTCAGCTCGTCCAGGCTCGCGAACGGTCGCGAGCGTGGCACGGACCGCAGCGCGTCAGCCACGGCCTCTGGATGCTCGTGTAAGGCCAGCCGCTGGGCGATCACCTTGATCACCGTTTCGCGCCAGCGCTCAGGTACGCGTGGCTCGCCGTAGGCAGCCAAGAACCCCTCGACCCCGCCGGTCCGCAGCCCGTCCGAAAGCGCGTCCCAATGCGCCAGGCGCTCGGGATCATCGTTGGTCTCCGGCTCGTAGGCCGGGGTTATGACAACCAGCCCCCCCACGCGCTCGGGTCGGCTCAGGGCCAGCCGGAGCAGCGTGTGGGCTCCCATCGAGGCCCCGGCCAGGACCGCGCGCTCCACGCCGGCCTGATCGAGCACCGCCTCGAGGTCTGAGACGAGCTCGTCGTAGCCATACGCGGACGCAACGCCGGCTGGTGAGGAGCGACCGTGGCCGCGGGCGTCGTAGGCGATCACGCGATGATCTGAGCGCTCCAGCGCCGTGGAGCCCATCACCACGTAGCGCCGGGTGGCGGTGAGACCGTGCAGGAGGACGACCGCCGGGCCCTCCCCGGCGTCTTGTCCGGCTAGGCGGACACCGTCGCGGTCAACCGTGAACTCCTGCATGGTTGTTGTCTAGCGCATCACCGCACAGGCGTCTGGCTACCATCGGAGTCATGGTCGACGTAGCCGAATCGAACTTCCAGACCGCGGTCCTTGACCGCTCGGCCGTCGTCCCCGTGGTGGTCGACTTCTGGGCCGAGTGGTGCGCTCCCTGCCGCCAGCTCGGACCGGTTCTCGAACAGGCCGTGGCAGCGCGATCGGGTCAGGTCGAGCTCGCCAAGGTCGACGTCGACGCCAATCAGAATCTCGCCCGTACGTATGGGATCCAAGGCATTCCGGCCGTCAAGGCGTTCCGCGATGGTCAGGTCGTGTCAGAGTTCGTTGGCGTCCAACCGCCGATTGCCGTCGAACGCTTTCTCGACGATCTGGTGCCATCCGAGGCCGCCGAGCTCGTGGCCGCCGGTGACGAGGCGTCGCTGCGCCGGGCCGTCGAGCTCGAACCCTCCCGCGCTGATGCCGCCGTGCCGCTTGCTCACATCCTCAACGACCGGGGTGACAGCGAGGCGGCGCTGGCCGTGCTCGGTGACGTGCCCGGGAGTTTCGCCGCCGACGGCCTGGCAGCCCGGATCCGCCTCCAGGACTGCCCCTCCCCGCCCGAGCTCAAGGCAGCCTTCCAGGCCCTGGATGACGGTGACACCAAAGCTGGTCTAGACGCTCTGATCGCGTTGATCCCCAACGCCGACGGAGCACGCGATGACATCCGGCGCGTGGTGGTCGGAGTGCTCGACCAACTCGGCGTCGATGACCCCTTGGCGCGCGCGGCCCGGCGGCAGCTGGCCAGCGCTCTCTATTAGCTGACTGTCAACGGACGACGGCGGGAACCATCTCGCTGGTGACGAGGCCGGTCTCGCTGGTGAGCTCGTCAACGAGCTTGAACCACTCGCGGATCCGCTCGGGCGAATCGACGATCACGGTCAGTACGGGAACCCGACGGCGCAGCTGCCAGAAGGAATCGCCGTGGGGGTCGTGGTCGCCGTGGTATCCCCAGATACCACGCAGGCTGGTAGCGCCGGCGGCGCCGGCCGCGCGCAGTCCGCGGATCAGGTGGTGGTGAAGCGGGTGACCGTCGTGCTCGGCCTGCTCGCCGGCGTAGACCATGAGCTTCTGCCACACCGCCCGTCCCGAGGGGTCGGCCTGCGGCAACTCGCGGGGCTCGGCGAGCCGTTGGCCGTCGCGCTTGCAGACCTGGACGCGCTCGAGCGTGACCAGCGGCCGGGCGAGCGCCGCGCCGAGCTCGGGCAGGAGCTCGGCGATGCGCGATCCGTCGCCGACGGCGATGATCATCAGCGGGACCTGGGTGTTGCGAGCGAAGAACTTCGCGCGCTGACGCGCGCCGTGTGCGGTGCCGTCGATGCCCAACAGCGCGGTCGCGCCGGCGATGCCGCGCTGGCGTAGCAGCTGGACGATCATCTCGTAGGCGGGCTTGTCGTTGGCGCGCTCCTGCCGGCCGACGTAGACGGTGAGCTTCGTCGCCTCATGCAGCTCCGGTGGGAGCGGCACCGTCTCGATGTGGCCGGTAAGCATGCGCGCGCGCTCAAGCGTGACCAGGCCGTCGAAGCGCAGCTGCTTGACTTCGGTGAGCGCCGCTTCGATGCGCCGGCGCGTGTCGACGGCGACGGAGACGAGCGGGAGGTCTTCAGAAAGCGTCAAGAGTCGATCGCTGCGCAGGTGGTGCTTGACGCCAAAGCCCTCGACCCCGCGCATGATGAGGCTTGTTTGCAGCTCGTGGCGGGCGTAGATATCGGTGAACGCGTCGGCGAGGAACTTGCCGTCGGCACGGTCGCGCTCACCGAAGTACGTCGTCAGCTTCAGGCAATCCTCGTTCACAACAACCGCCCCAGGTGCCGGCCTGCCCATGCGGCGGCGACGCCGAGGACGAGGCTGACGGCGAAGTTCAGGACCCCGAGGCGCAGCTCGCCGTCCTCGCCGAGCCGGTGGCTCTCCAGCGCCCATGTGCTGAACGTGGTGAACGCGCCGATCAGGCCGGTGCCGATCAGCCGATAGGCGTCCTGGTCAAGCGCGGCGCCGACCACGACACCGAGGGCAAAGGCGCCGCTCAGGTTGACCGCCAGCGTGCCGAACGGAAACGCGCGCCCAAACCGGGCCGTGAGAGCGCCATCGAGAACGAACCGGGCGATCGCGCCCACGCCGCCGACCAGTCCGATGCCCAGCACGACAACCAGGGTCATGTGGCGATTCTGGCTCGACGCACAAGATTGGTGGCCAGCGCCACGGCCAAGAACCCGGCGACAACGCTGACCATCGCATAGGCCACCGCGAGACCGATGCGGCCCGAATCGAGCATCCCCAAGACTTCGACCTGCATGGTCGAGAACGTGGTCAATGCGCCGCAAAAACCCGTGCCCAGTAACGGACGGCGATACGCCGAAAGCGGCAGCCGCTCCTGCAGGCGAGTAGTGAAGTAGCCAAGCAAAAAGGCTCCGACAATGTTGACCAGGATGGTCGCCCACGGCCACTGCACGCTGCTGTGAGGCAGCGTCTCGACCAGCTCCGCGCGCGCGATCGCACCGGCGAAGCCGCCGGCGAAGATGGCCGCCAGCTCGCGGCGGTCAAAGCGGATCGAGCCCATCAGCTCAGCCCGAGGCGATCTTTTCAATCAGCAGCCCCAGACCCAGGGCGGTCAGCGCGAGCCCCGCGAGCCGCTCGGCGCCTTCGCGTAGCTCTGAGCCCAAGCGGGCGCCCAGCCGTAGCCCGAGCTGAGAGAGGCCAAACGCTTGGGCGCCAATCAGGATGATCGCGACCGCCGCCGGGAGATGGAGCAGTCCCAGCGTGAAGCCGATCGCGAGCTCGTCGAGGCTGATACTCACTCCGAGCGCGATCGCGCCCCAGCCCGTCGCGCTCGCCAGCTTGCCGATGTCCTCCTCGTCGTGGTCGCGAGCAAGCAGTGTGTAGAGCCCGAAGGCGAGTAGAACCCCGATGGCGATGTAGTCGGCAGCTGAGCCGACGACATGCCCCAGAGGCACCCCGAGCGCCAGGCCGACAAGCGGCATGCCCGCCTCAAAGCCTGCCATCAGCAACGACACCCGCAGGCGGCGCCGGGGGTCGAGCCCAGCAACACCCAGCGCGGCCGCGACCGCGAAGGTGTCCAGGCCGAGCGGCAGAACGAGGGCGATCAGCTTGACGATCACGCTGCCAGACTAAATCCCTGTCCTCTAGACGCGAGCGGTGCGTAGTCCCTCGCCCAGGAGGGTGGCCGCGATGACCAGGGCAGCCACGGCGTCTGACCACCACCAGCCCAGGCTCGCGTCCAAAAGCAGGCTGGCCAACGTTCTGAGGCTAACGCTGCGCCGGCCAGACTCAGGATCCCGTCTCCACCCAAGCGACAGAGCGCTCTAACGGATCGCCTGGGCAACGTGGTCGATTGTGCGCCCTTAGAGCACCAGGCTGAGCTGCTCGTCGGCGCGGCGCGTGCCCAGCCCTGCTACCCGCACTCCGAGCAGTCGCACCGGACGCGGTGGCGCGAAACGGCGCAGCAGGTCGACTGCCACGGGACCAACCCGATCCGCGCTCCAGACCGCTTCGCCCAGCGTCCGCGCCCGGGTATGGGTCGAGAAGTCGTCCAGGCGGACCTTGATGCCGATCGTGCGGCCGCACCGGTTCTGACGCTCCAGCGTGTTGCAGAGCTCCCCAACCAGGTGGCTCAGGATCGGCTCGAGCTGCCCGAGGCCCGCGATGTCGTGGTCAAAGGTGGTTTCGCGCGACTCCGAGATCACCTTGCGGACCTCGGTCACCGGGCTGTCATCCTCGAAGCGAGCACGGCGTTGCAGCTCGGCTCCGAGACGGGGCCCGAAGCTCGCGCTGACCTCGTCAGGCGGCGCAGCGGCGAGCTTGCCCAGCGTATCCAGGCCGCAGGCGCGCAGCCGCTCGGCCGTCTTGGGTCCGATCCCGGGGATCAGCCCGCAGGATGAGCTGGCGAAGCGCACGCGGGCCTGCTCGCTGCTCAGGGTGACGAAGCCGCGCGGCTTCTCGGCGTCGGAGGCGACCTTGGCCACCAGCTTGTTGGGCCCGATTCCAATCGAACATCCCAGGCCCGTGGCCCGCTCGATCGCGAGCGCCAGCCGCCGCATCTCGGCCCGGGGCGCCGGCATCCCACTCAGATCGAGATACGCCTCGTCGAGCCCGACTACCTCGACCGACTCGGCACACGCCCGGACCAGGGCCATGACTTCGCGCGAGGTCTCGCGGTAGTAGGGAAAGTCGGGCGTCAGGTAGACGCCATGGGGACATAGGCGCCGAGCCCGTGCCGCCGGTATCGCCGAACCGACCCCGAAGCGCCGAGCCTCATAGGAAGCGGTGGTGACAACCGCTCGGGGGCCGGTTCCGGCCACGATCACCGCCCGCCCCCGAAGCTCCGGACGTCGCCGCAGCTCAACCGAGACGTAGAAGGCATCCATGTCGAGATGAGCGATACAGCGGCCGGGCATCGCTTTTAGAGCCTAAAGGGGGTCCCCGACGCATCGGAGACCCCCTTCGGGCCCGAGAAAGGTCAGGCGGCTACTGGCTGACCCAGATGGCGCCGACACCGCCGAAGCCCAGCGCGCCGGCCGTGTTCTGGTTGAGATCCCAGTTCCGGCCGCCGACGAAGGGACCGCGGTCATCGACCGTGGCGGTGACGCTGCGCCCGCCGTAGCGGATCCGCACCTTGGCCCCGCACGGAAGGCTGCGGTTGGCGACGCCGAGACCGGCGTGAAAGCCGCAGGCCGTGTTACCACCGTCGTTGTACCACGAGGCGACGCTCTGGCCGTAAACGGTCATGGCTCCGAGCGAACGGCTCGCGCCGGAGTTGGCCGTGTCGCCGGCAAAGCGCACCCGCAGACGTCGCTGGAGCCCGCTGGTGGGACGAAAGCGCAGCCGGAAGCCGCCGGCGCCACCGGTTCGCCCACTGGCCAGTGTCTGCCATCCCGAGCCGGAACGGCCCTGGACGTGCACGGCACGCCCTGTCCGAGCCGGACGCAGCCAGCCTCGGACGAGCAGAGCCGAGCCGGCGATGACATTCCGTGAGTGAGACGCGACCCGGAACGAGGCCGCGACGGCGACGCGCTGGGGAGCGCTCGCCAGGCCGGCTGAGGGAGCCACCACCTGGCTGGACGTGACCCCCGCCGCGACCGCGGTCGGGCCGGCATCGATGACGCGCAGATAGCCCGAGTTGCGCAGGCGAAAGCGGATCCGGAATCGCCCCGCCGAGTCGATATTGCTCGCAGCCACGGGGCGCCAGTTGGTCTGGCTCCACGGGGCCGTCTCGAGCACGGCTCGGTGGCCGGCGTCAGCAGCCGGTGCCTGTCCGGTCACCGTGACGGCGTGGTTGAGGGTTGTCCGCCGCGGCGAGACCCGCACCTGAAGCGGGGCGCCGGCAGAGGCGTGGGTGTCGGTGACGGTGCTGCTCAGCGCGAACGCCGAAGCCGGCACAGTCAGCATTATCGTAACAATTGCTACATGAATCGAGCGCTTCGTGCGCGCTGTCATTGTGGACCTCATCCGAGGACCTCCTGATACGTCGATCGACCCCTGTGCCTGCGTGGTTAGCTGTCGGGCTCGCGACCGGCGCACGCCTTTTGAAGGGCAGGCGAGAGTCGCTACGGTCGTCGCGGCTGAAGAGGGCCAGACACCGATTCGCCCCGGCCGGGTGTAGGGAGTACGCCTACCCGGCAGTGGGTCCCCCGCTCGCTACGCACCGGGCGACAGCGATTCGGCAGGTCGATTATTGGAACCGCGTGAGGGTGGCAGGGTCCGCGGACAGTTTGCGTGAGCCTCGTCACACACGGCCGGGCCTGCAAGAATCCAGTTCGTGCCCACATCTGACCGCCTGACCGGCCTCGACAGCTCTTTTTTGCATCTTGAGCGCGATGCGGCCCACATGCACGTAGCGGGGTGCATGGTCTTCGAGGGGGCGCCACCACCTTACGAGGAGCTCGCCGAGCACATCGTCTCCCGCCTGCACCTCGTCCCCCGTTATCGCCAGCGCCTGGCCTTCGTGCCGCTCAACCAGGGGCGCCCCGTGTGGGTCGACGACCCCCACTTCAACGTCGCCTTCCACGTGCGGCATACCGCCCTGCCCAGCCCGGGGGGCGAAGCGCAGCTCAAGCGCCTCACCGGCCGGGTCTTCTCGCAAGCGCTGGACCGCAGCCGTCCGCTCTGGGAGCTGTGGTTGGTGGAAGGGCTCTCCGGAGATCGCTTCGCGCTGCTTTCCAAGACCCACCATGCGCTCGTCGACGGCATCTCCGGGGTCGATATCGCCACCGTGCTGTTTGACGCCTCGGCCGACCCGATGCCCGTACCCCCACCCGAGCACGAGTGGGTCCCGCGGCCGCTGCCCAGCCGGGCCCAGTTGCTCGCCGACGCGCTCGTCGAGCGGGCTACCGTCCCGGCCGAGATCGCGCGTGGTGTGCGCGCCACCCTTCGCGGGCCCCGGCAGGTCGCAGAGCGTCTCGGAAACGCGGTTGGAGGCGTGAGCGCGATGGCGCGGGTGGGTCTCCAGATGGCACCCTCAAGCTTGTTCAACGTCCGGATCGGGCCCCACCGTCGCTTCACTTGGGTGCGGGGCGAGCTCACCGAGTTCAAGGCGGTCAAGAACGCCCTCGGTGGCACCGTCAACGACGTCGTCCTGGCCGCCGTGGCCGGCGGTCTGGGCCGCTACCTGCGCCTGCACGGCGAACCGACCGAGGACGTGGTTCTCAAGGCGATGGTGCCCGTCTCGGTTCGGGCCGATGTCGAGCGGGGGGCACTGGGCAATCGCGTCGCGGCGATGTGGGCCCCTCTCCCCGTCGGAGTCAGCGACCCGGTGCAGCGCCTGCTGACGATCAGCAAGGAGATGGACGGCATCAAGGACTCCGGCCAGGCGGTCGGCGCCCAGGTGCTGACCGAGCTCACCGGCTTTGCCCCGCCGACCATCATGGCCCAGGCGGCGCGTCTCCAGGCTCGCCAGCGGCTGTTCAACATCGTGGTCACCAACGTCCCCGGTCCCCAGTTCCCGCTCTACATGCTCGGCCGCCAGCTCGAGGCCATGTACCCGATGGTCCCCTTGGCCGAGAACCAGGCTCTCGGCATCGCGATCATGAGCTACAACGGACAGCTCAATTTCGGCCTCAACGCCGACTATGACGCGATCGGCGATCTCGAGGCGCTGGCCGACGAGCTGCGGGCGTCGATCGAGGAGCTGGCGGCCGCCGCGGGCGAGAGTCCCCGGCCCGCCCCGGCGGAGCGACGCGCCGTCCGCGCGGTCGACTGAGATCAGCCTTCGTCCGATAGAAGGGGGCCGGCGCCGCGCGCGGATGCCGCTGCTCGAGCGAGTGCTCATCGTGCTCGTCGCCTTCGCGCTCGCCGTGGGCGTCATCGCCCTCCTTTCCGGCGGTCTGCTGGCAGGGCGCGACAACCCCGGAATCGCGGGTCAGGTCGGTCCGCTCGGTGCTCAGTTCCGCGATCTCGGCCATGCCCACCTCGCTCCCGGCGCCCCCCATCCCGCTTATGACTCTCGGCCCCCGACCAGCGGCGCCCACGTCCCGCTGGCCGTGACCCATGACCAAGTGAAGATCAACGACGATCAGCTGCTGGAGGCCCTCGAACTCGGTGACGTGGTTCTCTTCTACGGCGGTGACCGGCCGCCCGCGGGCCTGCGCGCCCTCGCGACCTCGATCGCCGCTCCCTTCACCCCGGCTTTGGCTGCGGCCGGACAGGCGGTGATCCTGGCCCCGCGGCCGGGCACCAACGGCGTCCTCGGCGCCGCCTGGACCCGCCTGATCCACGTGCGGACCCCCGCCGATCCCGCCCTACGCAATTTCTTGGTGGCAACGCTCGGCCACGGGCCACCGGCGGGTTGAGCCCCGGCGGCGGGCGCTTGTCCCGCGTCTCATCCCATAATGAGGGCATGTCCGATCCGCTGCGGCTCGCCCTCTGCCAGCTCGACCCCACGGTCGGCGACATCCCCGGCAACGAGGCCAAGGTTCGCGTTGGTCTCGAGCAGGCCGTCGCCGCCGGCGCCCAGCTGGTTCTCTTCCCCGAGCTCGTCATCACCGGCTATCCCCCGGAGGACCTGCTGCTCAAGGAGCATTTCCTCGCCGACGCGCGCGCCGCGCTGGAGCGCCTGGCCGAGACGACGCACGAGACGGTGGCGCTGGTGGGCTTTCCCGAGCGCGCCGACGACGTCTACAACGCCTGCGCGGTGCTCGCCAACGGCCGCATCGAGGCGATCTATCGCAAGACATTTCTCCCCAACTATGGGGTCTTTGACGAGCAGCGCTACTTCCAGGCCGGGCCCGGCGGGGCGGTGATCGAGCTTGGCGACGCGGTGATCGGGCTGACCGTCTGCGAGGACATTTGGGAGCCTGGGCCCCCCGCCACCGACGAGGCGGCGGCGGGAGCCACCCTGCTGGTCAACGTCTCGGCGTCGCCCTATCACGCCGGCAAGGGTTCTGAGCGCGAACGCATGCTGATTCAGCGTGCCCGCGACAACGTCGCCGCGGTGGCCTTCTGCAACCTGGTCGGCGGCCAGGACGAGCTCGTCTTCGATGGCCACTCGCTGGTCATCGATCACGAGGGGAAAGTCATAGCCCGGGGTCGCCAGTTCGCCGAGGAGCTGATCGTCGCCACAATCGATCCCGCCGGCCCGCGAGGTGTCAGGCTGCGCGACCCCCGCCACCGTCCGATCAACCATCGGGCCCGCCCGGACGTGCCGCTGCTGGCCAGTCTCGAACTCCCGACAGCGCCCGCCGGCGCGCCCGCCGCGATCGGCGGACCGGTCACCGAACCTCTCGATCCGGTGGCCGAGGTCTACGGGGCCCTGGTCCTCGGGCTGCGCGACTATGTCGAGAAGAACGGCTTCTCCCAGGTGGTCATGGGAGTGTCGGGGGGAATCGACTCGGCGCTGGTGGCGGTGATCGCTGTCGACGCACTGGGGCCCGAGCGCGTCTCGGTGGTCATCATGCCGTCCCCGTACTCGTCTTCGGAGACCCAGGACGACGCCCGCGCCCTGGCCGCCAACCTGGGCGTGCCGGTCCGAGAGCTGCCGATCGCCCCAGCCATGCACGCCTACGAGGCGACGTTGTCACAGGCCTTCGACGGCCGCGACGCCGACCTGACCGAGGAGAACCTCCAGGCCCGGATCCGGGGCAACCTCCTCATGGCCCTGTCCAACAAGTTCGGCTGGCTGGTGCTGACCACCGGGAACAAGTCCGAGATGGCGGTCGGCTATTTCACGCTGTACGGGGACAGCGCGGGCGGCTTTGCCGTCATCAAGGACGTTCCCAAGACCCTGGTCTACGAGCTCGCCCGGCACCGCAATCGGGACACGGGAGTGATCCCGGTCTCGATCATCGATCGTGCCCCCAGCGCCGAGCTGCGTCACGATCAGCGCGACGCCGACTCGCTTCCCCCTTATGAGGTGCTGGACCCCATCCTCGACGGCTACGTCGAGGATGATCTCGGCCGCGATGCGCTGATCCTGCGCGGTTACCGCGAGGAAGACGTGGACCGGGTGCTGGCGCTGGTCGATCGGGCCGAGTACAAGCGCCGCCAGGCGCCGCCGGGGATCAAGATCTCGACTCGGGCCTTCGGCCGCGACCGGCGGGTTCCGATCACCAATCGCTACGGCGGCTGATCGGAGCCGCCGCCACCCGGTCAGAGCCTCCGGTCAGAGCCGCCGCCACCCGGTCAGAGCCTCCGGTC
>JBAVWI010000304.1:0-3056 GCA_049697735.1 Solirubrobacteraceae bacterium
GCGAACGAGGCTGTGAACGCCCCGCTCGCCGCGACGAGAATCCACGAGCCGACGCTCATCGGAGAGGTGACCTTGACCACGCGCAGCATGTTGAGGAAGCACTCGGGCCTCCCCAGGTCCGATACCAGCAGGGCCGGGCTCACGGCGATCCCGGCAACGGCAGCGGACCAGGCGCTGCGGGCCAGCTGCTCGTTGCCGGCGACATCGGCGATCAGCCCAAGGGTGGCGGAGGCGCCGGCGAGTCCGCCGGTAAAGAAGTAAGTCGGGATCTCCCACTCCCAGACCGGCTCCTTGAGGATCGGCCGCCCGTAGTAGGAGCGCGCGGGAACCGTCTGGGTGGCGCTCATCGCCGGCATCCCGCGAACGCGGCCAGCACGGTTCCGACCATGAGCGTCGCGGCGACCCCAGCCGCCTTCCAGGTTTCGCCGAGGTCGCGTGTGCACACCGTCGGGTCGGGAGGCAGGCCATATACCTCGGGTTCGTCGAGAAGCAGGAAGAACGCCCCGAATCCGCCCACCCCGTCGTCGTCGTCTCGGCCGTAGAGACGAGCCTCCGCGACCCCTCGGTCCTTGAGCTCGCCCAGGCGCTCGTCCGCCCGGTCGCGTAGCTCGTCGAGCTCGCCGAACTGGATCGAGTTGGTGGGACACGCCTTCGCGCACGCCGGCTCGAGGTCGTCCTTGAGGCGGTCATAGCAGAGGGTGCACTTCCACGCCCGCCCGTCACTACCACCGCCTTCGGCGGTGTTGGCCCGCTGGTCGAGCACGCCGAACGGGCACGCCGGTATGCAGTAGCCACAGCCGTTGCAGATGTCCTCCTGCACCACGACCGTCCCGAATTCGGTCCGAAACAACGATCCGGTCGGGCACACGTCAAGACAGGCCGCCTCGGTGCAGTGCTTGCAAACGTCCGCGGACATGAGCCAGCGCAGCCCGGCGTCCTCGTGCACGGCGATCGTGTCAAGCTCGGCTCGGGCGGCCTGCGTGACCAGCGGCGCCTGCTCGTCGAGGCCCAGCGGCAGCCGCTGCTCGATGAAGGCGACGTGGCGCCAGGTATCGGCGCCGAGCCCGCCGGTGTTGTCATAGGAGTCGCCCGTGAAGTTCAGACCGTCTTCCGGAACCTGGTTCCACTCCTTGCACGCGACCTCGCACGCCTTGCAGCCGATGCATACCGAGGTGTCGGTGAAGAAGCCGACCCGGGGCTTTGCGACGGGCTCGTAGGACCCAGGCCAAGACTGCACGCGCAGCGATTCGATACTCATGCGATCCCCGCTCTCGTCCGGTAGGACTCGACCAGCTTGCGCAGCCCGGGACCGCGGGGACGACGGCCGGGACGGATGTCGCAGGTGGAGACCTTGTACTCGCTGATGTGTACGTTTGAGTCCATCGCGATGCCGAGCAGCTCGTTGGCCGAGTCGCCCTTGCTGTAGCCCAGCCGTCCCCAGTGGTACGGGAGGCCGACCTGATGAACGGGGCGACCGTGCACTTTGAGGGGTCGCAGACGAGCAGTGACCATGACCCGTGCCTCCACCGCCGCGCGTGCCGTGACGATCGTCGCCCAACCGGCGTGCTCAAGGTCACGCTCGGCGGCCAGCTCGGGCGAGACCTCGCAGAAAAACTCGGGCTGAAGCTCGGCCAGATACGGCAAAGTTCGTGACATCCCCCCAGCCGTGTGATGCTCGGTCAGCCGATAGGTCGAGGCCACGTACGGGAACACCTCGGAGCCCCGATGCCCGTGTGAGGGGTGGTAAGGATTTTCGCTGTTCCAGAGGCGCTGGGCAGCCGGATTGGCGTGGCGCCCATAGAGCAGGTTGGGAAAGGGCGACTCGATCGGCTCGTAGTGGGTCGGCAAAGGCCCGTCGGTGAGTCCGCTGGGCGCGAACAGCCAGCCGCGCCCGTCGGCCTGCATGATGAACGGCGTGTCACCGCGCAGCGCGTTCTCGGCCGTCGCGTCCTCGTCGGGTACGTAGTCGGGTGGCATGTCGACCTTGAAGTCGGGCACGTCGTGACCTGTCCACTTCGACTTCTCGGCGTCCCACCAGACGTAGCGCTTGCGCTCTGACCACGGATTGCCGTCGGGGTCCGCCGAGGCCCGGTTGTAGATGATCCGGCGATTCATCGGCCACGCCCAGCCCCACTCGGGGGCTACCCAACTCTGCTCAGAGCCCGGCTTGCGCCGCGCGGTCTGATTGACCCCATCGGCGAAGCAGCCGCTGTAGATCCAGCATCCGCACGAGGTCGAGCCGTCGGCCTTCAGGTCGGTGTAGCCCGACAGTGGCCGCCCGTCGGGTCCATGACCGTTGATCTCGGCCAGGACCGCCTCGGCGCTGGGATCTTCGTTCGGCCCCTCGGTCGGGTAGTCCCAGGTCAGGTCCAGGATCGGGCGGTCCTTGGCATCGGCCGAGGCTGCCAGTTTCTCGCGCACGCGCTGGCCGAGGTGATACATGAACCACAGCTCCGAGCGCGCATCCCCCGGTGGCTCGACCGCCTTGTGGCGCCATTGCAACAAGCGCTGGGTGTTGGTGAAGGTTCCGTCCTTCTCGGTGTGCGCCGCCGCGGGCATCAGGAAGACCTCGGTGTCGATCTCCTCCGGTCGCATCTCGCCGGCCTCGATCTCAGCGCAATCGCGCCAGAACGCGGACGTTTCAATCTCGACCAGGTCCCGGACGACGAGCCATTTGAGCTTGGTCAGTCCAAGCGTCTGCATGCGCGAGTTGGACGAGCCGACGACTGGGTTCTCGCCCATCACGAAGTAGCCCTCGACCTTGCCGTCGATCATGTCGGCGACCGTGGCGTAGTGGGAGTGGTCGCCTGTGATCCGCGGCAGGTAGTCAAAGCAGTAGTCGTTCTCCTCGGTCGCATGGTCGCCCCACCACGCCTTCAGCAGGCTCGTCGCGTAGGCGTCGGCGTGCCCCCAGAAGCCTGTCTCGGGGGTCATCGCCTCGACGTAGTGCTCGAGCGTCGGATGCTCGCGCGGGTGGGGCATCGGCAGGTACCCGGGGAGGATGTCGTACAGCGTCGGAACGTCAGTCGAGCCCTGGATCGAGGCGTGACCGCGCA
>JBAVWI010000305.1:0-7621 GCA_049697735.1 Solirubrobacteraceae bacterium
GCGCATGGCTCGCCGCCGCGCGCGAGCAGGAGGCCAAGCTGCTGGCCGAGGCCGCGTCGACGATTCTCTCTGGGCCCAGCCACGAAGCGCAGCTGACAAATGTCGAGGCCCTGGTGGCAGCTGCCACCGGCGCCAGCGTCGTGCGACTTGTCACCGAGCCCACGGCCGCGCCGGGTCCCGACGAGCTCGCGCTGGGACTCAAGGCACGCCAGCCGACCTGGCTCTACGTGTCTCGCGACGTGACCTGGGAGCAGCGCCAGCTCGACCGCCTGGCCGAACCTCTGGGCAAACTGATCGATGTCGCCCGCGCCCGCGAACGGACCGCCGAGCAGGAGGCCGAGATCGAGGCCGGGCGGCGCGCCGAGACGGCTCGCACGGCGGTCCTACACGCCATCAGTCACGACCTGCGCTCGCCGCTGACTGCGATCACCACCGCCGTCTCGGCGCTGCGCACGGGCCGAGTCAGCGAGCTCGAGCGCACCGAGCTGCTCGACGTGATCCACGGCGAGAGCCTCCGCCTCGCCAAGCTCGTGGACGACCTGCTCGACCTCTCGATGATCGAGGCCGGAGCGGTCCGCCCCCGCTCGGACTGGTGCGATCTTCATGACGTGGTCGCCTCGGCTGCGGCCCAACTGGATCCTTCGCATCCGATCGAGTTCGCGCTGGCGGCCGACCTCCCGCTCGTGCACGCCGATGCCGCGCAGCTCGAGCGCGTGTTCTCGAACCTGCTCCAGAACGCGGTCAAGTTCTCCCCCGACGGGGGCCGCGTGCGCGTGAGTGGGGGTGCCAGCGGTGGCCGCGTGACGGTCAGGGTCACTGACCAGGGCCAAGGCATTCCCCTTGACCAGCGCACCCGAGTGTTCGAGCCGTTCTTTCGCGGGCGCTCGGGCTCGCGCGCGGGCTCGGGGTTGGGGCTGGCGATCTGCCGCGGTTTCGTCGAGGCCAACGGCGGGCGCATCGCGCTCCAGGTCGACAGCGGCCAGGGCACCTCGTTTGCGGTCAGCTTTCCGGCCGTCCAGCAGCCCGAGACCGTCGGACCGGCGCTGTGACGACCACCGACACCCGGATCCTGGTCGTCGACGACGAGCCCCAGATCGTGCGCGGGCTGAAGATCATCCTGCGAGACGCCGGCTACTCCGTCGAAACCGCCGAGACCAAAGCGCAGGCGCTGGCCGCGCTGGCCTCTCGGCCGCCCGACGCGCTGGTGTTGGACCTGGTCCTGCCCGACGGCGGGGGCGTCGAACTCTGCCAGGAGCTCCGGCGCTTCAGCCGCCTCCCGGTCCTCGTCCTGTCGGCCGTCGGTGACGAGCGCGAAAAGGTCAGGGCCCTCGACGCCGGCGCCGACGACTACGTGACCAAGCCATTTGGCACCGACGAGCTGCTCGCGCGGCTACGGGCCGTGCTGCGCCGCTCAGCCGATCCCGCCGGCGATCCGGAGGTGAGGGTGGGCGAGTTGAGCATCGACCTGCTGGACCGCCGGGTCACACGCGACGGCGAGGAGGTGCACCTGACGCGGATCGAGTTCGACATCCTGCGCGTCCTCGCCCAGCACCGCGGCCGCCTGGTGACCCAGCGCCAGCTGCTGCAGGACGTGTGGGGTCCCGAGTACGGGCATGAGACCCACTATCTGCGGGTCCATGTGGCTCACATCCGCGCCAAGCTTGAGCGCGACCCGTCCCGACCGACGCACCTGATCACCGAGCCGGGGGTCGGCTACCGGCTGCGAGACCCGGCCGAGTGAGGCGATCGAGCCAGGGCGGCGGAGCGCCCGCACCGCGCTACTAGATCGCGACCTCGGAGCCAACGATCACGGTCCGGTCGCCGGGCAGCCCGAAGTGGGTGATCGGACTGCTCGAGTTGCGGGCCATGGCCACGAACAACCGCTTGCGCCGACGGCTCATGCCCGGGGCGTCGCTGGTCACGATCGTCATCCTGGACACGAAGTAGGAGGCGTGCTCGAGGTCGAGTCCACGCTCGAGCAGGCCGCGCTTGCGCGCCAGGGCCAGCGCCGCGGGGATGTCAGTCTGGTCGTGGTAGCCGACGCGGTAGCAGACGTGCGCGACCTTGAACAGGCCCTCGCCCAGCCACTCCGCGAACAGCTCGTCCTCGTCGTCGACGTGGGGGAGCCCGACCGGCTCGACCGAGACGATCACGACCTTGTCATGAAAGGTGTGGTTGAACTTGACCTCCGCGCGCAGCGCCAGCGGGGTCGTCTGCTTGCCGGGGTTGAGGTAGATCGCCGTGCCCGGCACCCGGTCCAGAGGCGGCCGGGCCAGGCGCAGACCGACCAGAAACTCCGCCAGGGACCCCTCCTGCTCAGTGCGGTTACGGGTGAGCAGGTCGCGACCGCGGCGCCAGGTGACCATCACGAAGGCGATGGCAAGCCCCACTCCGAGCGGGAGCCAGGCGCCATGCGCGATCTTGGCCAGGTTCGAGGTGAAGAAGGCCACCTCGACGGTCAAAAACAGCGATGCCAGGGCGGCAAGCTTCCATTTCGGCGTACTCCACAGCGACCGGGCGACGGCGATGAAGAGGATCGTGTTGAGCACGAAGGTGCCCGTCACCGCGACCCCGTAGATGTCCGCCAGCTGGGCGGAGTGCTGGAACCACAGGACCAGCGCCGCGACCCCGGCGCACAGACCCCAGTTGATCACCGGCACGTAGACCTGGCCCTCGAGCTTTGAGGTGTGGACGACCTTGAGCCGTGGCAGGAAGCCGAGTTGGACCGCCTGTTTGGCGACCGAGAACGAGCCGGTCAGCGCGGCCTGGGAGGCGATGATGGTCGCCGCGGTGGCCAGCACCACCATGGGGATCCGGCCGGCGCTGGGAACGAGCAGATAGAACGGGTTGGAGATCGTGGTCGGGTGCGCGTGGATCAGGGCCGCCTGACCCAGATAGGAGAGCATCACGGCCGGAAAGACGATCGTCAGCCAGGTGGCCCGGATAGGTCCGGCGCCGAAGTGCCCGCGATCGGCGTACAGCGCCTCGGCTCCGGTCACCGCCAGCACCACCGCCCCGAGGGTCAGGAACGCAGCCACCCCGTGATCGAGGAAGAAGCGCACAGCCCAGACCGGCGAGATTCCTGCCAGGACACCGGGATGGGCGAAGACTTCGCGACCGCCGAGGATCCCGATGGTCGCGAACCAGATGAGGATCACAGGGCCGAACAGCCAGCCCACGGCGCCGGTTCCGAACCGCTGCACGGCAAACAGTGCGATCAGGATGCCCAGTGCGATGGGGACGACCAGATGGGCGAGGCTCGGGGTGGCGACGTTCATTCCCTCGACGGCCGAGATGACCGAGATCGCCGGCGTGATCATCCCGTCCCCGAAGAACAGTCCGGCCCCGAAGATGCCCAGCGTCACCAGCGCCGCCCCCCGCGCCACCTTGTGGCGGTGCAGCAGCGCGGTGAGCGCCATGATCCCGCCGTCGCCCCGGTTATGGGCCCGCATGATGAACCCGGCGTACTTGATTGTCACCAGGATGGTCAGCGTCCAGAAGATCAACGAGACGATGCCGTACACGCCGGCGGTGGTCGTGCGCGCGGCTTGGGCGTGGGCGTTGAAGATGACCTGCTCGGCGTACAGCGGGCTGGTCCCGATGTCGCCGTAGACGATCCCCAACGCCCCCAGCGCCAGGACCGTCCGGCTGGCGTGCGCGACCACGTCGCGGTCGTCGTCGGCCGCGGCACGCAGCGCGGCTGATGGTGCGTCGCTCTTGGGAAGCGACGCCGGACGCACCGGCCAGTATCCGAGTTTGTGGGCGGCCTCGTTGAAGCTGCGCCTCACCGACCCCGGGGGCGGGCGGGAAGGCGCCCCGGGCGTCTCGATCCGCGGATCACCTGCTGCACCGGGTGGAGCTGAGGTCTCAGATTCAGGGACAGCGGACACGCTCTGAGGTTGCGCCATCCGCCGTCAACCCCCCGCTAAGAATTGCCCTCCCGGGGTAGAGATTTCGTCAAGATTCAAGCCACGGCAAGCCACGGCAGGCGGCGGCCGACCCGGCCGGCCCTCAGAGCTGAGCGGCCAGCGCCTGGCGCAAAAAGCGGACGAGCTCGTCATGCGAGAGCTCGGTTGTGAAGCCCGCCGCCTGGCGGTGGCCGCCGCCCCCCTGGGCCCGCGCTATCGCCGAGACATCCACGCGTTCGTCTGACGCGCGCAAAGAGACCTTGCTGGCGCCGGCCCGGTCGCCGCCCATGCGCTCGCGCACCAGGGCGGCCAGCGCGGTGCCCTCGACGGCGCGCAGATGGTCCACGACACCCTCCGAGAAGCTCTCCTCTGCCTCTGAGTCCTGGAAGTCCGAGGCGGTCAGCGCGGTCATGGTCAGACGCCCGTCGTCGTAGCGCTCGATGTTGTTCAGGCCCCGGGCGAGCAGGGCGAGCTTGCCGTAGGGAACGCCCTCGTAGACACGGCGGTAGAGCTCGTGCACGTCGACGCCGGCATCGATCAGGTCCGCCGCCATCAGGTGCGCGCGGCGGCCGGTGTTCTCATACATGAAGCGCCCGGTATCGGTGATCAGCCCGACGTACAGTGCCTCGGCGATGGTCGCGGTCGGCTGGACGCCGAGCTCACCCATCAGCTCCCAGACGATCTCGGCCGTGCACGATGCGTCAGGCTCGACCAGATTGATGGTGCCAAAACGCGTGTTGTCGTGGTGATGATCGATGTTGAGCAGGTTGATCCCGGAGCGGCGGAAGGCCAGCGCCGGGTTGCGATCCAGGTTTCCGCAGTCCAGGAAGACGACCGTGCGCTCCTCGAGGTCGGCGGGTGGCTCGGTGACCAGGCCGTCGAGGGGGAAGAAGCTGTACTCCTGGGGCAGTGGCAGGTCTCCCGCGTCGACGAACATCAGGCAGTCCTTGCCGATCGCCGCGAGGATCCCCTGCATGGCCACCAGCGAGCCGATGGCATCGCCGTCGGGGTTCTCGTGGGTGACGACGATCAGCTTGTCGGCGTCGCGCAGCCCGGTGACCACCAGCTCGTGGTCAGAGCGGTGGCCGTTACCGCTCATCGTGCTCCCGGGCCTCGTGGGCGTTGAGCTCGGGCCCGACCTCGGTATCGAGGATCTCGGAGATCCGCATGCCCCGGTCAACCGATTCGTCGTACTCGAAGCTCAGCGAGGGGGTGTGCTTGAGGGTCAGCTCGGAGGCGACGCGGCGCTGTAGATAGCCATGCGCCGAGCGCAGGCCGTCCATGCTCTCCTCGCGCTCAGGATCGTCACCGAGCACGCTCACATACACGCTGGCGTGGCGCAGGTCTGGGCTGGTCTTGACTCCGGTCACGGTCACGAAACCCACGCGGGGATCCTTGAGGTCTGTTGCTATGGCGTCGCTGAGAACGGCGCGCATGGCTTGGTCGACGCGGCGCATTCGGCCTCCGCGCATGCTACCCACCGTATCCTGGTCGGCGCGCTTTCATCCCCGCAGGTCCTCCACCGAGGCCACCAGCCGCTCCACGCTCGCGCCCTCGGGACAGCGGGCCAGGACCCAGCGCTCGAGCTGGTCGACGGCGGCACTGAGACGATGCAACGAACCCCCGGTCAGGGCGGCGGTCACGGTCGCGCGTTGCCATAGATCCTGGTGGCCGGTTTCCGACACGGCGGCGCCGAGCCGTCCATGCAGCTGCGCCTTGATCGAGGACAGCTCTTTACGCTTGCTCTTGAGGCTGCCCGCATCGGGAAAGTGAAGCTCGATCACGAGCACGGCCACGAATCCGCTGTCGGCGGCCACCGGCCGCTCTAGGCCAGCTCGCGCTCGACCTGACGCGTAGCGTAGGTCTCGAGCACGTCGCCTTCCTTGACGTCCGCGTAGTCGCGCAGCACGATCCCGCACTCAAAGCCAGTGGCGACTTCGCGCACGTCCTCGTTGAAGCGTCGCAGGCTGGCGATCTCGCCGTCGTAGACGACCGTGCCGTCGCGGACCAGGCGCACCTTGGAGCCACGGGTGATGGTGCCCTCGGTGACGTAGGAGCCCGCGATCGTCCCCACCCGCGAGGCGCGGAAGGTCTGGCGGATCTCGGCCGAGCCGAGCGCCTCCTCCACCTCCTCGGGCGCGAGCATGCCCTGCATGGCCGAGCGCAGTTCCTCGATCGCGCGGTAGATGACCGCGTAGTGGCGAATCTCGACCCCTTCACGGTCGGCGACAGCGCGAGCGTCGCCCACGGGACGGACGTTGAAGGCCAGGATCACGGCATCTGAGGCGGCGGCCAGCATCACGTCGGATTCAGTCACGGCACCGACGGCGCGGCGGATGACCTGGACGGAGACCTCGTCCTGGGGCAGCTTGGCGACCTCGTCCTCGATCGCCTCCAGCGACCCGGCCACGTCGGCCTTGACAACCAGGTTGAGCTCCTGGAGGCCGCTGCCGAAGATGTCTTCGAGCGATACCCGCTTGCCGCTTCGCCGAGCCAGGGACTCGGCCTTGAGGCGGGTGGCGCGCTCGCCGGCGAGCTGACGCGCGCGGCGCTCGTGATCGACCACCCGGACGTGCTCCCCGGCCTCCGGGACGCCATCGAAACCGAGGACCTCGACCGGCTCGCCAGGCAGGGCCTGACCGATGCGCTTGCCGAGGAAGTCGTGCATGGCGCGCACGCGGCCCCACTGGGCGCCGGCCACCAGAGCGTCGCCGACCTCGAGCGTGCCGCGGCTGACCAGGATCGTCACCACGGGTCCACGGCCCGGATCGAGCTTTGATTCGATCACCGTGCCGGAGGCGGCGACGTGGGGATTGGCCTTCAGCTCCTCCACCTCGGCCATGACGATGATCGTGTCGAGCAGGTCCTCTAGGCCCTCTCTGGTCTTTGCCGAGACGTTGACGAATTCTGTATCCCCACCCCACTCCACCGGTTGCAAGCCGAGCTGGGTCATCTCGGTCCGTACACGGTCGGGCTGGGCGCCCTCCTTGTCGATCTTGTTGACCGCCACCAGCATCGGTACGCCCGCCTCCTTGGCGTGGTCGACGGCCTCCTGGGTCTGGGGCTTGACGCCGTCGTCGGCGGCGACAACGATCACCGCGATGTCGGTCACCTTGGCGCCGCGGGCGCGCATGGCCGTGAACGCCTCATGGCCTGGGGTGTCGAGAAAGGTGACCGAGTGGCCGTCGTGCTGGACCTGGTAGGCGCCGATGTGCTGGGTGATGCCGCCAGCCTCGCCGGCCGCCACCTGGGTCTCGCGGATCGCGTCGAGCAGCGAGGTCTTGCCGTGGTCGACGTGGCCCATGATCGTGATCACCGGGGCGCGCAGGACCAGATCCTCGTCGGCGTCGTCAAAGACGGGTTCGGTCACCTCCTCGTCCTCGGAGTGAACGATCTCGACTTCCTTGTCCAGTTCAGCGGCCAGCACCTGGATCGACTCGTCCGAGAGGGTCTGGGTCAGCGTCTTCATCTCGCCCAAAGCCATCAGCTTCTTCATGATCTCGGGGACCGGCACGTTGAGGTACTCGGCGACATCCTTGACCGTGGAGCCGGAGTTGATCTGAACTGTGCCCGGCTCGGCCGACGGGGCCCGGGATGGTCTTGACTCAGCCTCCTCGTCGTAGACACCACGACGGCGGCGGCCGCGGCGCTGGCGCCGGGGCGGCTGATTGGATGGCCCGCCGCCACCGGCGGCGCGGCGCGAAGCCTGGGAG
>JBAVWI010000306.1:0-6847 GCA_049697735.1 Solirubrobacteraceae bacterium
GTCTCGGTCGCCGCGGACGGCCGCGACGCCCGCAGCGTCACCTCCCGCAAGCGCGCGATCAACGGGGCCGTCCGGGGCGTGGCCACCGTGCTCGGCAACACCCCAGCGGTCGCGCGGCGCGCCTACATCGATCCCCGCGTGTTTGATCGCTACCTATCGGGCTGGACGATCGGCGCTGCTCTGGACCGCATCGGCGGCCTCGCCGGCCCCGACGACCGCCGCCGCGCGCGGTTGGAGGAGGCAGTGCTCGACCTGCTCGACGACCCGCGCGAGTCAGCCGCCGTCGAGCGCATGGTCACCAAAAGAGCCGCGTAGCTCGCGCTTCGATCACACATTTTTCTTCCGATCGCAGACCCGGCTGTGATTAGATTGCGGGGTCTGCGATAAGGAGGGCAGCGATGGCGCTGATACCCGGCTCTGAGCCAATAGCCGGCCCCACTGGATCGGATGAATTGTTTCTGCGCTGGCGCAAGCAGCGCGATCGTCGCGCGCGCGATGAGCTGATCGAGCGGTTTCTGCCCCTGGCCCGAAAGCTGGCGCGACGCTATGCGTCCGCCAACGAGCCCTTTGATGATCTCGTCCAGGTGGCGAGCCTGGGGCTGGTCAAGGCGGTGGAGCGCTTTGACCCCGAGCGCGGCTTCGCATTCACCTCGTTCGCGGTGCCAACGATAGTCGGCGAGCTCAAGCGCTACTTCCGCGATACCGGGTGGGCGCTGCACGTCGACCGCTCAGCCCAGGAGCGGGCGCGACGGATCGCCGATGCTCGCCGGGAGATCGCCATCGAGCGCGGACGCGCGCCGACCGTTGGCGAGCTAGCCGAGTATCTCGAGTGCAGTGGCGAAGAGGTGCTTGACGGCCTGCAGATCAGTGAGGCCTACGAGACCGTCTCGCTCGATGCGCCCCGCAATGTCGAGGATCACGGCACGGTCAGCCGGCTGGAGGCGATCGGTGACGAGGACGGCCGGCTGACGCGGATCGACGAGGAGGCGACGATCTTCGCCGCTGCCCAGTGCCTGCCCGAGCGCGAACGCCAGATTCTCTTTCTGCGCTTTAGCCAGGATCTGACCCAGACCGAGATCGCCCACCGGGTGGGCGTCTCGCAGATGCAGGTCTCGCGCCTGCTGCGCCGCTCACTGCAGCGGCTGCGCGATATCTGCAGCTAGTCCCTCGGCCCTCACCCAGCTCCGTCTGAGGCGGCTTGTCCGCGTGGGTGGGCACCCAGGGAATAGATCGCAGCGAGATCCTCGTCGCCATGTCCCGCCGCCTCGACGTCGCGCAGGCGCTGCACCACCGCCTCGAGGATCGGAATCTCAAGCCCGGCATCAGCGACCGCCTCCAGGAGGAGATCCCCGTCCTTGCGCGAGAGCGCGAGGCGGAAGGAGGCGTCATCGAAGGACTCGGCAACCATGGCCGCCCCCTTGATGCGGGCGTAGGGTAGGTCGAGAGGACCGCCCTCGATCGCGGAGAAGAATCGCTCGGGGTCAACGCCGAGCGCCCGGGCGACGGTGATCGTCTCGGCCAGAACCCCCACAACTCCGACCAGCCAGCCGTTGATGACCACCTTGAGGCGGGTCCCCGCGCCCGCCTCGCCCAGCCATTCGGTCCGAGCTCCGATAGCGTCGAAGATCGGCTCGCAGCCGTCCCGGGCATCTTCGGGCCCCGAGGCCAGGACGATCAACTTGCCCTGTTCAGCCGGCGCGCGGGTGCCCAGGACGGGCGCGTCGACAAAGGTCACGCCGCGCTCGCGCGCCAGGCCGCGGCAGCGCTCGGTCCCCCTGACGCCGATCGTGCTCATCTGGATCCAGGTCGTGTCCGCGTCGGCGCCGCTGAGTGCCTGGTCAGCGGTCTCGACGACCGCCTCGGCCTCGGCGAGCATCGTCACCACATGGGGGCAGCCGCGGGCGGCAGAGCCCGGGTCATCGAATACCTCGGCACCGTCTCGCTCCAGCGGCCGGGCCCGGTCGGGTGACCGATTCCAGGCCCGCACCGTGTAGCCGGCCGCGATCAGATTGCGAGCCATCGGCAAACCCATCGTGCCCACACCCAGAAACGCCACGTCGCTCATCAGATCGAGCTACCCGGCCCCACGGAGGGCAAACGCGCTCGCCGGAGGGCGGTCCACCGGTCCGAGTCGATCGAGGTCAAGATCCCGAGCCCGAGGCCAGGCATGACAACCCGTCGCGCTTATCAGTACCCTCGGCGCCAGCGTGCAGAGTGTTTTTCACGTAGATGTACGAAGCGAAGGCCGAGCGGCGATCATCGCGGTCAGCGGGGAGCTCGACCTCGCCTCCAGTCCGTCCCTGGAGGCGGAGCTCAAGCGTGTCGCCGATACCGGATCAGAGCTGTTGGTGCTTGATCTGCGCCAGCTGGAGTTCATGGACTCGACCGGACTCAGCGTCATCGTCAAGGCCCATCAGCGCCTGGCCGACGAGGGCCGATCGCTTTACGTCGTCCGGGGTTCGCAGCAGGTCCAGCGTCTGCTCGACCTGACCGGCGTCGCCGAGCGGATCGCGCTCGCGGATACGCCGGAGGAGATCCTCGACGCCTGAGTCAGCCGGGGACTCAGCTTCGACGATCGACGATCACGACCCGCAAGCACTCGACGTCGCCGCTTGGCTGCACCGAGATTTCGTCGCTCAGGAGGGTCAGCGGCGGCCGTCCCACTTCGCTGCTCCGGGCATCCAAGTGGCCGCTCGCGCCGGGACGGAACGGTCCCACGGCAAGGTCGACGCGGCGTTCGGCCGCGGCCAGACGGGCATTGACTCGCTCGTCGGCCGCCGCGGTTGCGGCGTGGGCGGCCAGGGTGTCGGTGATCAGATAGACATCGGAGAAGCGGTCGAGCGAGAAGTGAGCAATCGCCGCCAGCGTTCGGGCCAGGCGTCCGAGCACCGGCGCCAGCAGCATCACCGGGGACAGCGACACGACGACTGCGTCTTCCTCGGCGGCCGCCCATCCGTGGACCGGCACGGCAGCGGGCGGGGGCGTGAACAGCGGCTGTCCGTCGCGCCGCGCGGCAAAGGTCATCTCCAGGCGTGTGCCCCCGTCAGGGCCGGGCTCGAGCGTCATCGTCTCGGTCAGGGCGCGGATCACCGACAGCCCGATCCCGCCGGCGGACTCGGCGTTGGCCGGAGCGCCGCTTCCACGGTCCTCGACCACGACCCGGATGTGGCGCTCGGAAACGAACAGCCCGACGTCCATCGGCCCGGCCCCACCTCCGTAAGCGTGAAGGACCACGTTATTGCACGCCTCACTGATCGCCGTCTTGAGGTCGTCGAGCAATTCGGCGTCGAACCCCAGCGGCTCGGCCACCCCAGCCAGCATCCCCCGGACGATGGTCAGCGTCTGGGGGCGGCTGCTCAGACCGAGGCGTACAGTCGGAGACTCGCTGGTCGGAGACTCGCTGGTCACGCCAACCTCATGAGCAGATGTGCGTGCAAGGGGCCAAAGCTACCCCAGCGACCGCGTCAGCGCGGCTCGGCGACACGGCTGCCGGTCAACTCACCCAGGCGGGCAATCGACCGGCGCAGAATCCGGGAGATCTGCATCTGGGAGACGCCCACGTGCTCGGCGATCTGTGTCTGGGTCATGTCATGCACATAGCGCAGGGCCAGTACCTGACGCTCCCGGTCGCTGAGCTGGCTCGCGGCGCTCCCCACCGAAACGCGGGCGTCAGCGCTGCACAGCCTCGGATCCTCGGCTCCGATCGTGTCTACGATCGATCCGCCTTCTGACTCTCCGTCGTCGGTGGGCGCGTCCAGCGATGTCGCGTGGTGGGCTCGGCCCGTCTCCAGCGCGTCCAGAACGTCCTCGAGGCTGAGTTCGAGATATTCGGCGAGTTCGGGGACGGTGGGCGCGCGACCGGATCGGGCACTGAGTCGCTGCTTGGCGTCCTCGACCTTGACCGCCAGCTCCTGCGCGCCCCGGGGGACGTGAACTGCCCAACCCTGATCGCGGAAGTAGCGCTTGAGCTCTCCCATGATGGTGGGCACCGCGAAGGATGAGAAGGCCGTCCCCCGCGTGGTGTCGAAGCGGTCAACCGCCTTCACCAGCCCGAGACTGGCGACCTGGAGCAGATCCTCGAAGGGCTCGCGGGCGCCTCCGTAGCGCCGGGCGAGCTTGCGCGCCAGCGGAAGGTAGCGCTCGACGAGCTCATCTCGCGCACTCGCGTCATGGTCGCGCTGCCAGCGGGCAAACAGGATTGCCGTCTCGCCACGCGTGAGGGTCCCGACACCCCGGACCCGAACACCAGATGAACGGTGCGTGGAAATCGCCATCAGGCTCAGATGTACCCCCCAAACGGTGCTTGCAACCAAATCGGGGGCCGCTCTTCGCCCCACATACCGAGCCGGGACAAGTCGTTGAGCTAACCTGAACAGTGCGTATGGCAAGCTCGCGAATCGGCGGCGCTCATCGGCGCGACCCGGGGGACGGATACTTCGACCGGAATTCGGTCATCCGGCGCGTTCAGGGCGAGCGCGCCGTGGCGCTCGCCGGTCCCCGCGCCCTGCTCATGCAAGCCGCGCACCCGCTGGCGGTGGCCGGTCTCCTGGCTCACTCGGGCGCGCTCGACGATCCCTACGTACGGCTGGCCCGGACCGCCGAGGTGATGAGGCTGATTACCTTCGGCCCGCGCCGTGAGGCTGACCGCGTGACCCGCCGCGTGCGTGCCATGCATCGGACCGTCAGGGGGCGACTGCCAGAGTCGGTGGGCCGCTTCCCGGCCGGAACCCCCTATCGGGCCGACGATCCCCAGCTGCTGATGTGGATCCTCTACACCCTCGTCGACTCCTCGATCCTGCTGTACCGGACCTACGTCGGGCGCTTTGAGCGGACCCAGCGCGAGGCCCTGTGGGAGGACTACAAGATCATCGGACGGCTGTTCGGCCTGCGCCGCAGCGAGATGCCCGAGACATTGACCGAGCTCGAGGCCTACGGTCGCGAGATGCTGGCCGGCGACGAGCTCGCCGTTGGTGACTGGGCGCGACGGCGCGCGCGCGAGATCGTGCTCAAGCCGCCCGTGCCCGGCTTGGCCCGGCCCCTGCTCGAGACGGTGAACTTCATCACCATCGCCCTGCTTCCCTCGCGCATCCGCGATGAGTACAGATTCGCCTCCCTGCCCCCGGCGGCGCTGCGGCGGGCCCTGGTCCGCAGCGGCGCCCTGTACGTGCGCCGGGGCCTGGTGCCCCTCCTGCCGGCGCAGCTGCGCCTGGTCCCAGCCGCCCGCCGAGCTGCCTGAGCCAGAGGCCAGCCGGGTCGCCTGCCCGGCACCCAGACTCGACCGGCTACCCTCCGGCCCGTGACCAGGATGGCGGTCGTCGGCCACGTCGAGTGGGTGCAATTCATCCGGGTCGAAAAGTTTCCCGAGCCTGGCGCGGTCACACCGGCCGCCGCCAGCTTCACGCACGCCGGAGGTGGCGCGGTGGTGGCGGCCGTTGTCCTCGCTGAGCTCGGGGCCGAGGTGGACTTCTTCTGTGCCCTGGGCCGGGATGCCGACGGCGAGGCGGCGGCCGGCGAACTCCGGGCGCGCGGGGTCACCGTGCATGCTGCGTGGCGCGACGTACCGACTCGGGGCGTGGTCACGCTGCTCGAGACGGGGGGCGAGCGGACGATCATCACGCTCGGCGAGCGGCTCGAACCGTCGGGAGAGGATCCGCTCCCGTGGGCGCGACTCAAACAGGCCGCCGGGGTGTACTTTGCCGCCGGCGACGCTGGGGCGCGGCGCGCGACCGCCCAGCCGGGCGTGCTCGTGGCCACCCCCCGGGCCCGCGACGGACTCGCGAGCGGCGGCGCCATCGATGCGCTCGTGTTCAGCGCCCACGACGCCGACGAGCGCCGCTGGGCGCGCCAGCTCGAGCCACAAACCCGGCTCATGGTCCAGACCGAAGGTGACCGGGGCGGGCGCTGGTGGGGAGAATCCGAAGGGCGGTGGCCGGCCGTCCCGGCCCCTGGGCCGGTGCAGGACGACTACGGCTGCGGCGACGCCTTCGCGGCCGGCCTGACGCTCGGCCTAGCCCGGCAGTTGAGCGTGCTTGACGCGGCTGCGATTGGCGCCGAGATCGGCGCTCAGGTCAGCACACGGGCCGGCGCGCCTTGACCGGCGGCGCGTAGCCCCGGCTGGCCGGTCCGTCGTCCGGGCTTAATGCGAACATGTGTTTGTGTCCGGTCCGTCCATCATTCATGCAGACCTGGACTCGTTCTACGCCTCGGTCGAGCAGCGCGACGACGCTCGGCTGCGGGGCCGCCCGGTGATCGTGGGCGGCGGGGTCGTCCTAGCGGCGAGCTATGAGGCCAAGGCGCGCGGGATTCGGACCGCCATGGGGGGCAGGCGCGCGCGCGAGCTGTGCCCGGAGGCAATCGTCGTCGCGCCGCGCATGTCGGCCTATACCGAGGCCAGCCGCGCCGTGTTCGCGATCTTTGCCCAGACCTCGCCGGTCGTCGAGGCGCTGTCGATCGACGAGGCCTTCCTCGACGTGCGCGGCCTCGGGCACATTCGGGGCACGCCGCGCGAGATCGCCGGCCGCTTGCGCCTCGACGTCCGCGAGCAGGTCGGACTGGCAATCACGGTCGGCCTGGCCGGCACGAAGTTCTTAGCCAAGGTGGCCAGCGCCGTCGCCAAGCCGGACGGCTTGCTTGTGATCCCGATCGGGGCCGAGCTGGCCTTTTTGCATCCGCTCCCCGTGCAACGGCTCTGGGGCGTGGGGCGGGTGACGTCGGCGCGGCTGGCCGAAAGCGGGATCATGACCGTGCGGCAGGTGGCCGCGCTGGACGAGCAGGCGCTGATGGGCATCGTCGGCCGGGCAGCCGGGCGCCAGCTGCACGCGCTCGCGCACAATCGCGATCCGCGGCC
>JBAVWI010000307.1:0-2384 GCA_049697735.1 Solirubrobacteraceae bacterium
CCTCAGGTCCAGGGCGCTGAAGCGGGCGAAGACCTCGGTGGCCTGGGGCCCGACGATGGTCAGGGCGGCGAAGGTTGTCGTCACGTCGATCACGCTCGTACCCGTGGCACCGCGATTGGCGGGGGCGGCGGTCAACCGCTCGCGGAGTGCCGGCGCCGCGGCAGGCTCGCCGATGACCAGGACCCGGGTCTGGGTCAGAGGACACCACCAGGCGTCCTGCGCCCGGGACGCGATCCCGAGCTCGAGCGAAGCACCGGCCAGCTCGGCGAGCTCCTCGGCGGGGCCCTGGAGCTCGAGTTTGCTCAGATGCGATACGTCGGCCCAGCCGGCCACACGCTCGGCCGTCCGCCGTTCGGCGTCGGGGCCAGAGCCGTAGCCGGCGGCGATGTTCCAACCGAACCGGAGCTCGAAGCGGGCGCCCTCGTCGGCGGCGCTGGCCTCCATCGGCGACCGGGCCACCGCCGTGCTCGCGGCAGGGGCGAGAAAGTCGAGGTTCACGAGCGCAGCACCTCCCCCTCTGGGTCGTAGAAGGGCTTGGTCTGGACCTCGGCCTCGAGCTGGCGGCCCTCATCGGAGATCGTGATCAGGGCACCGTCCCGGGCCAGCGCGTCTGGCACCCAGGCGAGGCCGATCGTGCCGCCGAGCACGGGCGAGTGGCGCGAGCTGGTGACCTGGCCCGCGGGCGTCCCGTGCTCATCCACCACCACTGCCCCCTCGGTGGGCACGTCGCCGCCCGACAGCGTGAAGCCGACCAGCCGGGTGGACGGGGTCAGCTCGCCGTAGTGCTCGAGCGCCCAGCGCCCGATGAAGTCCTGCTCCTTGTCGAGTTTTACGATCCAGGGCATCGCGGCCCCGAAGGGAGTCGATTCCGAGTCGGTGTCCTGGCCGATCAGGATGTGCATCTTCTGCAGGCGCAGGATCCGCTGGGGTTCGAGGCCGAAGGGACGCAGCCCGTGCGGGCTTCCGGCCTCCATCAGCGCGTCCCAGATGTGCTCGCCGTAGGCGGCCGGGAAGTGAATCTCGTAGCCGACCTCTCCCACGAAGCCGATACGCAGGATCAGGCACGGCACCCCGGCGATCTCACCCTGCTGGCCATCGAGGTAGGGAAAGGAGTCGTTGGACACGTCGAGGTCGCAGACGTCGGCCATGATCTCGCGCGCCCGGGGACCGGCCAGGTTGACCGCGGCCAGACCCTGGGTCACGTCGGTGAGCTGGACGCGGCTTTTCCAGTCGGCCAGCCACCACGAGAACCACTCCTCGACGGCTCCGGCGCCGCTCGAGGTGGTGGTGACATAGAACGTCTCGTCGTCGATCCGGCACACGGTGCCGTCGTCGACGATCCGGCCGGCGTCGGAGCTGATCACGCCGTAGCGGATCCGGCCCGGCTTCAGGTTCGAGAAGCGGTTGGGATACAGGCGATCGAGGAACTCGCCGGCGTCGGGACCGCGGACGATCAGCTTGCCGAGCGTCGAGACGTCGATCAGTCCCGCGGCCCGGTTGACGGCCAGCGCCTCTCCTTCGGGATCGCCGTAGTCGTAGGCGCGCAGCCAGTCCCCGGCCCACTTGACGCTCGCGCCGAGCTCGCGATGGCGGCCGTGCAGAGCCGAGCGCTTGGCGGGCTCGACCGGACGGCCCCCCAGGATCCCCATCGGCACAGACACCCAGGGCGGCCGCGCCGTCGTCGTCCCCACCGAGCTCAGGTCCTGCCCGGTCCCGGCCGCCATCAGGCGCACCGAGGGCAGCTGGCACATGCGCCCCTGGCACGGCCCCATGGTGACCGTGGTGTAACGCTTGGCGAGCTCGATCGAGTCATAGCCCTCGGCGATCGCGTAGTCCACGTCCTTGCTGGTCACGTCCTCGCACAGGCAGGCGAAGCACTTGCCGCGGCCTGAGCCGCTGACCGGCGGCGCCACTGCCAGGTCGGGCGCCTGCTCGCGGATCGCGGCCAGGCTGTCGGCGAGCTCCCGGGCCCGGGCGCGCGAGTCGGCGCTCTCGAGCCCCAGGGCGTGCGCCGCCTGGAGCCCGGCCAGCTGACCCGAACGTACGACGTCGGCCTCGCCCTCCACGCCGATCACCCCTCCGGCCGCGTAGACGTCGGCGGGTAGCTGGTCCAGCGCGAAGTGGCCCCGGGCAGAGTCGTAGGCACTTGTCGCCCCGGCCTGGAGAAGGAGTGAGGTGGCCGGGGTGGTCCCGCCCGAGACGACGAGCAGATCACAGCTGAAGCGATGGCCCTCCGTACTCTGCAGCGGTGCGATCACCACCTCGCGCACACCCTTGCTACCGCGGGCCTCGAGTACGGTGTGGCCGCTGAACACGGCGATCCCCTCGCGCCGCAGCCCGCGGGCGAGCTCGCCCGCCTCGGGACGCAGATCGGCGATGGCGGC
>JBAVWI010000308.1:0-2884 GCA_049697735.1 Solirubrobacteraceae bacterium
GTCGTCCTCGCTCGGCGGGGCCTGCGCGCGTGGCCCCTCGTGATCCATGAAGTCGTTCATCTCTCCTACAGGACACCACACGGTCTCGAAATTCATCGCTGAATCTGTCCCCGCCCCTGGGGTCTCAATCGTCAGAGAACCAAATCCCCGACGCAGGAGGACGGATGACTTCAAAAATTTCCCGCAACCCAGCCGTGGCTCAGCGGTGGGTGCTCGTGCTGGCCTCGGTCGCCTCGTTGATGGTCGCGCTCGACGTGCTTGTCGTATCCACCGCGCTGAGCACGATCCACCAGAACCTCAAGGCGTCGATCGACGAGCTCGAGTGGACGGTCAACGCCTACAGCCTCAGCTTCGCCGTGCTGCTGATCACCGCCTCGGCGCTCGGGGACCGGTTTGGGCGCCGGCGATTGTTCGCCGGCGGCCTAGGGCTGTTCGTGGCCTCCTCGGCCTTGTGCGCGCTGGCCCCCAACATCGGGCTGCTGATCGCCGCCCGGGCACTCCAGGGTGCGGCCGCCGCGTTCATCGCGCCGCTGTCGCTGTCGCTGCTGAGCGCCGCCGTACCCGCCCATCAGCGGGGAAAGGCGCTGGGCATCTACAGCGGCATCACCGGTCTGGCCGTGCTGGGCGGCCCCGTCCTGGGCGGCGCCGTCACCCAGGGACTGGCCTGGGAGTGGGTGTTCTGGATCAACGTGCCGATCGGACTGGCCGCGATCCCGTTCGTCCTCACGCGCATCAACGAGAGCTACGGGCCCAAGGCGCCCATGGACACGAGGGGCCTGGTCCTCATCACCGGCGCCGCGTTCGGGATCGTCTGGGGCCTGATGCGGGGCAACCGGATCGGCTGGGGCAGCCCCGAGACGGTCGTCGCCCTGGCCGGGGGGCTCGTCCTCGCCGCAGCCTTCGTGATCGCCGAACTAAACACCGACAAGCCGATGCTGCCCATGCGGCTGTTCGCCTCGCGGACCTTCTCGGCCGGGAGTGCGGCCAACTTCATGCTCGCCTGCTCGCTGTTCGCGGCCGTGTTCTTCATGGCCCAGTTCCAGCAGGTCACGCTCGGACAGGGCCCGCTTGACGCCGGCCTGCGACTCCTGCCCTGGACAGCGACGCTGTTCATCATCGCGCCAATCGCCGGAGCGATGGTCGACCGCATCGGCGAGCGGCCGCTGGTTGTCAGCGGCCTCACCCTCCAGGCCGTCGGGATGGCCTGGGTGGCGCTCATCGCCCATACCGGGATGGCCTACTGGACGATGATCGCCCCGCTCATGGTGGCCGGGGCAGGCATCTCGATGGCGATACCCGCTGCGCAGAACGCGGTGGTCAGCTCGGTGCCGGATACCGACGTCGGCATCGCCTCGGGGACGTTCACGATGATGCGCCAGCTGGGCGGGGTGTTCGGACTGGCGATCGTGGTCGCGGTGTTCGCGGGCGCCGGGAGCTACGCCTCTCCGCACGCCTTCAGCGCTGGCTTCGGTCCCGCGATCGGAGTGGCCGCGGCGTTCTCGTTCCTGGGAGCCCTGACGGCGCTCGCCCTCCCGGCCCGCCATACGCAGGCGGCCGAGCATCGCGAGGACATCGCAACCACACCGCTCGGACCAACACCGGCACCGGAGCCAGCCGGCGAGCTGGCGGCCTAGTCAAGGCACGAGCCGCATGTCAGGCCGCGAAATCGGGCTCAGGGCCGCGCGTAGAGACCGCGCGGCCCTTGGGCTCTTCCCAATCCTCCTGGCGGCCGAGCGCCGTTTCGTCGAGCAGGTAGTACGAGCCGCCGATCGTCTCAAGGCCGCGGGCGTAGACCGAGTAGGTGTGAAATACGTGGTCGCCGTCGCGCAGGAAGCTGCTGCGTCCCGGAAACTCGCCGGCCAGCTCGAACCCCAGCCCCCGCTCGCGGTGCTCGGCGGCGCCGCGGTAGTTGTAGACGGCGGGCCTGACCGCCGAATCGATTGTCACCCCGAAGTCGTAGTTGAAGTCGCTGCCGAACGACGAGTACCACGGGAATGTCCACCCCCGGCGATGCTGGTAGGCGGCGAGCTTGTCATATGGCGCTCGCGAGACATAGGCCAGCGTGGTGTCACGGGCGTGGAGGTGGGCGAGGTGGCCCGAGGACATCTCGTCGGCGCCCGCGGTGCAGCTCGCGCAGCCGTCCTCCCAGGCGGGATCGAACATGAAGTGGGCGACGATCAGCTGGCGGCGGCCCTCGAACAGGTCGGTCAGGGCGACCTCCCCGTCGGGCCCGTGGAACCTGTAGTCCTTCTCGACCAGGACCATGGGCAGCCGGCGGCGCTCGGCCATCAGCGCGTCCCGCGCCCGGGTCAGCTCCTTCTCCTTGGCCAGCAGCTCCTGCCGGGCGGCCAACCATTCATCCTGGGAAACGACCTCGGGCAAGCTCATCTGTGTCCTCTCGTTCTGGCCCCGTTCTCGTTATGACCGTGCCCGGGCCGAGAACTGAGCGCTCATGACCACCGACAGCTCACACAAACCGGGCGCCGAGCGTTGTACGGCAGTCATCGAACTTCTCGCTAGTATGTTCGACGGTCGTCGTACCAAGGCCCTTTCCGCTATGAGCACCGCCACCGCACCCGCCCCGTCTGAAGCTGCCCCCGCCGCCGGCCGGCACCTGGGCGCGACCCTGTTCCTGTCCTGCCTGGCGCAGTTCATGGTCATCCTCGATGTCTCAGTTGTCAATGTGGCCCTGCCCGCGATCCGCGGCGGCCTGCACTTCACCGAGGTCGACCTCCAGTGGGTGGTCAACGCCTACACGGTCACCTTCGCCGGCTTCCTGCTTCTCGGCGGCCGCGCGGCTGACCTGCTCGGCCGGCGGCGGGTGTTCGTCGGCGGACTGCTCCTGTTCGCGCTCGCCTCGCTGGCCGGCGGCATCGCCGACAGC
>JBAVWI010000309.1:0-5575 GCA_049697735.1 Solirubrobacteraceae bacterium
CGGCCGGCCCAGCCGAGCTCAACGAGGAGCTGCTCCAGGCCGTGCAGGCCGCGACCTCGCTGCTCAAGGCCCACCGCACGCACGGGCACCTGGCTGCTCACTTGGATCCGCTGGGCCGTCAGCCCGAGGGCGACCCGTCCCTGGATCCCGAGCCGCTCGGCCTGACGCCCGAGCTGATGGCCCGGATCCCGGCCCGGATCCTGCGCATGTACGTCCCCGGCGCCACGCTGGCCGACGCCCTGCCCCATCTCAACGAGACCTACTGCGGGACGATCGCCTACGAGATCGAGCACATCTCCTCGCATCGCCAGCGCCTGTGGCTGCGCGAGGCGATCGAGTCCGGGCAGTTCCGCCATCCGCTGACCACCGATGAGCAGAAGGCGCTGCTCAAGCGACTGACCGAGGTCGACGCCTTCGAGCGCTTCATGCACAAGGCCTACCTGGGCCAGAAGCAGTTCTCGGTCGAGGGCCTGGACATGACCGTGCCGATGATCGACGAGCTGACTCAGCTCGCGGCGACGCGGGGGGCTCGGGAAGTGGTGGTGGGTATGGCCCACCGCGGCCGCCTGAACGTGCTGGCCCACAATCTCGGCCGGCCCTACGAGACGATCTTCGCCGAGTTCGAGGGCTCCTCGACGCTGGAGCCGATCACGACACTGCCCCAGGGGGGCACCGGCGATGTCAAGTATCACCACGGCGCCCAGGGCTCCTACCAGCTTCCGGGCGGCGAGTCGATCATCGTGCGCCTGGAGTCCAATCCGTCGCACCTGGAGTTCGTCGCCCCCGTGGCGGCCGGCGCGACACGGGCGGCGCAGACCACGCGCCAGGGCCCGCACGCCCACCAGGACACCAACGCGGCGATCCCGATCATCCTCCACGGGGACGCGGCCTTCCCCGGTCAGGGCGTGGTGGCCGAGACGCTCAACCTCCAGGCTCTGGACGGGTACACCGTCGGCGGCACGATCCACCTGATCCAGAACAACCAGGTCGGCTTCACCACCGATCCCGACGATGCGCGCTCGACCACGTGGGCGTCGGACCTGGCCAAGGGCTTCGACGTCCCCATCATCCACGTCAACTCCGATGACGTTGCCGCCTGCGTTACCGCCGTGCGGCTCGCCTTTGCCTTCCGGCAGGAGTTCGGCCACGACGTCCTGATCGACCTCATCGGCTACCGCCGCTTCGGCCACAACGAGGCCGACGAACCCGCATACACGCAGCCCGAGATGTATCAGGTGATCAAGAAGCACCCCTCGGTCCGCGAGCTCTTCGCCCGCCAGCTGATCGACGCCGGGGTCGTCTCCGAGCAGGACTCGACCGAGATGACCGACGAGGTGTGGGCGCTCCTGTCTGACCAGCACCAGCTGCTCAAGGAGCGGATTGCGGGCGCCAAGGACCTCGAGCACGCGACCGGCGAGTACCAGCTTGACCGCACTCCGTCACCCGAGGTCAAGACCGCCGTGGCCGAGGATCGCCTCCGCGTCCTGGGCGAGGAGCTGCTCTCGGTTCCCGACAGCTTCAACGTGCACCCCAAGCTGGCCAAACAGCTCGATCAGCGCCGGGAGGCGCTGGAGAAGGGCGAGGGCGTGGTCTGGGCCCACGCCGAGTCGCTGGCCTTCGCTTCGCTGCTGACCGAAGGCATCCCGATTCGTCTCACCGGCCAGGACACCGAGCGCGGCACCTTCAGCCAGCGCCACCTCGTTCTGCACGACCCCAAGACCGGCCAGGAGCACTGCGCGATGCAGCACCTGCCCGGCTCCCTGGCGCCGATGGAGCTTCACAACAGCCCCCTGTCGGAGATGGCGTGTGTCGGCTTTGAATACGGCTACTCACAGGAGGGTCCCGAGACGCTCGTCCTCTGGGAGGCTCAGTTCGGCGACTTCGTCAACGGCGCCCAGGTCATCATCGACCAGTTCATCGTCTCCGGGCTGGCCAAATGGGGCCAGACCTCACGCTTGACCCTGCTCCTGCCCCACGCCTACGAGGGATCGGGCCCGGAGCACTCCTCGGCGCGGCTGGAGCGCTTCCTCCAGCTCGCCGCCGAGGGCAACATCCGGGTCGCCAACCCGACCACTCCGGCTCAGTACTTCCATCTCCTGCGCCGTCAGGCCCGGATTGCCAAGCAGCGCCCGCTGGTCGTGATGACGCCCAAGAGCCTGCTGCGGCTGCCGCTGGCCACCAGTCGCGTCGACGAGCTGACCTCGGGACGCTTCCAGCCCGTGCTCGCCGATCCCGCCGTCGAGGCCGATCAGGTCACCCGTCTCGTCCTCTGCACCGGCAAGGTCTACTACGACCTCCTCGCCCACTCCGCCCGCGAGGAGAACCCCAGCGTGGCCGTGGGCCGGGTCGAGCTCCTGTACCCCTTCCCGCAGGCCGAGCTGATGGAGCTGGTGGCCAGCTATCCCAAGCTCCAGGAAGTCGTCTGGGTGCAGGAGGAGCCGCGCAACATGGGCGCTCGGGCCTTCATGTCACCGCGGTTGCTCCAGATCCTGCCCGAGGAGCTGCAATTCGGCTATATCGGGCGCCCCGAGCGCGCCGCGTCGGGTGAGGGCTATCCGATCGCCCACGCCACCGAGCAGGGCCGGATTGTCGGCACCGCGCTCGATGTCAGCCAGCCCGTCTCGCAGTATCCGCGCAAGCTTCCCGGCGAGCGCTGACCCGCCGCCGGGCGTCCGCCCGGGGGTCCGCCGAGGGTCCGCCGGGCGTCCGCCGGGCGGCGAAAATCGGGATCTCGCGCCGACCGCCCGCTTCTGACACTCTTGTCGGTATCCGCCTGCGTAGAGACGGTTCCCGTCGCGACAACTCCCGAAGGCATTTCACGCCCACGCTCGGCGTCCACGACGTCGCGATCGATCTCGGTACCGCCAACACGCTCGTCTACGTGGGCGGCCGCGGCATTGTCGTCTCCGAGCCGTCGGTGGTCGCTTCCGACGTCGGTACCGGGGAGGTCCACGCCGTCGGCTCTGACGCCGAGCGGATGATCGGCCGTACTCCGGCCACGATCTCGGCCACGCGCCCCCTGCGCCACGGTGTGATCGCTGACTTCGAAGTCACCGAGCAGATGCTGCGCTATTTCATCCGCAAGGTTCTGGACCGGCGAACGGCCCATCCGCGCCTGATCGTGTGCGCACCGTCCGGGGTCACCGAGGTCGAGAAGCGGGCCGTCGAGGAGGCTTCACTTGCCGCCGGGGCCCGCCGCGTGCACCTGATCGAGGAGCCGATTGCCGCCGCGATCGGGGCGGGGCTGTCGATCGAGGAGCCAATCGGCCGCCTTGTCGTCGACGTCGGTGGCGGCACCAGCGAGATGGCCGTGATCTCGCTGGGGGGGATCGTCATCTCGCGCTCGGTTCGGGTCGGCGGCTATGAGATGGACGACGCCATCGCCCACTACATCCGGGCGGTCTACCAGCTGGCCATCGGCTCACGGACCGCGGAGAGGATCAAGATCACGCTCGGCTCGGCCGTGCCCATGCAGCCCGAGGAGACCGTGGAGGTCCGCGGACGACACCTGGTCACGGGTCTGCCCACCGCCATACAGCTGCGCAGCGAGGAAATCCGCTCCGCCATCGCGGGCCCCCTGCGCGAGATCCTCCAGGCGATCCGCGACACGCTCGAGCAGACTCCCCCCGAGCTGTCCTCAGACATCGCCCGGGACGGCATCCTGCTGGCCGGCGGAGGCACGCTGATCCGCGGCTTTGACGAGCTGGTGGCAAACGAGACCGGCATGCCTGTCTACCGGGCCGAGTCGCCGCTCACCTGCGTGGCGGTGGGGTCAGGGGAGGCGCTGGCCCACCTCGACGCCTTGGCCGTCGGTCGTCACCCGCGCCGCCTGCCGACCACGCCAGATTGGCGTACCGCCCAGTCCTAGCGGCTGCCCGGACGGACGCCGCCCGAGCCCCGCTCCGTCCGACGTGTGGCAACTCAGGTCCGCGATGCGGACCTCAGATCCATCACGTCGGGCTGTGCGCCGGCTTTGTCTGACGCGCCGGTGTCAGACGTGACGAATGTGTGACGCGGCTGAGCGCCGAGGCCACCGCGCAGGCAGCCAGCAGGACCAGGAAGGGTTCGATTGGCTCCCGGAAGCGCGGCGTCTCGACGTTGACGAACAGGACGCTCAGGGCCATCAGCACCGCTACCGACCACAGCCAGCGGGGGGCGCGCCGCGCAGACCGCGTGAAGGCACCGAGCAAGGCCAGCCCGCTCATGATCCAGAAAGCGACCACCCCGGTCCTGGCGGTGGACACGGACAGGCCGATGGCCCGAGCCGAGTCGTGCCAGGCCGCGGTCCCTTCGAGCTCGAGCATCCGCCGGAGGTTGTGCCAGCCCACGTCGAGGGGTGCAAGCGGGTGGGCCCCGATGTAGCTCAGCGTCTGGGAGACCAGGCGGTTTGACAACGCCGGCTCGGTGTAGCGGCCGGCGTTGTGAAACAGCGCTCGATCCTCGGGCAGCCGGATGTAGAAGATCCACTTGTAGGGCACGGGGGCGTAGTTGGCCGCCTCGCGGTTGTAGGTGCCGACGACGGTGATTCCGGTCTCGGTCGAGATGGGGACGAAGGCGTGCAGCTCGACCGCGTTGCGGATCGTCCAGGGGAGGATCGGGGCCGCGGCGCACGCGAGCAGCAGGGCGAGCACCCCCAGCGATCTGCGGCGGGATGTGGGCTGCGCCGCCGCGCTGCGGGCGGCGCCCACGGCCGCGAAGCCGAGCGGGATCAGGATCAGCGCCGCGTTCTGGTGGGTCAGGGTGGCAAGCCCGGTCAAGACGCCGGCGCCGGCGATCCACGCGTAGGGCCGGACCGCCCGGCGCGCCCGCAGGCCAGCCCACAGCGCGGCCAGGATCAGCACCACGACAAGGTTCTCGGCCACCAGGGTGCCCGACTCCTCGATCAACACCGGGTAGACGGCGGCCAGGAGCATGGCGATGACCGCGACCGCGCCCCCGAGCGCCTCCAGTCCGACCAGGCCGATCAGCCCCACGGTGGCGGTGCCCAGCACGGCCATGGCGATGCGCTCTCCGGAGATCGCGGGGCGACGACCGGATTGGTGACCGTCGAGCACGTCGACCGCGGCCAGGAAGTAGGGAAAGCCTGGGGGAAAGTAGGCCGTGGGACCGCGCGAGCCGCCCGCCCCGGAGCCCGGGCGGTTGCCGGTGTCGTAGTCACCGGTGCGGGCGACCATGCTGGCCAGCCGGTTGTAGGTCCCCGCGTCGTTGATCGCGTGGTAGGGCGTGCTCTCGATATAGCCGATGCGCAGCGCCAGGGCCGCGATCAGGATGACGGCCACGAGCGACGCGCGGAACAAGCGCGAGGAGGTCACGGCGCGCGGAAGGTTACGTCAGTGAATGCCGACGATGCCGGCGCAGACCCAGTTTGACGCGCCCGCGCCGCCGTTCCAGATCTTGGTTGCGATCGCGTCCTGCTCGGCCTTGCTGGCCAGATACGCCGCCGGTCCGGAACCGCCGAAGAGCTGCCAGGTCGCGGGCATGATCTGGTAGTAGCCCGAGGCGCCGGCGCTGTTGGGGGGCAGGTTCTGTCCGCCCGATTCGCAGAGCACGATCGCGTAGGGAATCGCCCAGCCGC
>JBAVWI010000310.1:0-14003 GCA_049697735.1 Solirubrobacteraceae bacterium
CCGTAACGCTTGACCAGACCACGGACCTCGAGCGGCGCCGGACCTTCAGAGGCGGCGGGGTCGACTGGGACCGGTTCGGCGCTCACAGGGCCCGGGCGGCGGCGTCAGCGGCCGCCGAGGGCACCGAACCGAGCACCGTGTAGGCGACACCGTTGCGGCTGAAGTGGACCACAGTGCCCAGCGCCGTGTCGAGCTCGGTGCCGGTGGCGCCGTTGATCGAGACCGTGGGCAGGCTAAGCGGGCTCTTGCCGCTGGCGCTGCCGCTCTGACTCGAGCTCGAGCTTGTCGAGCTGGTCTGGCTGGCTGTCTGCTCGATCACCGCGATGCCGCCCAGGCCCTGGCCGTAGGTGACCAGCGCTGCCGGCTTGCCGCCCATGCTCAGCAGCGTGGCACTCTGCCGGGGCAGACCGACCAGGCTCTTGGGCGCGGCGAGCGCGAAGGGCAGCTTGGCCCGGACCGCAGCGACACCGTGAACGGTGCCCTGCTTGGCATGCTTGCCCTTGGCAGCCTTGCCGGCCTTGGCGGCGATCTTTCCGGTGTCGATCTTGACCACGGTCGAGCCGGCCGGTGGCGAGACGGCGAAACTTGAAGCCGGCACGGCGCCGTAGGTGACGTTGGTCGCCTTGAGCTCGAGCACCGGGCTGGTGTTTCCGCGGGCGTAAACGGCGATCCGCAGCGGCACGCCGCGGACAGCATCCCAGGCCAGCTGGGCCGAGCCGATCAGCCCGCCGGAGTGCTTGGGACCGATGCTGACCGTGTAGGCGGGCTGGCCACCGACGTCGCTCGGGGTCGCCCCGGACACGCTGGCGTGGCCCATGAGCTTGTTCAGCTCGGTCTGGATCTGAGCGATGGTGGGCAGCGCGTCGGCCTTCTTGGTGGCGCTGGACTTGCTCTTGGCCGCACCCGTGGAAGCCGGAAGGGTGCCCTGGTAGACGGTGTGCGTGGACGGCTCAGATATCCAGAACGAGCGGCCGTTGACCACCACCTGGGCGTCCCCGTTGGCTGACTGCAGCTCGAGCCGGAGACGGTCCTTGGCCACCCACAGACGACCGGTGGCCCCCGTCAGGAGCGGGTCTGAGCCCTGCAGGGCGGAGGAGTCGATCAGGCGGTTGGTGAAGGTGATGTCAGCCGAGATGCCCTTGACAGCCGGCGCGGCCAGCGCCGCGCGGACGGCTGTGGCAAGCCGCTGGGGCTTGGGCACCGGCCCGGTGCCGGAAGCGGCGACCGCGATCGCACCTCCGGCCGCGATTGCCACTACGAGACCAGCGAGTGCGGCCAGTAGCCGCCGGGTCGATGCTGTACGCAGAAATCTCATGATTCACAACCGCCTTTTCTCGAACGCCTTGTCCAAGATCGCAGGCCAGTTTGAATTTACTCTGACAGATGGCCTGGGCCGGCCTCGGCGCGCTACCGTCGCACCACCATGTGCCGTCTGTTCGGGATGAGTGGCGGGCGCGAGCCCGTGTCGGCGACCTTCTGGCTGCTCGAGGCGTCCGATTCGCTGGCCGCCCAGAGCCGGCGTGAGCCCGACGGCACCGGGCTCGGCCGGTTTGACAGCCACGACCGGCCGGTGGTCGACAAGCAACCGCTGGCCGCCTACGAGGACCAGGACTTCGCCCGGCAGGCGCGGGAGGTGAAGTCGCGCACCTTCGTTGCCCACGTGCGCTACGCGTCCAACGGCGGCCTCACGGTCCAGAACACCCATCCCTTCGAGCAGTCCGGGCGCCTGTTCGCGCACAACGGGGTGATCGGAGACGTGCCCGCCCTCGAGCGTGAGCTCGGCGAAGCGATGTCCATGGTTGCCGGTGACACCGACTCCGAACGCTTCTTCGCCCTCATGACTCGGGAAATCGCCCGCTGTGGCGAGGTCGGCGAGGGAATCGCCACCGCCTGCCGCTGGGTTGCCGAGCACCTGCCGGTGCTCTCGCTCAACTTCGTCCTCATCACGCCCGAGGAGCTATGGGCGCTGCGCTATCCCGACACCCACGAGCTGCACGTGCTCGAGCGGGTTCCGGGCGGACCCAGCGGGGCGCGGCATCTCGAGCACGCCAGCGCGCGCGGCAGCATCCGCGTGCGGTCCGGCGACCTGCGCCAGCGCGCCGCCGTGATCGTGGCTTCGGAGTGCATGGACGAGGATTCGGGCTGGCGCGCGGTCACGCCGGGAGAGCTGCTGCATGTCGGACCCGACCTCGAGCTGACCTCGCAGCAGCTGTTCCACGGGCCCCCCGCTCAGCTCCTGACCCTGGCCGACCTTGATCCCAAGGCGGCGGCGTCCCAGCGAGCCTCCGAGCGAACGTGATCGCGGCCGGGCTCCCGCCCTGGGGCAGCTGACGCGTGAGCGACTCCACCAGCCTGGTCTACCGCAGCGCCCAAGGCTATGAGCTCGTCATGCGCGTCCTCTACGGTCGCCATTACGGCGCTCGCCTGCGTGCCGTGGCCGAGCAGGTTCCGGCCGGCAGCTCGGTGCTCGAGCTGTGCCCCGGTCCGGGGGCGCTCTATCGTCGCTACCTGCGCGGCCGCGCCGGCGCCTATACGGGAGCTGACGTCAATCCCGGCTTCGTGGATCGCCTGCGCCGCCTGGGAGCAACAGCCGTCGTGCTCGAGCTCCCGGGCCCGGACCCGTTGCCCGAGGCCGACGTGGTGATCATGCAGGCCAGCCTGTATCACTTCCTCCCCGGGGCCGAGACGATCGTGGAGCGGATGCTGGGCGCCGCCCGAGAGCGGGTGATCGTCGCCGAGCCGATCCGCAATCTTTCCAGCAGCCGGCTGCCGTGGCTCGCTGCGCTCGGGCGCCGGGGAACCGACCCGGGTGGGCGCGGCGAATCCGGCGCCGGTCACGAGGAGCGATTTGACGAGCCGGCCCTGGACCGGCTGATGGCCGCCTACGGCGAGGCGATCGTGACGGCGTTCACGATCCCTGGAGGTCGGGAGAAGGTGTTTGTCCTCGACCCTCGGCGCCCGTGGCACCCTCAGCCGCGGGCGGTTCGGTCGCGACGGAGCTGAGCGCGGGGACCGACTCCTCCAGCGACTGGGGTCCCTCGGCCCGCGCGTCGATCAAAAACAGCGGGCGATCCTTGACCTGGTCGAAGATCCGACCCACATACAGGCCGACCACGCCCACGCTGACCAGGATCAGCCCCGCCAGGACGAGCAGAAGCACGGCCAGGCTCGTGTACCCGGGAACTGTCTGGTTGGGCTCGACGAAGTAATCCGCCACCTCGAACAGGGCCAGCACGACGCCCACGGCCGCGACCACGAACCCGACCAGCACGACCATCCGCAGCAGCACCGTGCTGCGAAAGAACATCCCATCCAGCGCGACCCGAACCAGGCGGCCGGGGGTATAGGCGCTCTTGCCCTCGTGTCGCGCTGAGTGCTCGATCTCGACCGTGGTTGAGTCAAAGCCGAGCCAGTCCAGCGCGATCATGTACTCACGGTCCTTGTCGCGCAGGCGCAGGAAGGCTTGTACGACCCGGTCAGAGATCAAACTCAGCGTGCTGTAGTCGGGCGAGGTCTCGGTTTCAAGCGTGAGCCGACGGTAGAGCCGGCTCCCCCACCGCTTGAGGCGGGGGTGGTGACGCTCCCGCCGGACCGTGCGAACCACATCGAAGCCCTCGTGGGCAGCCGCCCACAGGCGGGGGATGTCCTCAGGCGCCTCCTGCAGATCACAGTCCATTACGGCGACCCAGCGGCCGCGCGCCTCCGAGAGACCGGCGGTGATCGCCGCGTGCTGGCCAAAGTTGCGGCTCAGGCGCAGCGCCCTGACGTGACTGTCGGTTCTGGCCAGACGCTGCAGGACGCTCCAGCCGTCGTCGAGGCTGCGGTCGTCGACGAGGACGAGCTCGTAGCTCTCGGTGAGGCCGGCAATGCTGCGGGTGAGCCGCTCGTGGAGTGCGTCCAGGCAGCCCGCGCAGGCGTAGACCGGGACGACCACGCTGAGCTGGACTTCACCCGTGCGCCGGGGAGTGTCCATCGTGTGCGCCATCTTGCCAGCGACGATGACCTGCGTCCAGTGGCGGTGGGTTGGGCTTGTGTGAGCACTGGGTTACCAGCTGGCGAAACCCCCGGCGCCGGACCCGCCAGTGGCGGATCCGAGACCGGCTCAGTGGTGGGCGGCGACAGTGAAATGCAGCTGGCGGTAGTTGAAGCCGTAGGCCCCCGAGCAATCGAGATGGGGAGCACAACCGTCGAAGTTGGCCGCCCACTTCAGCCACAGCGAGCGGCCGTCCCGGCTGATCCACCGGACCGGAAAGCCGGCGCCGTAGCCGTTGGTGGGGCCGAAGTAGGGCTCGCGGGCCACGAACGAGAACGGCCCCCAGGGGTGCGGCGCAGTCAGGACCACCAGCTCGGCGCCGTTTTTCCAGATGCCGGGCGGCGTGGCCCCATAGGACCAGGTGAAGGTGAGCAGGTACTGGTGCAGCGGCGAGTCATAGGCCATCTGCGGGTAGGTGATGTGACCTGGCCAATTGGCAATCGGAGCGGCGGCGGTCACATCCGAGCCGAACTGGGGCACCCCGCCCGGCATGGCCGAGATCCACTGCCACTTGCTGGGATCAGTCATGTCGGCCACGTCTGGCCGGCTGCGTCCCATGATCAGCACGTCGGCGTTGAATTCGCGCGCGGTGGCGAGCGCGTACACCCAACCGTCGGTGTAGTAGCCGCCCTCGCCCCTGATCACCCAGCTGATGTTGCCCAGCGGGGCCGGAAACGGGTGTCCCCCCGCTTGCCACGTCTCGCCGTAATTAGATGAGTAGGCGATCCCGGCCAGCCCGGTAAAAGGGGCGTTGATCCCCCATTGCCAATCGTTCTCCTGGGTCGCGAACAGGACCCCCTGGGCCGCGACCAGACCGCTCGAGTAGTAGGGCCCCAGGGGACCCGCCCACAGCGAGGGGTTCTTTTTGATCTCGGCGAAGGTGTGGGGGGAGGGGTGGGTCGGATCACCGACGTGGACGATGCGGATGTGTGGCGGCGTGCCGATCACCCGGGCCAGAGACTGCTTCCACACCTCGGTGGAGCCGACGTCGCTCTCCCCGTCGTCGATCATCGTGTACTGATTGCCATCGCTCGCCCAGACGGTGGGCAGGATGTCCCCGACCTGATTGGCAGGCGGCGCGTAGCGCGCGCTCGTCCAGTTGGCGCCGCGGATCAATGAGCTCGAGGGAAAGGGCGAGTCGTTGCTGCGCAGCAGGGTGGCGTGGGCCAGTGCGGGGGCCATCAGCAGGCCCACAAGAGCCAAAGCGAGGACGAAAGCAGAAGACGCGCGAGGCAAGGAACCGAATTAAACCGGCGCCTCAGTCATATTGGCGTCAGTAGCGGCGGCCGGCGTGGCTGCGGCCGACTAGTGGGCCTCCCACTAGCGTCGGCGAGGCTGCACGAAGACGAGCAGCGCGGCCGGGGTGTGCCGGAAATACCGCGGCGCGGACCGGCCCAGCGAGGCGATGCTCACCCACCGGGGACGATCGAGGAGGAAGCGGGCCACGACGAAGTTGGCGACCCGGATCCGGGCGAGCAGCCGGGTCCCGGGCGGGGCGACGCTCCGGGGCACCGGGGCACCCCGGGGACGTCGACTCTTGTCCACGTGATCTCCGGGTGGATTGGTCGCCTCAAGCGCCGAGCCGGGGCCGCTGGGATGCTCGCTGGCCAGGGCGATGCGCTTGGTGGCACCGACGATGTCCACTTCGCTGATCAGGACGCGCCGGGTCCGGGGCTGCGCCCATCTGACACCGGGCAGGTAGATCTTCAGGGGCTGTGCGGTGGTCCCGTCGGCGGCCAGAACTGCCCGTGTACGGACGGCGGGACCCAGCACGCGAGCCACGGCGCGCCAGTTGGCCCGCTCGAGAAAGGGGTGGGTCTGGACCTCGACGGCCGCGGCGGTGAAGCCGGCCAGCAGGAGCAAAGCCAGGACTGCCCCGACCCGGGCCAGCCGGGGCGCGGTGCACGCCGCGGCGAGGACGGTCATGACCGGCACCAGAGCCGGAATCTCGTTGCGCGACAGAAAGTAGTCCTGACCGACGGCACCCAGGAGTAGCGGACCGATGATCACGCAGGCCGCCACCGCGAAGGCAATCAGGGCACCCCGTCGCCGCTCACCGGCCCGGGTGCCCAGCAGCAACAGGCCCAGCGTGACCACGACTAGGACCGCGCCCAGGGCGAGCCCGTCGAGCAGCGTAGTCCGCCGGTAGAGATTGCTGGCCACCCATTCAACGGCGGCCATCGAGATCCGGTGGGTGAGCGGGACCCTTGCGATCCATGCCGTGCCGTGGCTGGCCGAGGTGTCGGCGATCGCGAAGGGGAGCATGGCCAGCTGCGCCACCGCGACTACTGCCACCGCCGCCGCGGCGCCTCGAGTCCGATGGCGCCAGAGCAGTAGGGCCGCCTGCGGCGCGATGGCAAAACCGGCAAAGAAGTGGGTCATGACGGCCAAGGCCGAGAACGCGGTCCAGGCGAGCAGGTTGCGGCGCGTGGGAGCTCGGAGCGCCCGCGCGAAGGCCAGGAGGGCGGCGCCCGTCAGGGCGGCCAGCAGCATGTAGGAACGGGCCTCCTGGCCGAACCAGATGACAAAGGGATTGACCGTCATCAGTGCCGCGGCGACCAGGCCCGCCCGGCGCGAGACGAGCTCGCGCGTCGCCGCGTAGGCGATCGGCACCAGCGCCACGCTGGCGATCGCCGACACGGCTCGCAAGGCCACCGGACCCGCCCCGAATATCTTTGCCCACACCCAGAGCACGACGAAGTACAGCGGCGGCGTGACCTCGACCGTTGTCACCGTGTGCAGCATGGCTCCGAACGGGAGCCGCATCTCGTAGGCGGTCAGCGCTTCGTCGGCCCACAGGCTCTGGTTGTTGATGACCACGATCCGAATCACCGCCGCGAGCACGATCAGCGCGCCGAGGATGATGGACTCGGTGCTGAGCACCCGACCCCTGACGGTTATCTTCGGACGCCGGCCAACCCCCGCCACCGGGTACTCCGAGGTGCTCACTGACCGAGCAGCTCCCGCAGCGCCGCGACCACGTCGTCCTGGTCAGCCGTGGTGATCTTGGGATCGAGGGGCAGGCTCAGCGTGCGCTCGGAGATCGAGCTGGCGACGGGAAAGTCCTCGCCGGTCAGGCCGTAGCGGTCGCGATAGTAGGGATGCAGGTGCACGCCGCGGTAATGCACGCCGGTCCCGATGCGCCGAGCGTGGAGCCCGGCCAGGAGCGCGTCGCGGTCCAGAGGCGCTTCCGGGGCGACCAGGATCTGGTAGAGGTGGCGGGCGTGGCGGGTGTCGGGCTCGGCCGGCGGCGGCGTGGCCAGCGGCAGATCGGCCAGCAACTCGTCGTAGCGCTCCCAGAGCTCGGCCCGGCGATCGATCCAGGCGTCGAGCTGGGGCAGCTGGTGCAGGCCCAGGGCGGCCTGCACGTCGGTCATGTTGTATTTGTAGCCCGGGCGAACGACCTCGTAGTGCTTGAAGCCGGCGTCTGAGAAGCGCTGCCAGGCTCCGAGGCTGAGTCCGTGCAGGGCGAGACGCTCGACCTCCTCTGCGAGCTCAGCGCTGGCCGTGAGCAGGGCTCCACCCTCGATCGTGGAGATGTTCTTGGTCACGTAGAACGAGAACGCGGTGACGTTCCCGAATGCCCCGATGCGACGCCCACGCCACTCGGCGCCGATGGCGTGCGCGGCGTCCTCGACAACCCGCAGGTCGTGGCTTTGGGCCAGGGCAGCCAGGCGATCCATGTCCATCGGGCGCCCGGCCAGGTGGACGGGCATGATCGCGCGCGTCCGCTCGGTGATCGCCGCTTCGGCGGCCTCGAGGTCCATGAGCCCCGTGCCGGGCTCGCTGTCGACCAGCACCGGGGTCGCCCCGGCGTGCTCGACGGCATTGGCCGAAGCGACGAAGGTCATGGCCGGTACCAGGACCTCGTCGCCCGCTCCGAGCCCGAGAACCTGGAGGGCGAGGATCAGCGCCGCGGTGCACGAGGAGACACAGCGGGCGTGCGGGGCGCCGACGTATTCCGTCAGCATCGTCTCGAAGCGTCCGACCTTGGGTCCGGTCCCGATCCAGCCCGAGCGCAGGGAAGCCACGACCTCGGCGATCTCGTCCTCGCCGATCGTCGGACTCCCGAATATCAAGAAGTTTTCCCGCATGTAGGCACGGTGGCCAGGCTGGTCTGGATTGACAGCGGGCGCTGTGCGCGCGCCCGCTCTCGCCCCCTGGTGACCGTACCGGGGACGCAACCGGGCGGGGCTAAGGGACGGATAAACGCCGGGCGGCGATCCGGTTAGCCCCGTGTGTAGGTCTTCTGCGCCGGCCGCGGTATGGCAGGATCGAGCCACGATGACAACCGCTCCTCTCCCCCCCGGCCCGCGTCTGCCCCGAGTGCTGCAGACCGTCGGCTTCCTGCTCGGCGGGGCCCGCTATCTGGAAGCCTGCCGGCGGCGCTACGGCGATGCGGTCACGTTCGCGACGCTGTTTGACGAGCGCTTTGTCATGGTCTTCGATCCCGAGCTGCTCAAGCAGGTCTTCCAGGGATCAAATGCCCAGCTGCACGCCGGCGAGGCCAACGCCCTGCTCGGGCCTATCCTCGGCGAGCGCTCGGTACTGCTGCTCGACGGCGCCGAGCACCTGCGTCACCGCAAGCTGATGCTGCCTGCCTTCCACGGGCGACAGCTGGCGGCCCACGCCGAGACCATGCGCGCCGCCGCCGACCTCGAGATCGACAGCTGGCCGGTGGGTCAGCCCTTCCCGCTGCTGCCGAGCATGCAGTCGCTGACCCTGCGGATCATCCTGCGCGCGGTCTTCGGCTACGAGCCCGGAGCCGCCGAAGCGCGGCTGCGCGGACGGCTGCGCGCGATGGTCGAGCCCCTGGCCCGACCTCGCGGGATGCTGATGGTCTCGGCGCTGACGCGCGGCCGCGGCGATCGCCGGGGGGCGCTCGAGTTCGAGGTCCGCAAACGGGCCGTGGACGAGATCCTCTATGAGGAAATAGCCCGCCGGCGCGAGGCGCCCGACCTGGCTGAGCGCGACGATGTCTTCTCAGCCCTGCTCCTCGCCCGCGACGAGGACGGGGGCGCGCTCGACGATCGTGAGATCCGCGATGAGCTGCTCACCCTGCTCCTGGCCGGCCACGAGACGACCGCTACCGGCCTGGCCTGGACGCTCGACCTGCTGCTGCACGACGAGCGGGTGCTCGGTCTCGCCCGCGGGGGAGAGGAGCGCTATCTGGACGCGGTCGTCAAGGAGGCGTTGCGGATCCGCCCGGTGATCCCCGGAGTGGGAAGAGTCGTGCGCGAGGAGCCGTTCCGGCTGGGCCCGTACGAGGTTCCGCCGGGAGTCGAGATCAACCCGTCGATTCGGACCATCCATCGGCGCGCCGAGCTCTACCCCGAGCCGGCCCGCTTTCGGCCCGAGCGGTTCCTGGGGGTGGGTGGGTCTCCGGTACCCGACACCTACACCTGGGTTCCGTTCGGCGGCGGTACCCGGCGCTGCCTGGGTGCGAGCTTCGCGCTGATGGAGATGCGGATCATCCTCGGCCGGGTGCTGGAGCGGACCCAGCTAACCCCCGTCGACGACCGGCTGGCCAAAGCCCAGTTCCGCGCCATCACCCTGTCACCCAAGGGCGGGGTCCGTGTCCGTCAGTCTCGCGCCCCGCAACCGGCCGTGCTACCCGCGCCCGAGCGCGAACCGGTCGCCTGAGCGTCAGCGGGCCCCGGCCGCGTAGCGGATGATCGAGAGGTCGGTCAGCCACTCGACTGGCGAGACATCGTCGCTGTAGACAGTCCCGCCCGACAGCGCCGGGCCCAGCCGGCCGCTGACCCCGGCCAGCAGCGAGCGCAGCCCGACGGGGACTCGGGCTTGGGCGGCCAGCAGCCGGGTGCTGGAGACGGGGCGGCGGCTGGCCAGCACAAGTGAGTTGTCGGCGCTGAAGCGATCTCGGGCGACGACCGGGAAGACGGCGTGCAGGGTCGCCGAGACAACCTTCTCCAGCGCGTCGGACCCGGGCAGGTGCCCGACGTTGACGATCACCACGCCACCCGGGCTCAGGTGCTGGCGAACCACCGAGAAGAACTCGCGGGTGAGGAGATAGAAGGGGATGTAGGGCTGGCGGTAGGCGTCGAGGAAGATCGCGTCGTAGTGAGCGTGGCTGGCCTGTAGCCAGGGCCGGGCGTCGGCCGTGTACAGATGCAGACGCGGGCCGCTGAGATGGAAGTAACGGCGTCCGATCTTCGAGAGCTCACCGTCGAGCTCGACCGCGTCGACCCGCGTCCGCGGGAAGTAGTGCCCGTAGGCGCGGGCAATCGTCCCGGCGGCATCCCCGAGGATGGCGATCCGGCCCGGCGGGGCGACTCCGCCCGCCCCGGGCAGGACGAGGAAGTCATCCCAGTAGCCGCCGGTGAGAAAGCTCCCCGGCTGATACAGGGAGTGGATCGCCACCCCTTCGTTGAGCTGAAGCCAGCGCACGCCGTCTTGAAACTGAACCACCCGGGCGTACTGATAGGCGGTTTCGGTCTCGTAGATGACGCGTCCGCCCGTGACGTCGGCGCCGATCGCCGCGGGCGGAATGGCCAGCGATGCCGCCACCGCCAGCGGCACGATCAGATAGCGGCGGGAGCCCACGCCCACCGCGGCCACCAGAGCCAGGGCGAGGGCGAAGACGAGAAACGTCCGGTGGGTCCCGATCAACGGAATCAGGAGCAGCGCGGCCAGAAACGTCCCCACCAGCGACCCGACGGTCGAGATCGCGTACAGGCCACCCGTCGTGCGCCCGGTCTCGGCCAGGCTGGCCACGGTCAGGCGATTGGCATAGGGCGCGACCGTGCCCAGCAGCATCACCGGTACGGCCACCAGCACGAGGACCGCGGCCAGCGAGCCCAGGAAGGCCCCGACCGAAAGCGACCCCAGGGCAGCGACCGAGAGTCGCAAGAACGGCCCCGAGACGAAGGGAACGATGGCGAGCAGGACGGCCGCCAGGAGCACGACCGTGCACAGTCCGCGCAGGGTGGGACGGCGATCGGCCATCCGGCCGCCGATCGCGTAGCCGGCCGAGAGGGCGATCAGCACGGTGGCGATCGTGTTGGCCCAGATGATCGTCGAGGCTCCGAAGTAGGGCGCGAGCAGGCGAGCGGCGGAGATCTCCGCGCCCAGGCTGGATGCCCCCACGGTGAACACGACAGCCCGCAGCAGCAGAGGACGGTGCGGACGCGCCTCCGGCGCCGGGACAGCGCCGGGCGAAGGGGTGGTATCGGCGACCTCGCCGGCCTGGGGCATCGAAGCAGATTAGGCTCTCGCCCCACGATGCTGCTCTACAACAACGCCCTGTCGGGCAACTGCTACAAGGTTCGCCTGCTGCTCGCTCAGCTCGGACTCGAGTACCAACGCCGTGAGCTCGACGTGTTTGACCGTTCGGATCGGCCCGAGGTGTTGGGCGACCTGAACCCGGCCCTCCGCGTCCCCACGCTCGTCCTCGACGACGGTCGCGCCCTGGCCGAATCCGGCGCGATCCTGTGGCACCTCGCCGAGGGCAGCCAGTATCTCCCCAGCGACGGCTTCGAGCGCGCGCAGGTCCTGCAATGGATGTTCTTCGAGCAGTACGACGTGGAGCCCAACATTGCCGTGGTCCGCTTCTGGGAGCTCGGTGGCATCCACGCCCCCGAGGCTGAGCGCGAGGGCAAGGTCAAGGCCGGCTATCGCGCCCTGAACGCGCTCGAGCGCCATCTTGGTCAGCACGAGTTCCTGGTCGGCGAGCGGTATTCGATCGCCGACATCGCCCTGTTCGGCTACGCCCACGTCGCGCCCGAGGGCGGCTTTGCTCTTGAGCGCTACCCGACGCTGCGGTCGTGGCTGAGCCGGGTGGCCGCCCAACCCGGGCACGTGGCCATCACGGACTGACCGTCTCGTCGACGGCCCGGGCCTGGGCGTCGGCGTTGGCCAGGATCGCCCGCCGAACGTAGGCGGCCAGCCCCGGCGCGACGCGGTCGTAGCTAGCCCCGAAGCGCGGATCGGCGATGTACATCTCGGCCAGGTTGCGGTGCATGGCGAGGCTGACCGGATAGAACCAGAGCGTGATGTGTTGACGATGGCGCTCGGCCACGGCCCGCGCCGCTTCGCCTTCAGCCGGCTCGCCCGCCGCCATCACGGCAGCGAAGTCCGACACCTGCCGCTCGGTCTCGGCGCGGATCGCCGACCACTGCGCCTCGTCGTAGGAGGCCGCACGGCGGGCCGACTCCTTGTAGGCGTCGGTGTCGCCCCAGCGCTCGCGCGCCTCGTCCTCGTACTCGTGGGGATCAAAGTCTTTGAACATCGTCGTCTCCTTCTGGGTGGTTCCGGTCTCGTGGGCGGCGAGGGCCGCGTCGAGAGCGCGAGCCGTCGCGCCCAGGCGCTGCACCTGGAGCTCGACCAGCTCGCGCTGACGCCGCAGTGCGGCTCCTCGGTCGTAGGCGGGGTCATCGAGCAAGTCACGAACCTCGGTCAGCGAGAATCCGAGCTGGCGCCAGACGAGGAGCTCCTGTAGCCGTTCGAGGTCGGCATGCGCATACAGCCGGTAGCCCGCGTCGCTGCGCCCGCTCGGGCGCAGGAGGCCGATCTCGTCGTAGTGGTGCAGGGTGCGGACGGTCACACCGGTCAGCTCGGAAACGTCACCAACGGTTCGCATCGGGTCACCGTAATGCCTCACGTGACGTGAGGGTCAAGGGTGTTGGCTAAGCTGGCCGACTCATGCGTGAGGCGCTGATCTGCGAGCCACTGCGCACTCCGGTCGGCCGCTTCGGCGGCGTGTTCCGCGATGTGCCGGTGACCGAACTGGCGGTGACGGTGATCAAGGCCGTGATCGAGCGGACCGGGCTGCCCGTGGAGCAGGTGGACGACGTCCTGCTCGGCCAGGCCTACGCCAACGGCGAGGCCCCGGCGCTGGGCCGGATCGCCTCCCTGGACGCGGGGCTGCCGGTCGAGGTCCCGGGGCTGCAGATCGACCGCCGCTGTGGCTCGGGGCTGCAGGCCGTGATCGAGGCCGGCATGCAGGTCCAGACCGGAGCCGCCGATGTCGTTCTGGCCGGAGGCGCGGAGAGCATGAGCCAGACCGAGCTCTACTCGACGGCGCTGCGCTGGGGGGCGCGCTCGGGGGGTGCCATGCTCGAGGACCGTCTCGTCCGCGGGCGTGTAACTGCCGGGGGCGCGAACTACCCGGTGCCCGGCGGGATGATCGAGACGGCGGAAAACCTGCGCCGCGAGTATTCGATTCCGCGCCAGGAGCAGGACGAGCTCGCCCTGCGCTCCCACCAGCGCGCGGTCGACGCCCAGACTCGCGGGGACTTCGCCCAGGAGATCGTCCCCGTCGAGGTCAGGGATCGCAAGACCACCACCCGGACGATCGAGCGCGACGAGCACCCGCGGGCTGACGCAACGCTCGAGGGTCTGGGCGCGCTGCGGCCGGTCATGGGCCGCAAGGACCCCCAGGCAACCGTCACTGCGGGCAATGCCAGCGGCCAGAATGACGGCGCCGCCGTCTGCGTGGTCACCCACCCCGACCGCGCGGCTGAGCTTGGCCTGCGGCCGCTGGCCCGGCTGGTCGGCTGGGCGGTGGCAGGGGTGGCTCCCCGGACCATGGGGATCGGGCCGGTCCCGGCCACGGCGAAGCTGTTTGGCCGCACCGGGCTGTCACTGGCCGACATGGACCTGATCGAGCTCAACGAGGCCTTCGCCGCCCAGGCGCTCGCCGTCCTGCGCGAGTGGGATCTCCCCGACGGCCTGGAGCGCGTCAACGTCAATGGTTCGGGGATCTCGCTCGGCCACCCGATCGGCGCCACCGGCGCCCGGATCCTGGCCACCCTGCTGCGTGAGCTCGATCGTCGCGAGGGCCGCTATGGCCTGGAGACGATGTGCATCGGCGGCGGTCAGGGCCTGGCGGCGATCTTCGAACGCGTGCCTGCGTGAGTACCGGCCCAGGCCCGCCTGGCCACGTGGGGCAGGCCGACGCCGACCGCGACGAAGGCACATTGCGCGAGGTCATCGAGGCGCTGGCGCCGAT
>JBAVWI010000311.1:0-6387 GCA_049697735.1 Solirubrobacteraceae bacterium
TCTCGGCAAGGCGTGGCGGGGTGGGCTCATCGTGGCCTCCATCCTTGCGCTGAGCGCATGTGGGAGCAGCAGCAGCAGTAGCAGCAGCAAGGCAAGCGGCGGTGGCAGCTCGAGCAGCGGTGGCAACTCCATCGACATCTACTCGAGTCTCCCCCTCCAGGGTGCCTCGTCGGCGCAGACGGGCCCGCTGGTCAACGGCATCAAGCTGGCCCTCTCAGAGGCGGGTGGCAAGGCCGGGAAGTTCACGGTCAACTACCAGTCACTCGATGACTCCACGGCCGCCGCCGGCAAGTGGGATCCCGGCCAGACGGCCGCCAACGCCCGCAAGGCCGCGGCAGACCCCAAGGCCGTTTACTACATCGGCGAGTTCAACTCGGGCGCCAGTGAGGTCTCGATCCCGATCCTCAACCAGGCCGGAATCCCCATGGACAGCCCCGCCAACACGTACGTTGGTCTCACCACCAACCTCCCGGGCAGTGCGCCGGGTGAGCCGCAGAAGTACTACCCCACGGGGAAGCGCAATTACACGCGCATCGTGCCGATCGACTCGATTCAGGGCGCGGCCGACCTGATCGCGATGAAGAATGCCGGTTGTACGAAGGTCGCCGTCGCCAACGACAAGGAGGCGTACGGGGCCGGTCTGGCCACTCTGCTCGGACTCGAGAAGGGGTTCTACGGCGTGACCATCACCAGTAACACGGGGATCGATCCGACGGCGCCGAACTTCCGCAGCTACGCGAGCACGATCCAGGGACAGGGAGCGGACTGCTTCTTCTTCTCGGGCATCGTCTCCAATGGTGCGGTTCAGCTCACCAAGGATGTCCACGCGGCGCTGCCCAAGGCGAAGATCTTCGCCCCTGACGGCGCCTGCACGAGCTCCTACACCAGTCAGAAGGCCGGCGGCGTGCCCGCCGCCATCGATCCGCTGATTCAGTGCACGGTGGCGACCCTGGACCTGGCCGCCTATCCGGGTGGCAAGCAGTTCCTGGCCTCCTACAAGGCCAAGTTCGGTGGTGCGTCGCCCGATCCATACGCGATCTACGGGTACGAGGCGATGAAGCTGGGCCTCGACACGATCGCCAAGGCGGGCTCGGCGAGCAAGTCCGCAGTCCTGGCGGCCCTGTTCGCGACCAAGAGCCGCAGCTCGGTGCTGGGGACCTACGGGTTCGACGCCAACGGCGATACGACGCTGAAGTCCTACGGCCTCTACAAGGTCGATGCCAGCGGCAGTCCCGTGTTCTACAAGACGATCACGCCGACCAAGACGGTGAAGAAGTGATCGCAACCGGATGCGCGGTTCTCGGTCCTGGTTAGCCGGTCTCGGGGAGGGCGCCACGCGCGCCCTCCCCGGCCGTTCTCGTCCTCACCGTTCTTGACTAAGCCTTGGCCACGGATTCCCTGACCCGCCTGCCGGTCCCCGAGATGCGGGCCCTGGTCGCGGTGCGCCGCGCCGCCGGGCGCTGGGGTCTGATCGTCGCGCTCGCGGTTCTGCCCATCTACTACGGGATCCGCGACCTCGCCCACGGCTATCAGGCCGGCCTGGTCCACGGCCATCCGGTCATCCACCACGACCTTTCGCACCTGGGCTTCAATCTCGTCCAGGGGCTCTCCAACGGCGCCATCTGGGCGCTCATCGCCATCGGCTACACACTTGTCTACGGGATCATCGAGCTGATCAACTTCGCCCACGGCGACGTGTTCATGATCGGCTCGTTCACCTCCGCGGGGCTCTGGGGCACGCTCGGGCTGGGGCTGAGCACCGGCCCGCTGGGTCTGATCGCCGGCCTCGTCGTGACCCTGATCGTCGCCATGGCGGTGTGCGGCTCGCTCAACGTGCTGATCGAGCGCGTCGCCTACCGCCCGCTGCGCGCGGCTCCCAAGCTGGCCTCGCTGATCACCGCGGTCGGCTTTTCCTTCATCCTTCAGAACGTTGGTCTGCTCTGGCTCGGAGGATCGCCCCAGGGGGTACCGGACCTGATCCACGAGAGCCAGACTGTGTTCAGCATCTCCGGGGTGCCGATCGTGCGCGGCTACATCCTGGCCATCCTGGTCATGATCCCGCTCGTCCTGGGACTGGCATGGTTCATCTCAAGTACGCGTTCCGGACGCGCGATGCGGGCCACCGCTCAGGACCCCGAGGCGGCGCGCCTGATGGGGATCAACGTAAACGCGACGATCTCCTTGACCTTCCTGCTCGGCGGCATGCTGGCCGGCGCGGCCGGCCTCATCTACGCCCTGTACGAGACAAACGTCTGGTACTTCCAGGGCTTCCAGGCGGGCCTGATCGCCTTCACGGCCGCTGTCATGGGCGGGATCGGCAATGTTCGCGGCGCCGTGCTCGGCGGCCTCATCATCGGCGTCATCCAAGCACTGTCGGACTCCCGGCTGGGACCGCAGTGGACCGAGGCGGTCGTGTTCGGCTACCTGATCGTGATCATGATCCTGCGGCCTCGAGGCTTGCTCGGTGAGGAGACACGCGAGGCCGGATGAGCGAGCTCAGGGCCCAATTCTCGGAGTGGCGGGCGGCGATCGACAAGGTGCTGCCGCCCTGGTTCTCACGCGCCCTGGCCGTGACCCTGATCGTGCTGGCGATCTTCCTCCCCTTCTTCTTCGCCAAGACCAGCGGCTTCATGAACGCGACGATCATCGCCGTCGCCTTCGCCGTCATGTCGCTGGGACTCAACGTGGTGGTCGGCTTCGCGGGTCTGCTCGACCTCGGCTACGTCGCCTTCTACGCCCTCGGTGCCTACTCGCTGGGCTGGTTTGGCTCTGACTTCTTCTTCAACGCCCACGTGCACGTCGGGGTCTCGGGGATCGCGGCGACCGAGGCCGGGATCCACCTCAACTTCCTCTTCATCCTCGTCGCCGCCGCCCTGATCTGCGCGATCGCGGGCATGATCATCGGCCTGCCGACGCTGCGCTTGCGCGGCGACTACATCGCCATCGTCACGCTCGCCTTCGGGGAGATCATCCAGGTGGTGGCGGTCAACGGCCAGAGCGTCAGCCTCGGCGGGGGGATGACCCTGACCGCCGGCAACCTCGGCATCAGCGCCGTGGATGCCCCCTACTTCCCGGGCATCGGCGTGTTCAGCCTGCTCGATCTCAGACCCTGGTATTGGCTGATCTTCGCGATCCTGATGATCGTCCTGTTCGTCAACCTGCGGCTGCGCGACTCGCGGCTGGGGCGGGCCTGGGTCGCGTTGCGCGAGGACGAGGTGGCGGCCGTTTCGATGGGGATCCCCCTCGTGCGGACCAAGCTCTCGGCCTACGCGATCGGCGCCATGTTCGGTGGCATTTCCGGCGCCTTTTTGGGCACCTACTACACGACTGTGAACGCCGGCCAGTTCCAGTTCGGCTTCTCGATCTTCATCCTCGCCATGGTGATCATCGGGGGCCTGGGCTCGATCTGGGGAGCGGTGGTGGGGGGGCTGCTGCTTGGCTACATCAACCAGTATCTGATTCCCGACGTGCTCAACACCGTGCCCCAGAGCTTGGGTTTGAACTTCTCGCTGACCCAGATCGAGTTCGGCATCTTCGGTTTCCTGCTCGTGCTGGTGATGATCCTGCGTCCCCAGGGGCTGATCCCCGAACGGCGCCACCAGCTCGAGATGAGCTCGGTCGGCTCCGAGGATGCCCAGCTCGCCGAAGGGGCGGCGGAGTGACCGCCACCCTTCCCGGCGCGCCGCCCGTCGAAGCGGTGATGACGGTCGACCACGCGACCAAGGAATTCGGCGGTCTGGTGGCGGTCAACGACGTCTCCCTGGAGATCCCGAAGCTCGGGATCGTCTCTCTGATCGGCCCCAACGGCGCGGGCAAGACGACGCTCTTCAACATGCTCACCGGGCTCTACAAGCCGACCAGCGGTCAGATCCTGTTCGGCGGGCGCAATATCAGCCGCGCCCGCCCGGACAGAATCACCAGCCTGGGCGTGGCGCGGACGTTTCAGAACATCCGCCTGTTCGGGGCCATGAGCGCGCTCGAGAACGTGATGATCGGGCGCCATGCGCGGATGCGCGCCGGACTGCTGGGATCGATCGTGCGTCCGCCCTGGGTGCGCAAGGAGGAGCGCGAGGTCCGCGAGCGTGCGCGCGAGCTGCTCGGCTACGTCGGCCTGCAGCCAAACTCGTTCGAGCAGCTCTCGGCCCAGCTCTCCTACGGTGACCAGCGGCGCATCGAGATCGCCCGCGCGCTGGCTTCCGAGCCGACCCTGCTCCTCCTCGACGAGCCCACGGCGGGCATGAACCCGCAGGAGTCAGCGCAGCTGACCCAGTTCATGCGCAAGCTCCGCGACGACCTCAAGCTCAGCATCCTGCTCATCGAGCACGACATGAAGGTCGTGATGGACGTGTCCGAGCGCGTCACAGTGCTCGACCACGGCGAGAAGATCGCCGAGGGACCGCCGAGCGACGTGCGCGCCGATCCGCGGGTCATCGAGGCCTACCTGGGCAAGCAGGACGCGGCGCAGGAGCCGGGCTGATGGCGCTGCTCGAAGTCGACGAGATCCGCACCTACTACGGCTCGATCGAGGCTCTGAAGGGAGTGTCGCTGACCGTCGAAGAGGGTGAGGTGGTGACCCTGATCGGCTCCAACGGGGCGGGCAAGTCGACGACCCTGCGCTCGATCTCAGGCCTGACGCCGGCCCGCGCCGGCCGCATCACCTTCCAGGGGATCGACATCACCCGTGTTCCCGCCCACGAGATAGTCGGGCACGGGATCGCCCTGTCGCCCGAGGGCCGCCATTGCTTCCCTCGCATGACAGTCCGCGAGAACCTCGATCTCGGCGCCCACCACCGCCGAGGTTCGGGCATCTCCGATGACCTCGAGCGCGTGTTTGAGCTCTTTCCCCGCCTGCACGAGCGCGAGAAGCAGAAGGCGGGCACGATGTCGGGCGGCGAGCAGCAGATGCTCGCCATCGGGCGGGCCCTGATGGCCCGTCCGCGCCTGCTCATGCTCGACGAGCCCTCGATGGGGATCGCGCCCATCCTCGTCCAGCGCATCTACGAGACGATCGGTCAGATCAACCGAGACGGCGTCACCATCCTGCTCGTCGAGCAGAACGCCAACTATGCCCTCGACGTCTCCGGGCGCGGGTACGTGCTCGAAACCGGCCGGGTCGTGCTGGCCAACAACTCCGCCCTGCTGCGTGACGATCCTGAGGTCCAGCGGGCCTACCTGGGAACCTGACATGACCCTCGACGCTGGCATCGGTATCGCCCCATGACCATCTACGCCGCCATGATCGGTATCGCCCCATGACCATCTACGCCGCCACCATCGGCGCCAAGGCCCTCTACCTGCTGTTCGTGTGGCTGCTCTCGTGCGCCGGGGCGGCCTGGCTGGCCGACCGTAAGGGCTACACGGAGCGCGTCGGGCTGACCTTCGGCCTCGTGCTGACCTTTGTCGGCTTCCTGATCGTGCTCCTCCTGCCGGCGCGGCCCGGCTCGGCCTGGAAGCTGGACGGTCCCTTTCCGTCCCGGGGCCGCCAGGCCGCAGCCGACGAGGCCGCCCCTCCGGCCGCGGGCACGGCTACCACGCCGCCGCCCGGGGCCTCGGGGGAGCCGCCCGAGCCTCCGACCTCCGGCTCCTAGCCGACGCCGGCGGGCGTTAGCCCCGGCGGGCGAGCGTCGTGGCCAGCCGGGCGATGACCGCATACGCCTCGCTCTGCATCTGGATCCAGGTCACACGCATCGTCAGCAGACCCGCCGCCTGCAGCGTGGCGTCCTTGCGGCGGTCGTTTTCGAACGAGCGCCGGCTGGAGTGAAAGCGGAAGCCGTCGATCTCAACCACCACTCCCTGCTCGCGCCACAGGAAGTCGACCTCGAAGCCATGGATCCGCACGTTGGTCTCGGGCTCGGGCAGTCTCGCCTCTCTGATCAGCGCCAGGAATCGCTCCTCCGCCTCTGAGCGAGTCAGCATGGGCCCGCGCTGGCGTTGGAGCAGGGCTCGCAGCCGTCCCGAACCATGTCTGCCGGCGGCCCGGCCGACGAGCTCCCAAACCTCAGCCGGTCCCATGATCCGCGCGATCAACGCCTGGTCAAAGGCCAGCTCGAGCTCTCGGGACGTCACCGTCTCGGCCTGATCAAGCAACGCCCGAGCGGGTGAGGTCACTGGCAGTCCCTTGTGTATCCGCACGTCGGGGGGCGCCAGGATCCGAGTCCTGTGCACTCGCACACCGGGTGGGCTCGCGGCGTGAACCGCAGTCACAACGTGGACGGGGCCCTCGCGCGCTCGAGCCGGACCAATCCCCCAGAGTGCGGCGGCGGTGCCGTGGCTGAGGACCGCCCCGGTCCCGAGCGCCAGGAGCGCCGCGGTTTCGTCACCATGCTCGATCGGGGCGTCATGCCCAACGGCAAAGACGCATCGCAGGAGGGGGCGGAGCTGACCCGC
>JBAVWI010000312.1:0-1557 GCA_049697735.1 Solirubrobacteraceae bacterium
AGCGGGCGTTGCGCCGCGAATATGTCGCCCTCGTCGCCGGCCACCCCGAGGCACGGACCGGGACAGTCGATGCTGCCATCGGTCGCGATCGCCGCGACCGGGTGCTGATGTCGATCGACACCGATGCTCCCCACGAGGCGCGCACCCATTTCGAACTGGAGCGCCAACTGCCGGCGGCGGCGCTGCTGCGCGTGACCCTGGAGACCGGCCGCACCCATCAGATCCGGGTGCACCTGGCGGCGATCGGGCACCCGGTGTGCGGCGATCCCCAGTATGGGACGGCCGGCGAGTACGGACTCACCCGCCAGTTCCTGCACGCCGCCCGTCTGGCCTTCGAGCACCCGGTGACGGGGGCCGAGGTGGACGTGCGCTCAGAGCTACCGGCTGATCTGGCCGCGGCCCTGGCCCGCGCCGAGTCGGCCTAGTACGCGCACGGAGCGGAGCCCTGGGGATAAATAGCGGCGGGGCGGCCCGTCCAAAGCCGCCCCGCCGAACTGCCTGCGAACCGATCCACCGGAGGTAGGGGAAGGGGGTTCGGTTCGCGCCGCGGACGTCCCCGGTGGTAGGGACGAGGACGACCACTGCCACCTAAAACGGATCCGAGGGCAAAAACTTTCGTAGACTGAGAGGAACTCTTTCCTCAATCCCGTGAGCGCGGGCCGCAACCCTGCTCGGGCATCTGCCCGGGTTTGCGGGTCACCGGCGCTCCCGGGCCGTATCAACAAAATTCACAAGGGAGCAGTAACCGTGGCTCAAATCGGACTCAGAGAGCTGCTGGAGGCCGGCGTACATTTCGGCCACCAGACACGCCGTTGGAACCCGAAGATGCGGCGCTTCATCTTCGGAGAGCGCGACGGCATCTACCTCATTGACCTGCTGCAGACCGAGGAGCTCCTCAACCGGGCTCGCGAGTTCGCCGCCGGCATTTCGCGCCGGGGCGGCACAGTGCTGTTTGTGGGCACCAAGAAGCAGGCCCGCGACGCGGTCAGGGACATCGCCTCGGCGGCCGACATGCCGTACGTCAACCATCGTTGGCTCGGCGGCCTGTTGACCAACTTCCAGACCATCTCCTTGCGGATCAAGCGTCTGCACGACCTTGAGCGCTACGAGACCGAGGGACAGCTTCAGCTGCTGCCGACCCGGGAGCGGATGGCGGCTCAGGCTGACCTGGCCAAACTGCGCGCCAACCTGGGTGGCGTCAAGAACATGCAGCGGGTTCCCGACGCTGTCTTCGTGATCGACCTCAAGACAGAGGCGATTGCCGTCCGGGAGGCCCAGCGCCTGCGGATCCCGATCATCGGGCTCGTCGACACCAACTGCGATCCCGAGGGCATCGACTTCGTTATCCCGGGCAACGACGATGCGATTCGCTCCTGCGCAGCGATCACAAGCGCGATCGGCGACGTCGTGTCCGAGGGCCACGGTCTCTTCCGCGCCGAGGAGGAGGCCGCCCGGCTCGAGCGCGAGCGCATAGAGGCCGAGGAGCGCGCCCGGCGCGAGGCCGAGGAGCAGGCGCGGCGCGAGGCCGAGGAGCAGGCCCGGGCGCAGGAGCTTGCG
>JBAVWI010000313.1:0-14812 GCA_049697735.1 Solirubrobacteraceae bacterium
CCGTGAAGCACGAGTCCCAGTACCACTGCCACGGGTAATGGCCCGGGCTCGGGCACGTGTAGGCGAAGGGAACATCGTCGCCGAGGCGGCTTCCCTCCCGCCAGTTCTCGGTCAGCACCGCCTGGCAGCGCCGGCGGATCAGCTCGCGTTCTGACTCTGCCAACATCGGCGGCCATCCTGTCATCCGGCACGACAAGTCGTCGCTGCCCATCCCCGGAGAGGCGCCCGTGATCGCGAGTCCCCATCCCCGGGCGCCACTCGCCGTGGGGTGGGCGCTCCGCCGCACCCGCGAGTTGATCGACCGGATGCCTCGCGCCGGACGCCGCATGCTTACCGAGGCCGGGGCCGATCCGCTGCCGCCCCGGCGCCTACGTGCGCGCGCCGGAGCACCCGGTGCGACCGAGTATCTCGCCGGCGGCCGCCGCGCTGCGCAGGAGCTGGCGGATGGGTTGCGCAGCACCGGCCGCGATCCCGAGCGGCTCAGGTCGGTCCTTGACTTCGGCTGTGGCGCCGGCCGGGTGCTGCCGCACATCGCCCGGCTGTGCCCGGGCGCGCATTGCGTGGGGTGTGACGTCGACCGGGCGGCTGTGGAGTGGGCGGGAGCTCATCGCCCCGCCGGCGACTGGTTTGTGAGCTCGTTTGAGCCACCGCTGCCCTTTGCTCCGGAGCGCTTTGACCTCGTCTATTCGGTGTCTGTCTTCAGCCATCTCGGTCGCGGGCTCCAGGAGCGGTGGCTGCGTGAGCTGCGCCGAATCCTGGCCCCGGGAGGCGTAGCGCTGCTCTCGGTCCACGGAGCTTCCGCGTTCGAGGCCTTTCGTACCGGGCAGGTGAGGTCCTCGTGGTGCTCGGCCGAGGTGTTCGCGCGCGAGCCCCTGCGGACCCGGGACTTCGTGTTCACCCCCTATGTCCGGTCACTGTGGACGGCGGGCGAGCTGCCCGGCGTGGGGTCGGAATATGGGCTGGCCTTCCACGGCCATGACTACCTGCGCGAAGTGTGGGGTCGCCAGCTGAACGTGGTCGACATCCGGGCCCGCGCGGTGACCGGCTGGCAGGACCTCGTGGTCTGCACGCGGTGACACGACGGATGCCATGACCAGGGTCACTTTCGCCACTGGCGCCGGCCTGTTCGGGTGGGTGCAGGGACGCGAACGGCTGTGCGCGCTGCTGGGGGCGTTCACGATCGCCTTCTCGGCCATCTTCGTCCGCCTGAGTCACGCTTCGCCCTCCACGGCCGCGATCTTCCGCTGCCTCTATGCCCTCCCCGTTCTCGTCCTCCTCGCCGCCGTCGAGCGGCGGCGCTTTGGCCCTCGGCCCTGGGCGGAGCGCCGGGCCGGGCTCGCTGCTGGGGTGTTCTTCGCCGCCGACCTGCTCCTCTGGCACCACTCGATCGGGGACGTCGGCGCCGGCCTGTCCACGGTCCTGGCCAACATCCAGGTCGTGTTCGTCCCCCTCGTCGCCTGGATGGTGCTCGCCGAGCGGCCAGGACGCGCCGTGCTGGTGGCACTGCCGGTCTCACTGGTCGGAGTGCTCTTGATCTCGGGGGCGATCGAGCACGGCGCCTACGGCCACAATCCAACTCGCGGCACCCTGTTCGGTCTCGGTGCCGGAGTCGCCTACGTGGGTTTTCTCCTTCTCCTGCGGCGAGCCGGCGCGGATCTGCGACGTCCTGCGGGCCCGCTCTGCGACGCAACCGCGGTGGCGGCAATCCTCTGCACGCTCGTCGGCCTTATCGTCGGGGACGCCCACCTGGCGCCCACCTGGCCGGGAGCCGGATGGCTCGTGCTGCTGGCCCTGAGCTCACAGGTGGTGGGCTGGCTGTTGATTTCCACCTCGCTTCCGCGCCTGCCGGCGGCGCTGACCTCCATCCTGCTCACCGTGCAGCCGGTCGGCTCGGTAGTTCTCGCTGCCCTCATCTTCGGCGAATCGCCAACCGGTCTGCAGCTGGTCGGCGTGGGCCTGGTCCTAGTCGCCCTGCTCGCCGCCGGTCGCTCCGGACGCGCGCTTGAAGTGCCCGCCCCGGAGGCTTCTCTGTCCGCCGAGGCGACACCCGCCGCGGGCGCGGCGCTCGAGCCGTCGCATTGATCTATGTCGCGTGGCCGGTCGATGAGCCGCGCGGCGTCCCCGCCCGCTGCTCAGCGATCCAGCCATCGATCAGCCAGCCGGCAATTGAAAACCGTCCGCGGGAGGCGGTGACGGAGTCGACGTCCTCGGGCCCGAACCAGCGCGCGTCGACGATTTCGTCCTCCTGGACTGAGATCGCGCCCGAGGCGTAGCGCGCCCGAAAGCCCACCATCAGCTGGCTCGGGAACGGCCACGGCTGCGATCCGAAGTAGGTGATGTCGCGAACCTCGATGCCGGTCTCCTCGCGGACCTCGCGCCGGACTGCCTCCTCGAGGTTCTCGCCGACCTCGACGAACCCGGCAACGGTCGAGTAGTGCCGGCCGCGGTGGCGCCGTCCCCAGGCCAAGAGCGCCTGTTCGTCGCGCTCGCCCCGGGTCACCAGGACGATGATCGCCGGCGTGAGCCGGGGATAGGCCGACAGGCCGCAGTTGGGGCAGCGCCGGACCCGTTCGGCCGGGTCTGGCTCGGTGGGAGTCGCGCAGCGACCGCAGAAGCGATGGTTTCGATCCCAGGCCACGATCTGGACCGCTCGGCTGGCCAGGGACCAGTCCAGCTCTGAGACGAGGCGGTGGAGTTCCCGCAGTCCGACCCGCCGCAGGCGCCCGGTCGGCTCGGCGTCCTCGACATCGATTCCAACGCAGGGACGCGAGCCCAGGGATCCGAGCAGATGCTCAGTACCGGGCGGTGGCTCGGTGGGGAAGCGCGTCACGCCATCCTCGGTCTGCACGAGCACCTCTCCGGCCTGGACGGGGAAGTAGAGCGGCGCCCCCGCGTGCGCCGCTGCCGAGCGCATGTCAGGTTCAAACTGGACGGTCATCCTGGGGCCCGTCCTCAGGACAGCGATCCGGCGCTGACCAGCGCGGCGCTGTAGCGGGGGAGAGTGAGAACGTACCCCCGCCGACTGCGCGAGACGACTTCGTGGCTGGCGCGGCCCTGCCACTCGCCCTGGCGGTCCAGCCACTGACCCCCGAGCGTGACACCGGACTCAGCCCGGGGCGAAGGAGCCAGCAGGCGCTGCACGGCCGCCGGACCGGTGCTGGGCAGCGCGAGCGTGACGCGAACCCGGCGTGATCCGTTGTCGATCAGCAGCACGTGCCAACTGCCTTCGGTCCGGACGGCCCAGACGACGAGGTGCGAGGCCCGCCTGGCGTGTGCGCCAACGGCAATCAGGCGGGCTTTTGGCCCTAGCGTGTGAGTGAACAAGAGCAGTCCGTAGACGAGCGGGCGAGCCGACAATCCCCGTCGGGCAAACGTAAACGGGGCATTGATGGCGTTGGCGCGGAGGTGGAGATTGACGCCGGTCAAGCCCCGTCGGAGAAGCGCGAAAAGGGCATCGGGCGCCCACAGAGCGGTCGCGAACGTGTTGCTGACTCCCCGTCGGCCCCCGCAGGTCACTGAGTTGAGCTCGGTCAGCCGCAGCGGCAGGCCGGCGCGGTGGGCGGCGGCGAGGGCGGGCACGAGGCTCGCCGCCATCCCGGTGCTGGCGGCCGGACTGAGCAGCCGCGCGATCGTCGGGAACACGGGCGAGCGCGGGTGGCGCGTGCACGCCGTGTAGGGGTAGCGATGGACACTGAGCGTGCCCAGGTTCGGAGGGTGGGAGGCGAGCAGGGTCGAGATCCATCGCCAGTGCGTGCGGGGGGCGGCCAGCGCCGGACCGATCAGTCGCACGCGCGGAGACACACCGGCCAGCGCGCTTGCGTAGGCGCGAAAGTCGGCCGCGTAGGCGGCGGGGGTCAGGGCCGGCGGGAGGCGCTGATCGCCCATCATCTTGCCGGCAGTCATCGCCGCCCAGAAGGTGTGGCTGTAGATATCGGGCTCGTTGCCGACCTCGAAGCCGGCGATGCTCCCGCGCGGCAACCTTCGGGCTGCCGCGCGTGCCCACCGCGCGGCGCCGGCGGGAGTGTCGGTGATCAGGTTGAGATCGAGGATCAGACGCAGCCCGAGCCGACGGACGAGCCGGCTGGCCACGTTCGTCCAGCGCGGGTTGAGGCGCAGTGCCCACGCCGGCAATCGTCGCGCCCCGGTCGTCCAGACGGTGTGATCGGCCGAGTCACCGCCGATCCTGAGCACGAACGGACCCGAGCCGCGCACGTGCAGGAGCCCGAGGACGCGTGCGAAGGCCGCCAGGTGAGGGGCGTAGACCGGGAGCGTCCAGTACTCGGTCGAGAGGCCGAAGAAGCCCCGGGGGACCGACGCGGGCGCAACGCCGGGCCTGAGGGTGACCGTGGCCTGGACGGCCCGCGGTGGGTCGGAGTCGGCGGGGTCCACCTGGTTTGAGACGGAGAAGCCCGCGAGTGTGAGCGCTGTGATCAGCACGACGCCGGCGACGGCTTGGAGCGGCCATCGCCGACCCGCTGGAGCTGACTCCCCCACTGAAGATGCGGCTTTCACGTGCGCTCGGTCACGGTGCTGGGCGGAGATAAAGGCTCGATAAACCGAGGCTCATGCCGTCTTGAACCAACGTGACGCAAACAGACTCCGATCCTGGGCTGAGGGCGGCTGGGTACATCTCCAAGCGCTACGGCCGTGGTGACTGCCTCCCGGCGCTCTGGACGAGGATTGCGCCCGTTAGCCCCGGATGCAGCGGCACGAGTTCGGGCATGGAGACGATCACCGGGCGCGCCGAGCGATAGCGCAGCAGCGTGTAGCCGCGGCTGTGGACGGTACCGGCAGGATGGAAGCCGGCCGGGATCTGCGGCTGGGGGGGCGGCGGAGGTACCGGACCCAGGCCCGAGCCTTCGATCGGGAGGGCGACGCTGACGATGTCGATCTCGCGCACCGCGAGCGGCGCCCCGAGCACCCTTATCGTGGGCTGGTAAGCCTGCAGCGGCAACAGCCCGTTGCCGGGACTGACCACGATCACCCGCGTCACCCGGGCTGGGCCCAGCGCCGAGCTGGCCCCGCCCCAGTCAGATCGCTGGTAGCGCGGGTCGGCGTTGACGACGACGACCACCGCCGCGAACAGAGCTGCAAGTGCTCCGGCCGCCCACGGCCCCCACGGGCGGGCCGCCGGCGAGGCAAAGCCGACCGCTGCCACGACCAGCAGCGGGACCAGCGCGGGGAGCAGGTTGCGGGTATCGACGAAGTCAAACCCCAGCGGGGCGAGCAGGAGCGGCACGAGCACTCCGGTCAGCCCGGCCGTGAGCGTGATTCGAACCGGGGTGGCAGCCCAGGCCCGGCTGCGAAGCAACGGCCAGAGCGAGCCCGCCAGCACGAGCACCGCGGCTAGCGCGGTAGTGAGGACCTGAACCGGACTGACATAGCCGATCAGGAACTGCTTGGGCACCTGGAGCGTACGGGTGGCGAGACTGCCCTGAGCGATGTAGTCAGCGTGACCGGTGCCGTGCTGGGCCAGGGCGAGGGGCAGCAACGCGACGGCGACAAGCACCACGACCCCGACGGCGACGCGAACCTCGGTCTGCGCGCGCCGGCGCCAGAGCAGCCACGCGACCTCGGGTAGGACCACGAAGCCGACGAAGTAGTGCGAGCACAGCCCCAGCGCCGCCGTGGTCGCCCAAGCCGCCGCCCAGGCGGAGCGCCTGGAGTCCAGGTAGCGGATCAGGCACAGCAGCGAGGCCGTGGCCAGGAACGCTGCCAGCGCGTAGGCACGTGCCTCCTGGGAGTACCAGACCATGAGCGGGGAGAGGGAGAGAAGCCCTCCAGCAATCAGCCCCGCCCGGGGACCGGCCAGCCGGTCCCCGAGTAGGTAGGCGCAGGTGACAGTCCCCGTGCCGGCCAGCGCCGAAACCGAGCGCAGGGCCAGTTCCCCGGATCCGAACACATGGGTCCAGCCCCAAGCGACCAGGTAGTAGAGCGGGGGCGTCGACTCCGTGCGCGGGATCTCGCTGAGCATCGTGCCCAGTCCGAGATGGACTAGGTGCTCGGTGTAGGCCTCGTCGAGCCAGAAGCTCTGCGTCGTCGCCGTCGCCAGCCGCACGGCCAGAGCGAGGAGGGTTACTGCCAGGGCGCCGGTCAGTGCGACGCGGCCAGCCGCCGGACGAGACGGTGACGCCGCTCGCGGGGGGCCCAAGCCAGTCGCCACAGGCTCAACATACCGCTGTGCAAGGCAGCCTGGGTCTATCGAAGGCGCTGGCTGGCGTGGCCGCTTCAGCCCGCGGCGAGTTCGGCCTGCGGCGAGGCCGCTTGTGGCCCGCGGGCGGCGCTGGCCTCGAAGTCCTTGCTGCGGATCAGGATCAAGGTCAGCACTGAGGCGACCAGCGAGAGGACTGCGCCGATCAGGAAGATCTCGTTGAGGCCGGCGACGAAGCTCGCCCGCAGGGCATGAGCGGCCACCGGCCGGGCCTGGGCGGGAAGGGCGGCCAGACCTGTCCGAGCGCCGCCACCCTGGGCGACGCCTTCGGCCAGGGCGTGCGCGGCTCGGCCGGAGACGTGCGGTGCACCGCTGAGCAGCGAGATGATCTTGGTGCGGACGGCGTGGGAGAAGATCGCGCCCAGTCCGGCGATCCCGGTGGCGATGCCAACCTGGCGGAAGGTCGAGTTGACCCCCGAGGCCATTCCCGCTCGCTCGGGCGCCACCACGCCGATCGCCGTGGAGGCGAGCGGGGGGTTGATCATGCCGACACCGGCGCCACCGAGGATGAAGCCGGGAATGAGGTGAGTCCAGCCCGAGCTGGGAGCCAGCCCGCGCTGGAGGAGAAGACCGGCGCCCACCATGGCCAGGCCGGGAGCGACCAAAAGCCGTATCGGCACGCGGGCAGTCAGCCGGCCGGCCAGCGTCGAGGTGAGCAGGATGCCGCCCGAGAGGAGCAGGAAGCGCAAGCCCGTCTGCAGCGCCGAGTAGCCGAGGATGTCCTGGAAGTACAGGGTCACATAGAGCAGCAGCGCGAACTGACCGGCCGAGAGCGAAAAGGCCGCGATCAAGCCACCAGTGAAGGTCGGCTTGCGAAACAGGCCGAGATCGAACATGGCGTGGTCACGCTTGACGATCTCGATGATCACGAACACGGTCAGCAGCAGCCCGGCGCCGATCAGGCAGGCGAGGATCTCGGTTGAGCCCCAGCCCTTGGTGTTGCCCTTGATCAGGGCATAGACCAGCGCGGCGAGGGCGCCTGAGAAGGTCAGCGCCCCGAGCAGATCGGGACGGCGGGCACCTCGCTGGCGCGACTCATCGACACGCAGCAGACAGAGCACGAGCGCGACTGCGCCGATCGGGACGTTGACGAGAAAGATCCAGCGCCAGGACAGGCCGGTGGTCAGCGCGCCACCCACCACGGGGCCGATCGCCACCGCCAAGCCGGTGATGGCTCCCCACGCGCCGAAGGCGACGCCGCGCTCGCGGCCCTGGAAGGCGGTGCCCAGCAGGGCCAGCGAGGTCGAGAACATGGCCGCCCCGCCGACACCCTGCGCGCCGCGGGCCAGGTTCAGCCACAAGGGATCGGACGCCACTCCCGAGAGCAGCGAGCTGGCGGTGAAGATGATCAGGCCGATCATGAACACCAGCCGGCGACCGAACAGGTCAGCCAGCGATCCCGTGGTCAGAAGCAGCGCGGCCAGCATCAGCGAGTAGGCATCAATCACCCACTGCAGATCGCTGAACGTTGAGTGCAGCGAGACCTGGATCGCGGGCAGGGCGACGTTGACGATCGTCACGTCCAGCAGCAGCATGAAGGTGCCGACGCAGACGGCGACGAGGGTCCACCACTTGCGATCCATCAGGTTGACTGCCTTTCCGAAGCTGTACGTACCTCGGTGCAGCCTACTCAGGCTGGTTCGTGGCCAGGAGCGCCGCATCATGATCACGTACCTTTGAGAGGATGGCCGAACCGATCCAGGCTTCACGGGTCCCGATGACCACCGACGGCGGAGCTGGGCCGGCGATCGTGGCGCGCGGGCTGACCAAGTCCTTCGGGGACGTGCGGGCCCTGGCCGGCGTCGACCTCGATGTGGCGCGAGGAACCGTGCTCGGTCTCCTGGGGCCCAACGGTGCCGGCAAGACCACGGTCGTGCGAATCCTGAGCACATTGCTGCGCGCCGATTCGGGCACCGCCACCGTGGCGGGGCTGGACGTAGTCAGCGACGCCGCCGCGCTGCGTTCGGAGATCGGCCTCGCCGGCCAGTACGCGGCCGTGGATGAGAACCTGACCGGCCTGGAGAACCTGACCATGGTGGGCCGTCTCTACGGGATGCCGCGGGCGCAGGCTAAACAGCGCGGCAATCAGTTGCTGGATCGCTTCGAGCTCGACCAGGCCGCCAACCGGCCCGTCAAGACGTACTCCGGCGGCATGCGCCGCCGCCTCGACTTGGCCGCTGCGCTCGTCGCCCGGCCGCCGGTGCTGTTTCTCGACGAGCCAACCACGGGACTTGATCCGCGTAGCCGGCTGAGCCTGTGGGAGACGATCGAGCAGCTGGTGGCCGAGGGGACGACCGTGCTTCTGACCACGCAATACCTCGATGAAGCCGACCGGCTGGCCGACTCGATCATCGTCATCGATCACGGCCAGGTGATCGCTCGCGGCACCTCAGATGAGCTCAAGGACCGCGTTGGCGGCGAGCGGCTCGAGGTCCGGCTCGAGGATTCCTCCCGTGGCGAGGCGGCCGCTTCCGCGTTGGCGCCGATGACCGACGATGAGCCCAAGCTCGAGGGAGCGGTGGTCTCGGCGGCCGTGCACGGCCGGCGCGGTGTCATCGTCGAGGCGGTCAAGCGCCTCAGCGAAGCGAATGTAGGGGTCGACGACATCTCTCTGCGCCGTCCCACGCTCGATGATGTCTTTCTGGCCCTGACTGGCCACGCCGCCTTGGATGCCGAGGCGCAGGACCCACAGGAGGCGCAGTGAGACGGCTGGTCAGCGACACGCTGATCATCGCCGAGCGCAACCTGGTGCGGCTGCCCCGGTCGCCCGATCTCCTGCTCGCTTTCACCGTGCAGCCGATCATGTTCGTGCTCCTGTTTCGCTACGTGTTCGGCGGCGCCATCAACACGCAGGGAATTCCCTACGTCGAGTTCCTGATCCCGGGGATCATCGTCCAGAACATCGCCTTCGGCGGGTTCGTCACCGCGCTGGGCCTCAACGAGGACGTCCACAAGGGATTGATCGATCGGTTTCGCTCGCTGCCGATGGCGCGACCGGCCGTGCTCGCGGGCCGCACCCTGTCCGATGTGGTCACCAACCTACTCTCGGTCGTGGTGCTGGTGGTCACCGGGCTGATCATCGGCTTCTCGTTCAACGCCAGCGTCCTCGACGTGATCGGCGGCTTCGGAGTTCTCCTCCTGTTCGGGTACGCGTTCTCGTGGGTGTTTGCCCTGGTCGGGCTGCTCGTCTCCTCGCCCGAGTCAGCCAACTCGATGGGCTTCATCGCGGTCTTTCCTTTGACCTTCATCTCGTCGGCGTTTGTGCCCGTGCAGAGCATGCCCGCGGTGCTGCGTGCCTTCGCAAACGTCAACCCGTTCACGATCGTCGTCGATGCCATGCGCCACCTCTGGATCGGCTCGCCGGCCGGCAACTACGTGTGGGGCTCGGTGGTGTGGGCGCTGGTCATCATCGCCGTGTTCGCGCCGCTGGCCGTCGCACGCTATCGGCGTGCCGCCGCCACCTAACCCGCCCCCGAGCCGGGACCTTTCCTGCGCAGGGTTGATTCGCGGCCTACTTCAACCGCAACCGGTGTTGAAGCCGCAGCTCCCGCACGTGTAACAGCTGCCAGTGCGCTGCATCATCCCGCCGCACTGCTGGCAGGCCGGGCCGAGATCGAGGCCGTTGCTCACAGCCGGCAGAACAGGCGGATCATCGGTGAGCGCAGCCGTGGCCGGACGCGGCGTCTCGGGCGCGGCCGAGACGGCCGTAGGCCCCGCCGTATCGCCGTACTGGGAGCTGACTGCGTCCTCGGCCGCCTTGCGGGCCCGGACTTCCTTGGTGAGGATCCCGAGCTCTTCCTGCAGGTCGACGTCGAGGAAGCGTGAGGCCAGCCACCGCATGATGTAGTCGGGCATCGACTTGGCAAACGGAATCTCCGGATTGGAGGTCATGCCCTCCGGCTCGAAGCGCATGTAGCTGAACTTGCGCACCAAGGTCTCGAGCGGCACTCCGTACTGGAGTGAGATCGAGATCGCGGTCGCGAACGAGTTCATCATCCCGCGCAACGTCGAGCCCTCCTTGCCGATATCGGTGAGGAAGATCTCGCCGATCGTCCCGTCGTCGTACATGCCGGCAGTGATGTAGCCCTCATGGCCGCCGATCGAGAACTTGTGCGTGATCGACTGGCGCTCGCGCGGCATCCGGCGGCGCTTGGGCGGAGCCTCGGCCAGCGCTTGGGCGACAGCTCTATCGATCTCCGCCTGGGTGTCGACTGCCGCCGGGACGCCCTGCTGGGCGTCGGTGCGCAGGGCCTGGGCCGTCTTGGAGCCGTCGCGGTAGATGGCCAGGGCCTTGACGCCGAGCCGCCACGCCTGCAGGTAGGCATCGGCGATGTCCTCCACCGTCGCCGTCTGCGGCATGTTCACCGTCTTGGAGATGGCGCCACTCAGGAACGGCTGCACCGCGCCCATCATCTTGATATGGCCCATGTGCGAGATGGCGCGCTCGCCGACGGCAACGTCGAACACCTCCAGGTCATCCTCGGCCAGGCCGGGAGCGCCCACGATCGTGCCCCGTTCGTTGACGTAGGCCACGATCTGCTCGATCTGCTCATCGCTGTAGCCCAGCGTCTGCAGAGCTAGAGGCACCGTGCGGTTGACGATCGTCATCTGTCCACCGCCGACCAGCTCCTTGAACTTGACCAGGGAAAAGTCCGGCTCGACCCCCGTCGTGTCGCAATCCATGAGGAAGCTGATCGTGCCGGTGGGGGCGAGCACGGTCGCCTGGGCATTGCGGTAGCCGTGGCGCTCGCCGGCCTGGACGGCCTCGTCCCAGGTGCTGCGAGCCGCAGCCAGCAACGCCGTATCCACGCAGGATTCATCCGGGATGGCGTAGGAGGCGTCCCTGTGCATCTCCATCACCGCGTTGTGGGCGTCGCGGTTCTCGGGATAGCGCTCGTAGGGCCCCATCGCATCCGCGATCCGGGCCGAACCGAGATAACCACGACCGGTCATCAGGGCCGTGATCGCCGCTGCCGTGCCCCGTCCTTGGTCGGAATCGTAGGGGACGCCGTCGGCCATCAGATAGGCGCCGAGGTTGGCGTAGCCGAGCCCGAGTTGACGGAAGGCGCGCGCGTTGGCGGCGATCTCCTCGGTCGGGTAGCTCGAGGGCGAGACCACGATCTCCTGGGCGAGGAAGATGATGTCGACGACGTGCTTGAAGGTTTCGACGTCGAAGGTGCCGTCCGGGCGGCGGAACTTCATCAGGTTCAGCGAAGCCAGGTTGCAGGCCGAGTCGTCGACGTGCATGTACTCGGAGCACGGGTTAGACGCGTTGATGCGGCCCGAGACCGGGCAGGTGTGCCATTCGTTGATCGTCGTGTCGTACTGCACGCCCGGATCGGCGCAGCGCCAGGCGGCCTCGGCGATCTCCTTCATCAGCTGCCGCGCCGGGATCGGCTCGCCGACTGGCTTGCCGGTCACACGCGCGATCAGGTGCCAGTCCTCGTCGTTCTCGACCGCGTGCATGAACTCGTCGCTGACGCGGACCGAGTTGTTGGCGTTCTGATACTGGATCGAGTAGAAGCCCTCGCCGTCGATCGACATGTCAAAGCCGGCGTCACGTAGGGCGGCCGCCTTGTTCTCTTCCTTGGCCTTGCACCAGATGAAGTCGCGGATGTCGGGATGGTCGATGTCGAGCACGACCATCTTGGCCGCGCGGCGGGTCTTCCCGCCCGATTTGATCGTCCCCGCCCAGGCATCGGCACCACGCATGAAGCTGACCGGGCCCGAGGCGGTGCCGCCCTTGGTCAGCGGCTCCATCGAGCCGCGGATCCGCGACAGGTTTATGCCCGAGCCCGACCCGCCCCGGAAGATATTGCCCTCCTTGGTGTTCCAGGCCAGGATCGAGTCCATCTCGTCGGCGACGCTGAGGATGAAGCAGGCCGAGCACTGCGGGGTCTCTTCGAAGCCGACGTTGAACCACACCGGCGAATTGAATGCGGCCAGCTGGTGGAGGAGGATGTGGATGAGCTCGGCCTCGAAGGCGTCGGCGTCGGCGTCGGTGGCGAAATAGCCACGCTCGCGTCCCCAGCCGGCGATCGTCCCGGCCACCCGGCCGATCATCTGCTTGACCGAGTGCTCGCGCGAAGCGGATCCGAGCTGGCCGCGGAAGTACTTCTGGGCGACGATGTTGGTCGCGTTCTGTGACCACGATTTGGGAAACTCGACGTCGTGCTGCTCGAAGGAGACCTTGTCGCCGTGGCCGATCCGCGCGTCCCTGATATCCCACTCGACCGCGTCGTAGGGATGCTGGCCGGCCGTCGTCAGATGACGACGGATCGACAGGCCTTCATCCGCCTGGGTGGCGGGCGTGATCTGGGTTTGCGGTGCTTGCGACATTCGTACTAATTCCTCTCGTTTTCCGCTCATTCGGTGCCCCCGCTCGACGCCGGACCGGCCGAGGGGTGAACAGCGAATGGTTGCGCAGGGCCCGGACGGAAAAGCCGGGCTGCGGACCCTTCGCCAAGCGGTCACTGAGGACTTACATTTTAGACGGTCTCAGGCCCTTCTCAGGGCGGGTAAAAGCCCGTGATAGCGTCGTCGCGATGGCCACCGCGCGCCTGCTGGACCCGGCCGCCCGCCCCGCTCGTCACGATCCCGCCGGCGCCCGGGTAGCCGGTGTCCGCGGCCGGCTTGAGCCCGCTACGGCGCTCGCGTTGGCTCTGCTCGCGGCCTGTCTCTACGCCGCCTTCGCGCACGGTGCGGTCGCCCCGGCCCCAGCGGAGCGCCTCCAGCTGGCGCTCACGGTCGTCGCCGCCGCGTCCGCGGCTGCGTGGTTGTGGAATGCGAAGCTCGTGCTGCGAGCTCCGGCCCAGGCCTGGGCGGGCCTGGCGCTGCTGATCGGCTTCGCGATCTGGAGCGGACTGAGTCTGCTCTGGAGCGTCTCGCCGGACTCGACCTGGGCAGAGGCCAACCGCGCCCTCGGCTACGCCCTCGTGGTCGGCCTGGCGGTCGCCTTCGGCGCCTCGCATCCCCGGGCGATCCAGCTCACCGTCGGAGGCTTTCTCGCCGTCGCGCTGGCCGTGACCGCCTATGCCCTGGGCCAGAAGCTGGCACCCGGACTCCACCTGACCGGACTCTTCAATCTGAACCAGGCCGGACAGCTCCCCCGCCTCCAGGAGCCCTTCGGATACTGGAACGCCCTCGGCCTGTTCATCGCTCTCGCCGTGCCCTTGGCCCTCAGTCTGGCGGTTGATCGCGAGCGCTCAGATCGCCTCCGGACGGCCGCGGCCAGCGCAATCGTGCCGATGCTGGTCACGATTGCGTTTACGTATTCGCGCGGCGCGGCGCTGGCCCTGATGGTTGGGCTCGCCGTCGGCATCGCGCTGAGTGGAGCGCGCCTGCACTCACTGGTGTGGCTCGCGCTGGCCACCGTGAGCGCGGCTCCGCCGGTCGTCCTGGGACTGCTCAGCCACTCGCTGACCGCGATCAACGTCGACCTCGGTGATCGCGAGTTGGCCGGCATCGAGCTGGCCGCGGTCATCGCTGCCTGCATGGTGCTGCTGGCGCTGGCCGCCCCCCAGGTCATCCAGCACGAGGGCGCCACCAACGTCTCCCGCGCGCGGGCGAGACGTATCAGGATGGGCTGCAGCGGCCTCGCGGCCGGTCTTGTCGCGATCCTTCTGATCGTCGTCGCTCTGTCTCCTCGGGGCCTCCCGGGTACGGTCGCGCACAGCTGGCAGAGCTTCACGACTACGAGAGCCGTAGCCGTCAATGACCCCGGGCGGCTGCTCTCGGTCGACAGTGAAAACCGCTGGGTGTGGTGGAAGGAGGCCGCTCGTGCCTTTGGCGACCGCCCGATCGCCGGCTGGGGCGCGGGCTCGTTCGCAGTCGTGCACCTGCTCTACCGGCGCGACCAGCTGTCGGTTCAACAGCCCCACTCAGTCCCGTTGCAGTTTCTCGCCGAGACGGGTGTGATCGGCGCAGCGCTCGGGCTCGGCGCCATCGGACTGCTGCTCGCCGCCGCCGCGCGGTCCGTACGCGGCCGTCCCGGCACGGGCGATCGCCTGCTCGCCGCCGGCCTGCTGGCGGGAGCTGTCATCTATTCCGTGCACACGCTCTACGACTGGGATTGGCAGATCCCCGGGGTCACGTTGCCGGCGCTGCTCTTCCTCGGCGTGCTCGCCGGCGCGTCCCGGGTCGAGCGTGTCTCCGGGCCCGCGACGGCGGAGGTCGAAACGTCGAGATCGCCGCGGGTGCGGTGGAAGGCGGGGGCGGCGGTGGCAATCAGCGCCGTCGGCCTGTCCGCGTTCGCGCTCTCGGTGATCACCCCACGGCTCGCCGCCGCTCGGGCCGGCAACGCCCTGCTCGCCGCGTCATCGCAATCCGGATCCGGCCTGCGCCCCGCCCTTTCCGATGCCCTGCAGGCAGACCGGCTCGATCCGGTCTCCGATCGCGGCCTATTGGCGGCGGCCACGGTCGAGATCCATCTGGGCCACAGCGAGCGGGCGCGGCGCTATCTCCTGGCCGCCGTCGAGCGCCAGCCCACCGACGGGATCGCCTGGCAGCGGCTCGCCGTCCAGGACCTGGTGCTGGGTGACCGGCAGGACGCGGCCATCGCTGGGCGCCGCGCCCTCGCGCTCGACATACACGGCGTGGCGG
>JBAVWI010000314.1:0-2342 GCA_049697735.1 Solirubrobacteraceae bacterium
CTTCACCGATTCCCGGGGCGCTCACGGCACCGGGACGGGCCGGATCTTCCTCAGCGGACCGCGACGTTGTCCCGCTGGGCCACCGTCTGCTTCTCGGCCGCGGCGGCCTTCGCCACCGCCGTCTGCCACTGCTCCTTCGTGGGCGGCTTGATCTTGAAGTACACGATCGCTGCCGCACAGGCACCCAGAGCGGACCCGAAGATGAAGCCCTGCACCCAGTGGAAGTGTGCGTGGCCGTACAGCGTGCCGGTCATGACCAGCGCCGCCACGCCGCCGGCGAAGCTCCCGCCGAGCGCCTTCCAGGCATAGATCGAGCCGTAGTTGACCGCGTTGTTGTTCTCGCCGTAGTAGTCGGCCACGGTCGCCGCGGCCATCGGGAAGTTGGCTCCCGAGAGACCGCCTGACACGACGGCACAGACCGCGAACATCCACGCGATGTGATTGAGGCCTGCCACCAGCGTCAGCAGCTGGAAGACCACGTTGAGCGAGTAGGCGTAGTACATGACCCTTCGCCGTCCGATGTACTCCGAGATCAGTCCGTAGACCGGTCTGAAGCCGCCGTCCGCCAACGCGAAGCCGGCCGCCCCGGCGACCACCGCCACCGAACTCAGGTGCTCGGCGGTCCCGAACACGTAGTAATACGCGACCCCGAACAGCGAGCAGCCCACGAATAGCGAGTACTGGATCCCGAGCCACTTGGCCTGGGGCGTGTACCACATCTGCCGCAGCGAGTAATGGTCCCACGCCGGAGGGTTGCTCAGCAGGTCGCGCGCGGTGCGCTTGTTCTTGGCCCAGTTGAGCGGATCGACGCTCACCGGCCACCAGTTCCTGGGCGGATCCTTCATGAACTGTGCAGCCAAGAAGATGACGGCTGACATCGCCACGCCCTGGATGAGGATGAACTCCTTGACCGCGGACGGCGACAGAATGCCGATTCCGGAGGCGGAGCTGAAACCGCCAACGGCGATGATCCACGGAACCGCGCCATAGGCAAAGCCACCGTTCACGAATCCGGTCCGCCAGCCCTTCTTGTCCGGATACCACTTGGCGACGATGTTGATGCAGCTGGAGTACACCATCCCGGAGCCGATGCCGCCCAGGAACGCGTAACCGAAGTACGCCTCCCAGATGTTCGTCGAGTAGGCGGTGATCAAGTAGCAGATGACCCCGCAAAGCAGACCGCCGATAATCACCGCTCGCTTCACCGGCAAGATTCCCCGGTTACGGAGAAAACCGGTTCCGATCTGAACGAACGACTCGAACACCACGTAGAACGAGAACAACCAGAAGACCGGTGCTGATCCCCAGTGGTGTGCGGATGCGAGCGAACCGCTGAGCGCGGCCCACGTGTACTCGAGCAGCCCGGCCATGCACATGCATATCCAGGCCGCCGTGATGACCCACTTGCGGTCATAACCGAGCAGCTGCTTCGACGTCTCGCCGACGCGGAACATCCGCCCTGTCTCCGGGTTCACGATTTCGCGATACCCGGTCGATGCGTTTATGGCACTCATCTCCCTCTATCCCTCCTTCGTATATCGCGTAGCGGTTGCTAAGCGACGGATCTCCACCCGCTCAACGGCAAGGTGACTTTCTCGGTGAGTGTCACTGCCACACCCACCGCTAGCGCCTGCGCAAGCTAAGTCAAGCCGAGATCAACCCCCTCCAAAGTCGTGCCGCCCATCGCTCGGCGGCGGGCGGGTTGATCAGGCAAAGGCGTCGATGGTTCATATCGCCAGCATCTCCCCTGCCAGCTCGGACACCTCGGTGGGGGTGCGGCCGACGCGCACCCCTCGGTCCTCCAGCGCCTGCGCTTTGGCCTGGGCGCTGCCGGCGCTGCCGGAGACGATCGCACCCGCGTGTCCCATCGTCTTGCCCCGCGGCGCGGTGAAGCCGGCGATGTAGGCGAGGACCGGCTTTGTGACATGACCGGCCACGAACTCGGCGGCGCGCTCCTCGGCGTCGCCGCCGATCTCCCCCGCCATCACGATCAGGTCGGTCTCCGGATCGGCCTCAAACAGCTCGAGCACGTCGACGAAGGAGGATCCCGGGACCGGATCTCCGCCGATCCCCACGATCGTCGAGTTGCCGAACCCGCGCTGGGCCAGCTCGTTACCGATCTGGTAGGTCAACGTCCCCGACCGCGAGACCACCCCCACGTTGCCCTCGCGGAAGAAGGCGTGCGGGATGATCCCCACGTTCGCCTTGCCCGGAGACAGGACTCCGGGGCAGTTGGGGCCGACCAGGCGCACCCCGGGATGGCGCCGCAGCTGCGCCATGACGCGCAGCTCGTCGTGGGCCGGGATGCCCTCGCTGATGGCCACGATCAGCTGGATGCCCGC
>JBAVWI010000315.1:0-25467 GCA_049697735.1 Solirubrobacteraceae bacterium
GGCCGAGTTCTTCGTGTCCGGCCAGCTCAGCGGTCTGCTGCAAGAGCGGCGGACCCAGCGCATGATCGACTCCTACACAGATCACTTCATCATCTGCGGCTTCGGGCGCGTCGGACGGCAGGTCTCCCGGGACCTGCGTCAGGCCGGCGTCCAGCATGTTGCGATCGACAGTGACCCGAGTCACCGGGAGGCGGCCGAGGCGATGGGCGTCGCCTACATCGACAGCGAGGCCGCCCACGACGAGGTCCTGCTGGGGGCCGGGATCAAGCGGGCGCGAGCGATCATCGCCTGCGTTGACTCCGATGCCGAGAACATCTTCATCGCCCTGACGGCTCGCGGGCTGCGCTCGGACATCCTGATCGTCGCGCGGGCTTCGGCCGAGGACTCGGAGAAGAAGCTGCTGCGGGCGGGCGCTGACCGCGTCATCTCGCCCTACAAGACCTCGGGCACGGAGATGGCCCGGGTGGCGATCCATCCCCAGGTCGGCGGAGCGGTCCAGGTGGCCGACTACCGGATGGAGGAGATTGAGGTCCCCGCAGCCTGCCAGGGAGCGGGCCGGACGATCGAGGAGGTGCGTGGCACGTCGGTGATCGTCGCCGTGCGCCGGACCGACGGCCGGCTCGAGCCCCAGCCCGAACCTGGCGCGGTGATCGCGGCCGGCGACATGCTTGTCGCGATCGGCACCCCCGAGGCTCTGGAGCGTCTGGAGGGCTGGTTTCAGCCCCTGCCGGTGCCGAGCCCGTGAGCCCGCCGGTGCTGGAGCTGCGACTGGCGGTACAGGAGGCCGCGGCGGCGCTCCGCGGCGGCGATGCCGAGCCGCCCGCGCAAACGCGGGTCGAACGCCCCAAGCGGGAGGACCAGGGCGACTACTCGACCAACGTCGCCATGCTTTTGGCCCCGGCGCTCAAGGCTCCACCCCGGGAGATCGCCGAGCGAGTGGGCGCATCGCTGGCTGACTCGCTGGGTCCTGAGCTGACCCGGTGGGAGGTCGCCGGCCCGGGCTTCCTGAACCTCAAGCTGTCCGACGTTTGGTACCGCCGGGCCACTCGCAACATCCTCGAGGCGGGCTCGAGCTTCGGCTCGGGCGGCGCCGAGTCACCCGAGCGGGTGCTGGTCGAGTTCGTGTCCGCCAACCCGACCGGCCCCCTGGTCGCCGCCAGCGGCCAAGCCGCGGCCTACGGCGACGCCCTGGCGGCGATCCTCGCCCATCACGGCCACGAGGTGCGCCGCGAGTACTACGTCAACGACGCCGGGGGCCAGATCCGCCTGCTCGGTGAGTCCGTGCAGGCTCGGGCGGCCGGGGCCCCGGGGCCCGAGGGTGGCTACCAGGGCGACTACGTCAGCGATTTGGCCGCGGAGATCCCCGACGTCGCGTCGCTTTCGGTCGAGGAGGCGGCTGACGCCGCCGTCGCTCTGCTCTTGACCCAGATCCAGTCCACGCTCGAGCGCTACCGCGTGCGCTTTGATCGCTTCTTCAGCGAGCGCAGCCTGCACGAGGGGTCCCCGAGCTATCTGGAGCGAGCGCTGGCGATCGTCGAAGAGGGCGGCGACAGCTATCGGTCCGAGGGCGCGCTGTGGCTGCGCACCACGAGCTTCGGCGACGACAAGGACCGCGTGTTGGAGCGCTCCGACGGTGTCCCCACCTACCTGGCCGCCGACCTGGCTTACCTGCTGGAGAAACGCGAGCGGGGGGTGCAGCGCCAGCTGGTGCCGGTGGGAGCCGATCATCACGGCTACGTGGCCCGGATGAAGGCAGCACTCGCGGCGCTCGGCGGCGACCCCGACGAACTCGAGATGCCGATCCTCCAGTTCGTGCACCTGATCGAGGGCAGCCAGCGAGCTCGTATGTCCAAGCGCCGCGGAGACTTCATAACCCTCGACGAGCTGCTCGACGAGATCGGAGTCGACGCGACGCGCTACTTCATGCTCCAGCGCTCCCACGACCGGACCGTCGACCTGGACCTGGATCTCGCCAAGCGCCAGGATCGTGACAACCCGGTCTATTACATCCAGTACGCCCACGCGCGGATCGTGACCATGCTCGGCAAGCTCTCGGCAGACCGGATCTCGGCCGCCCTGGCCCCCGACGCGGATTGGGGTGCGGGGGAGCTCGAGCCGGCCGAGCGCTCGCTGGTCAAGGCGCTGGCCGCCTTTCCCGACGAGATCGCCGAGGCAGCCGAGCGCCGCGGCCCGCATCGGATCGCCGCCTACGCGCTGGAGCTGGCCCAGGAGTTCACCGCCTTCTACCGCGACTGCAAGGTCGTCGGCGCTCAGCCCGAGGGAGTCGAGTCCTTCCGCATCGCCCTGTCCCAGAGCGCGCGCGAAACGATCGCGCTGGCTTTGGGATTGCTCGGGGTCAGCGCTCCGGACTCGATGTAGCCGCGGTCAGGCCTGACGCGCGAGATCCTCGTCGAGTCGCCGTGCATCCTCGGGGTCGAGCCCGGGCCCGGCGTCAAACCCGGTGGCGCCAGGCAGCGCAGAGCGCCGCCGCCAGCGTGGGATCGTCACCAGCAGCGTCGCAGCGCCGATCGCCAACAGCACAGGCGGGAGCACGTAGATGACCAGGTTGAAGCCGCTGGCCGGGGGCTTGGCAAGGACCGCCGGTCCATAGTTGGCCACCATCTGCTGCTCGATCTGCCGTGTGGTCAGGCCCTGCGAAATGAGCAGGCGGATGAAGCTGCGCTCGGAGAAAGCCTGCTGGGACTGGGCCATGGCCAGTGGCTCGTGACAGGACACGCACATCATGTCGTTCTGGATCTGGAGGAAGGAGGCGCGACCGGCGCCCCAGGCGGCGGGAGTGAAGACGAGGCTGACCGCGACCAGGCATGTGGCGAGCAGGCCCCGGTGACGGGCGCAGAAGGTCACGAGCGCTGGGCCAGGATCGAGGGCAGGGTCTGTTTGAGCCAGGCGCTGTCCAGCTGATAGCGGCGCACCGCTTGGACCCGGCCGTGACGATTGATCACGAACGTTTCCGGGACCCCGGTGGTGCCGAACGAGCGCACGAAGTTGCCGCTCACGTCGCGCAGCACCGGGTAGGTGATGTGCTCCTGGCGCACGAACTGCTCAGAGGCCGACGTGTTGTCGAGATAGGTGACGCCGAGGACCGTCGCCCCCCGGCCGCGCAGCGAGCGCTCGGCGTCGGCCAGGATCGGCGCCTCCGCCTTGCACGGGTCACACCACGACGCGAATACGTTGAGGACGACCACCTTGCCGCGATAGTCGTCCAGGCTGGCCGAGCCCCTGGAGCCGAGCACCGGCAGAGCGACCTTGAGGCTCGGCGCGGTCGGGAACTGGCCGCGGGCCACCTGGGCGTCGATCGAGGAGGTGCTGTTCTGGCCGGCGACCCCAAAGGCGAGCAACGAGAGCAGTGCCAGAGCCGCTACCAAGACCAAGCCCGGAAGGATGAAGCGCCGCATGAGCCTGGCCAAGGTTAGTACCCGGCTGGTCCGCAGACCGGCGCAGACTCACGCCCGCGCCAGTCCGAGCGCGGCGCTACGGTGTTTCGGGAACCCGCCCGGAGGTCCTCCCGCCCATGAATCGCCACATGCGCAATCTGATCCCGCTGGCCTACGGCCTGCTGATCATCGTCGGCTTCATCATCGCCACCGGTATGGGGATCTTCGTCATCGTCGTCGGCGGTGTGTTCGGCGCCGTTCTCTGGACCGCTCTGAGCCGGCCCCAACCGGGTACGGCTCCCCCGTCGCCCCGCGGCGCTCGGGAGGACCGAGCCGCCGAACGGGCCGAGCGTCGGTCCGACCGCCGGGGCTAGCCCGGCGTCGCCATCGGCTCTGCCGAGCCGAGCGGCGGGGGCTTAGAATCGCGGGCTGCGCGGACGTAGCTCAGTTGGTAGAGCGTCGGCTTCCCAAGCCGAAGGTCGCGGGTTCGACCCCCGTCGTCCGCTTGGTCAAAAACTAAGCCAGCCGCCTGGGCGTCAAGCAGGAAGCAGTAGTGCGGACGACCTGTCCACCAGGCCGCGACTGCGCTGACTCGCCCTCCATTCCGTCGAGTCCAGCCTGCGGCCTCGGCCGGAGAAAGTCAGGTTCAGGGCCCACAACCAGGCCACCGTATCCGGAGGAGTTCCGCCGCGAGGCGATCCGGCTCGCCCGGCTCGGCGACAAGCCGCAGCGCCCGGGGCCCGCAGACGGGCCGTGGGCTGCGGCGTCCATTTACGTTCCCGGGCGCTGGACACTCCGCCCTGCCCTCTGCACGACCTGCGTAGCCGCAGTCGACGCCGTCCAGGCGTCCGGTCCTAGCTGCTCGACCCACAGGGCACGCGCCTCGATCTCACCCCGGTTCTCCCAGGCGAAGGTTGTACGGGGCTCGAGGGTGATCGAGTCACCGCGACCAATGCCGAGCTCCTCGTACTCCAGGGTGAAATCAAGCCTGCCCTCCAGCATGAAGGCGAACGTCTCGCCGGGTCGCGAGTACGCCCCCCCACTTCCCTGAGCTGGCGGGACTATCAGAAGTGCGGGCTCAAGCGCGTGCCCGGGGAAAGCGAGTTCCTCCCAGGTGACGCCACCCTCAAGTACGCCGCGGGCGCGCTCCTCGGCGCGCACAACAACCGACTCGCGGGCCCGAAACTCCGCAAGGCCGCTCATCGGGATCAGATACGCGTCGGCGATCCGCGCGATGACGTGGCTAGACGGCTCGTCCTCTCCGCGCTCGAGCGCGGAAAGGTAGGCGGGCGAGATGCCGATCCGGGCGGCTGCGTCCTTCAGGGAAAGGCCTCGCTCGCGCCGCGCCCGCCGAAAGCGGTTGCCCTTCCTCGTGAGCCGGGTGCCGAGTGAGCCCCCGGCCAGCGATGTGCGGATTGCCGCCGTATTCCAGCCGTAGCGGCGACGCAGGTCGGCGATCTGCCGGGCGCGCTCGACTTGCCCGCTCGAGTAGCGGCGTTGGCCGCCTGCCGTGCGGTCGGGCTCTAGGAGCCCCTGCGCCTCCCAGAGGCGAAGCGTCTGCGCGCTTACACCCGCGTTCTCAGCCACGGCACGGATCGTCAGGGAACCCGATTGCTCAGCCTGCGCCATGAACACCGCAATGTATTACAAGGCGGGCCGGACGGCGGACACTCGGAGCCCAGGCTTCAAAGTTACAAGCATCCTTTAGCTATGACTTGCATGAGCTACAAGTCTCGTGTAGGTTCGCCGCACAGACCGAGGCTAGGGAGGAGACATCGCATGAGTGCAGGAGAGCTCGCGACCGCCGCGAGGACCACGGGGCCGAACGCGTCGACCGAGCCAGAGGACACCGGTAACGAGCTGTGGCGGATCGAGCAGCACGGCATCGACGCGATTCCCGACGACGAGCGCAGCGGTCGCGCCAGAGACCTGTTGTGGGTGTGGTTCGGCGGCAACGTCAGCCTGACCTACATCATCGTCGGGGGGGCGCTGGTCGGGCTCGGCCTGGGCTTCTGGGCGGCCGTCGGTGCGATCCTGCTGGGCAACCTGCTCTTCTTGGTGGTCGGACTCGGTGGAGTGCCGGGGCCGCGCGCAGGCACGGCGACGATGGTCGTGTCGCGGGCTGCCTTTGGCCTGCGGGGCAATCTCGTGCCGACGGCGCTTGCGTGGCTGACGGTAGTCGGCTGGCAAGCGGTGTTCCTCGTGCTGAGTGCGTTTGCGGCGTTTTCCCTCGCCGGCGAGGTCGGCATCCAGGCAAGCACCGGCGTCAAGCTGGTCCTGCTCGCCGCGCTCGTAGTGATCACCTACGGCGCGGCGGTGCTGGGGCACGCGACCATCATGTTCCTCCAGAAGATCTTCACCTTTCTCCTTGGAGCGATCATGATCGGGGTGGCGATCCAGGTCGCGGCCAAGGGCCGCGTGAACTACGCCCCGGCGCAGCTCGCGGCATCGAGCCAGCTCGCCACCTTCTGCCTCGGCACGATCATCGTCGCCGCGTTGCCACTCTCGCTGTCCAACTATCCCGCCGACTACAGCCGCTACCTACCCCGCGCCACGCCTGCGCGCGCAATCATCGGCTGGACAGTCCTCGGCAACCTCATCCCCGCCATCGCGATCTCGATCGTCGGGGTGCTGGCCGCCAGCGCCGCCAACCTCACGGACCCCGTCGGCGGCCTCAAGCCGTTGCTGGCCTCGTGGTACTTCGCGCCGTTCCTGATCGTCGTGATCGGGGGCTCGGTGACCAACAACTTCCTCAACACCTACACCTCCGGCCTGACCCTCCTCGCGCTCGGAATCAGGCTGCCGCGCTGGAAGACCATCATCATCGACTGCGTGATCGCGACGGCGGCCTCGGTCTACGCGATCTTCTTCTACGACTTCACGACCGCGTTCACCGAGTTCCTCTCGCTGATGATCATCTGGATCGCGCCGTGGTGCGCCGTGTTCCTCGTCGACGGCCTGATCCGGCGCTTTCACTACTCCACCGGCGATCTGCTGGCGCGGGAGGGAGGCCGCTACTGGTTCGCCGCCGGCGTGAACCGCGCCGGCTTCGCCAGTTTTCTGCTCGGCGCGGTCGCGACATTCCTCACGACCAACGCCACCAAGTGGCACAGCCCGCTCTCCACCCACGTTCTCGGCGGCGCCGACCTCAGCATCCCCGTAGGCATGCTCGTCGCCGGCGGCACGTATTACGCGCTGCAACGACGCGAATCGGGGAAGCGGACCGAGGCGGCCGCCGACGGCCGGGGCACGTGAGCTGGTTTCAGACACGGGAGCTGCATCCGGGCGTATGGCTCGTCGCTGAGCCCAGCCACGTGAACACCTGGCTGGTAGCGGGTGAGGAGCGCGCCGTGCTGCTCGATACCGGTCTCGGCATCGCCCCAATCCGACCCGTCGCCGAGCGGCTCACCGACCGCCCATTAAGCGTGCTCAATACGCATGCGCATTTCGACCACATCGGCGGCAACCACGAGTTCCAGGAGATCGCCATCCACGAGCTGGGTGCGCCGACACTGGAACAGGAAGTGTCGCCCGTGCTGCTCGCCGACTACCTCATCTACACGCGCCAACTGCTCGCCGCCTGCAAAGAGTACCGACGCACCGACGGCGCGCTGTTTCACCTGTTGACCCCCGACAACGATCCTCGGCCGCTTCCCCCCGGCTTCGATGCCGCCCACTGGCGCATCCCGGCGAGCCGCGCGACGACCACGTTGCGCGACGGCGACAGGATCGACCTCGGCGCCCGAACCCTGACAACGCTGCACACGCCGGGCCACTCGCCCGACAGCATCTGTCTGCTCGACGAGCGCGAGGGAATTCTGTTCGCGGGCGACACGATCAACACCGGCCCAATCTACGCGCACCTCCCAGACTCAGACATCGAGGCGTTCGGCGCGTCCACGCGGCGGCTGGCCGAGCTCGCCCCCGAGCTGCGGACCGTTCTTGTACACCATTTCGGGCGAGTCGAAGTCGGACCCGCCTTCCTCCCCGCCGTGGCCGAGGCGTTCGAGACTGTAGGAGCGGGGGAGCCGCGCGCCGTCGCGGCGACGGACTGCCTCGGTCGCGAGGTACGCGAGGTTCTCTTCGCCGGCTTTTCGATCCTTCTGCCGCCCTAAGGGCTGGCGGCCTCATGCCCGGGTGACGGGTGGGGCGTATGGAGAACAGGCAGTGCTTGGTCCCTTGACCACAACTCCGAAACGGACCGTGCTGACCTGCCGGCTGCCGTGTCGCCTGACGACACTCTCACTCGCGCGAGGCCTTGGCGGTCGTTGCCGTGAGCTCACGTAACACGGCGTCGATGCCGGACAGCGCGTGGACCTCACGTTGCCGGCCCGCGCCTCCCCCGGCGGCGACGAGTGCGGGGATTAGCGCGAGCTCGTCCTCGCAATCGAGCTCCCGCGCGTAGGGCTGAACGTGGTCAAGCGCCTCGGCAAGGACATCATCGACTGGGTGCAGATGACCGTCGGCATCAGGCAGCTCTGCGCGGACGCCGAAGCGCGCGGCGCGGAACATCCCCTCCTCCAGCAGTTCGCTGGGCACCTCCTCCGCCGCTTCGTCCTCGGCCGCCGCACGGGCGAGACAATGGACGAAGGCAACAAGTGCCCCGGCGTCGTGCAGGGAGCTCTGCGCGTCCAGGGCGCGGATCTCGACGGTTCCGAGCTTTGGGTGGGGACGCAGCTTCCACCAGAACCATGTGTAGTCCTCAACGCCGGCGGCGCGCGTCAGCAGCCCCGCCGTGCGACAGAAGTCATCGAAGTCGCGCATCGCCCGGGGAACCCCAGAGCGGGGCCAGCTTCTGATCGTCACATCCCGGGCCGAGGCCAGGCCGGTGTCGCGACCATGTCGAAACGGGGAGTTGGCAGCCAGCGCCTGCAGGAGGGGCAGGCGGGCGCGCAGGGCGTTGAACACTTTGATTGCTGTCTCTGGATCGGGCATGCCCACGTGCACGTGAAGCCCGGCGACCGGTGTCGCGATCGCGTCGCCCAGCAGACGATGAATGCGTTCGTAGCGCTCCTTGTCCGAGATCTCCGCCTCGTCCTCGGTGGCAGTCGGGTGGGTCCCTGCCCCGAGCAGGCCGACGCCGGTGCCCAGAACCGCGGCTCGCCGACGTGCCAGCTGGCCAATAGCGTCGCGAGAGCATGAGCACACCTCGCTGACGAACTCGATCATTCCCGCGTGCAGCTCGCGTTCGATCCCGCCCATTGCCGACTCAAGCCGCTCGGCTACCGCACCGGAGCTGTTCACCATCCGGCCGCTGACCGCGTCGACCAGGAACAGTTCCTCCTCGGCTCCGACCGAGAACGGATCTCCTGTCCCAAACGCATGCTCAGACGTCTTCGGGCTGGGCACAGCGCTAGATCTTCCCGCAAGAAGCCGCCTCGCGCCGCGCATCTTGGCTAGGCGCCTAACCCGGATGGCGGCGCGATGCTTCGCCGAAAAACCTGGTCTGTCAGGGAAAGCGGTTGCCCGGTGGGCTTGTTCAGTGCGGCGGGTCCGGGGCGTACTCGATGCCTTGGCGGACTTGGCGGGCGCGGGCGGGGTTGGTGAGGCGACCAACGATGTGCAGCGCCATGTCGATGCCGGCAGAGACTCCGGCGGAGGTGATGACGTCCCCGTCGTCGACAAAGCGCTGATCGGGACGTGGCGTGATGGTCGCGTCGATTTCCTGCAGCTGGCCGAGCGCGTTTTGGTTGCTGGTCGCGGGGCGGCGATGCAGTAGCCCGGCCGCGGCAAGGACCGTCGAGCCGGTGCAGACGCTGGTCATCAGCGCGACGTGCGTGCGCTGCTCGCGCAGCCACGCCAGGTGCGCGGGGTCGTTGAGCATCGCCTGGGTACCATCTCCACCGGGGTGCAGCAACACGTCAAGGGGTGGCACGCTGCCGCCGCTGTGGTGGGCGTTGATGACAAGTCCCTTGGCACAGGTGACCGGGCCGCCGTGGGCCGAGAATGTGGTCACCGTGTAGCCGTCGCCGGGGAAGTGCCGGCTCCACCAGGCAAAGACTTCCCACGGGCCGACGGCGTCGAGTTCCTCCATACCGTCGAACAGCAGGATCCCGATATACCGCTGGGGCGCGCTTGGTTCTTGTGCCATGCCCTCAGTCTGCCGACGTAGGAGCCACCGACAAGAGGCAGAAAGGCCTATGTGCATTAGGATCCTGCCATGCACAGCGTTGTCGCGATCGCCTTGCCGGAAGTCGTGGCGTTCGATCTCGCGATCCCGGCGCAGGTGTTCGGCCATCGCGATGAGCGTGATCGCTACACGTTTGGTGTTTGCGCCGCCGCGCCCGGACTGGTGCCCACGACGACCGGGTTCGCAGTGCACGCACCGTTGGGACTCAAGGCGCTGACTGCGGCGGACACGATCATCGTCCCGGGGTACGCTCCGCACGACGCGCCGGCGCGGCCGGTACTCCGAGCCTTGCGCGCTGCCGCCGAACGGGGCGCGCGGGTGGTGTCGGTGTGCACAGGGGCGTTTGCGCTGGCCGCGGCCGGCCTGCTCGACCGTCACCGCGCGACGACGCACTGGCGCGACGCCGCCGAGCTCGCCGCCCGCTATCCCGAGGTCGACGTCGATCCCGACGTGCTCTACGTCGACGATGGGCACGTGATGAGTAGTGCCGGCGTGGCCGCCGGGATCGATCTGTGCCTGCACCTGGTGCGCACCGACCATGGCGCCGAAGCCGCCGGCCAGATCGCGCGGCGCATGGTCGTCGCACCCCACCGCGCCGGCGGACAGGCCCAGTTCGTACAGCGACCGGTCCCGGCCACCGGCACTGGTTTAGCCGCCACCTGCACGTGGGCGCTGGAGCGACTGGCTGAGCCGCTGACCGTCGCCGCGCTCGCTCGGCACGCGGGCTGGGCGCCGCGCACGTTCGCCCGTCACTTCTTGGCCGAGACCGGCACCACCCCGGCGCGCTGGGTTACCGCCCAGCGGGTGCTGGAAGCCCGACGCCTGCTCGAAGCCACCGAGCTCCCCATCGACCAGGTCGCCCACCGATCCGGGCTCGGGACCGCCGCCAACCTACGCCTACACCTGTCCCGCGACGCCGCCACGACCCCCACCGCCTACCGCCGAGCCTACCGAGGGATCCCCGGCTGACAGCCGATGCGCGTGGGGTGGCAATGGGAGCTGTCGGCTCAGATCATCGTCCGCGGGCATGGACACGTGCTCTCGAGCGCTGCATCCCCGGCCCGGCGTCTCATTCACGGATTTGAGCGGGCTGTGGCAACCAGTTCGGTGAACGCGTGAGCGGCAGCCCGAATCGGCCGGTTGCTGGGTTCGGCCATGATCACTCGCCACGTGAGCCTCGAGGCGAGGCGTCGTGTTTGCAACCGGTCGTCGTCGGTCAGGAGTGAGCGGGGAAGAAGGGCGATGCCGAGTCCGGCGCCGATGAGCTGAAGGCATGCGCTGACGTCCGCGACTTCGATCGTCACCCGCCGGCGAACATCGGCGGCGGCGAAGGCATGGTCGACCGCGGCGCGGATTCCCCATCCGGTGGGGAAGTCGACGAACGTGGCGTCGGCCAGCACGCTCAGCTCGATCATTGCGCGCCGGGGTGGTAATAGTTGCGACGTCCCGACCACGTAGAGATCCTCGACGCCCAGTTCCGTGGCCGACACGCCGCTCGGGTCCTGCATGACGGACACGAAGGCAACGTCGACGTCTCCGTGTTTCAGGTCCTCCACGAGTGCCTGCGAGCCACCGGCTGATGGCTTGACCTGAATCTCGACCTCGGGGTGCTCGCGGTGGAATCGACCCAGCAGGTCAGCAACGTCGAGGAACGTGAATGACTGCATGATCCCGACCCGGAGCGTGCCGCGCAGCACCCCCTTCATCGCCGCCGCGACATCCCGGGTTTCCTCGATCGACGCGAGCGTTTGCCGGGCAAAGGGCACCACCGCCTCGCCGGCGTCGGTGAGCGCGACGTGGTGGGTCGTGCGGTCAAACAGTCGCACCCCCAGATCGCGCTCCAGCGACTGAATCGAGACTGACAGCGCAGATTGCACGTAGTTCAGGCGCTGCGCGGCTCGGGTGAAGCTCCGCTGCTCGGCGACGGCAAGGAAATGCTCCAGCTGGCGGACCTCCATGGCGGCAGCATAGTCATTCCCGCAATGAATAACAGTTCTGCCATGTAGTCGTTGGACAAGATGGCCATCCCCAGGCATGCTGCGACCCATGGAGAACCAATCACAGCGGTTCACCGGGTGGCCGTTCGGCGGTCAGCCCCGGTCCCGCAGACACCACAGCGTGGGCTTCTGGGTCGCGGCAGTCGCCTTTCTGCTCAACATGGCTTTCTCGGCCGTGCCGACCCCGCTCTATGTGCTCTACCAGCAGCGAGACGGCTTCTCCAACCTGACGGTCACCGTCGTGTACGCCGTGTACGCGATCGGAGTCATCGGCAGCCTGTTCCTCGGCGGCCATCTGTCAGACTGGATCGGACGCCGCCACGTGTTCGTTCCCGCGCTGCTGGCCAACGCGGCGAGCGCCGCCCTATTCATCCTCGATCCGAGCCTCGCCGGTCTGATCGTTGCCCGGATCGTCTCGGGAATCTCGGTCGGACTGACGACCGCCACCGCCACCAGCTACCTCGCTGAGCTTCACACCTCGGCCCGCCCCGCAGGCTCGCAGCGGCGAGCGGAGGCGGTGGCCACAGCCTCCAACCTGGGTGGGATCGGGTTCGGCCCGCTGGTCGCGGGCGTGCTCGCCCAGTTCGCGCCCGGCCCGCTGCGGCTGCCCTACATCGTGTTCGGCGTCGCTCTGATCGTGCTGGCGGCGGCTGTGGCGCTCTCACCGGAGACGGTCCGTCGGGCCGCTCCACGGCCCTCCTATCGACCGCAGCGGATCGTCGTGCCCGAGCGCGCACGCTCGACCTTTTTCGCCGCCACGCTGGCGGGAATGGCGGCCTTCGCTGTCTTCGGAGTGTTCAACTCGCTGGCCCCGAGCTTCCTCGCCGGCACCCTGCACGAACAGTCGCACGCGATCGCCGGCGTGGTCGCGTTCGCAGCCTTCGCAGCCGGTGCGATGGCGCAGATCCTCGGGACCCGCACGCCCCCGCTCGTGCTGCTCCGACGGGCCGTCCCGATCATCATCCTCGGCTTGGCCCTGACCGCGGGTGCGATGTGGTCGGCCAGCTTGGCGATGTTCATCATCGGTGGAATGATCACCGGGGCCGGCGGCGGGATGGTATTCAAAGGCTCCCTCGTCGTAGCCGCTTCGACGGCCCCGGCAGAATCCCGCGCCGAGGTCCTGGCCGGGTTCTTCCTGGGCGCCTACGTCGGCCTCTCACTCCCCGTCGTTGGCCTCGGAATCGCCACAACGTACGCTCCGGCGCGCGACGTGATGCTCGTATTCGCAGCGCTCTCAGCAGTCGCGATCGCCGGGTCGGTACGGGCGGTTACCCACCGGTCGACGCGATCCACGGCCAGCCCGGTGCGAAAGTCGAGCTTGTCTGGCTTGCGCGACCGAACGACTGCACAGCGGGCAAATCCCGGCCACGACCACAGCCACGACTCGTTGCCCCCGATCCTCGGCCGCGTCGCGCATACCGAGGCCGACACCCCCGATGCTCGGCCGCGCCGCGCATACCGAGGCCGACACGTGACGTGATGGAACCCAGGTCCGGTATCCGGACCTGGGATGACACACGTCTCCGTCAACCGTGGTCAGGGAGCGACACGCGGTTTGACCGCGATCGCGTGGGCGACCGAGCGCAGGGACCTTCGGTCGCCCCAGGCCTGGCTCTCCGATGATTTTCGGCGACGTCCACGGTCTCAGCTTCGTGACCAAACCAGGGTCCGACCAACGGTGGTTTGATTCACAGTCGAGGTCGGGCCAAGACGAGGAGTTGAGATGGCTGAGCACAAGGTCGGAACGCGCGAGGAATGGCAGGTTGCCCGCGACGAGCTCGCGGAGCTCGAGGCCGAGCACGCGAAGCAAAACGAAGCCATCAAGACGAAGCGACGCGAGCTTCCGTGGGTACCGGTCGAGAAGGAGTACGAGTTCGACACTGAGCACGGCAAGAAGACCCTTGCTGAGCTTTTCGAAGGCCGCTCACAACTCCTGGCCTACAACGTCATGTTCGGCCCGGATTATGAGATCGGTGCCTGCCCCGGTTGTACGAGCTTGGCGGACGGACTCGACGGCGGCCTCGTCCATCTGAACCACCGCGACGTGACGCTGATCTGCTTCTCGCGGGCGCCCATCGAGCGCCTGGTCGCGTACAAGGAGCGGATGGGCTGGCAGTTCCCCTACGTCTCCACCTACGCCACTGACTTCCCCTTCGACTTCGGCCTTGCCATGACCGAGGAGCAGGCCCAGCAGGTCCCCGAGGTGAAGGCGATGATCGCCAACCCGCCAGGCTGGCTCGAGGAGTGGTCGCGGCAGATCGGGGCCGAGCTCAAGGACGGCCTGCGCGAGGGACCGGGCTGGATCGCGTTCGCGCGCGAGAACGGGACCGTCTACCACACCTACACGGTGATGGCGCCTGACCCGTTCGTCGCCCCGTACCACAACTTCCTGCTCGACCGTACGCCGAAGGCCCCGCCCGCTGAGCCTCGCACGTGGCGCAAGGACGAGTACCCGGACTGAATCCCGCTCGGGCTCGCGGGCCGCGTCCGCTCGCCCGAGCGAGCCGGGCTACGAAGTCTCGATCGGCCTTGGTTCGCGCGACGACTCGAGGCTGACGTCAGGCGAGGATGAGCAGCAAAACGGCGAGGATTCCGAGCACGGTTGCGGGCGCCATCTTGGGTGGGGGATCACCGATGCGGGCGTGGGTAGCGACGGCGCCGATCATCGTGAGGATGATGATGATGGAGCCGACGACGGCCACGCCCTTGCTGCCGGCGATCGCGGCGATGAGGAGGAGCAGGGCGGCGACCAGCTCGGTGAGACCGACGAGCACGCGGGCCGTCTGTGCCTCGACGGCGGGCAGTCGGTAGCGCGGGAACTCAGCTTCGTGGGGACCGACGTTGGCGACCTTGGTGCCGCCGGCGCCGAGGAAGGCGACTCCGAGGATGACGGACAGAATCGTTCCGATAGTTGACATGACAACGATCATATTGGACGCTGCCAACTGTCACAGGGTCGGCTGGGGCCGACGCGCCTGACCTATCCCGGGGCGGTGGCACGCGTGTCGGCGCTGGTGGCCGTCAGCAGCGCCCGAATCGCGGCGCTGACCCGGTCGGCTACCGCCGCCGGCGTGCTGGCGTCGAGCTTTCCGTCCAGATACAAGAATGCGAATCCGTGGACGAGCGCCCAGATTGCCGTCGCCAGCGCCTCGGCGTCGGCCTTCGGAAAGGTCCGTGCAGCGATCTCACGTACGTAATGCGTTACGGCCGCGGTGGCGGCGACCCGTTCGTCGTTGTCGTGCTCGCATGGCTCTCCGAACATGATTCGGAACAGGGCGGGCCGATCGAGCGCGAACTGCACGTAGGCGACGGCCACGCTGGCCAGCTGCTGCGGGGTCGAGGGCGATGGGTGCGCCGCGGCCAGTCGTTCGGCGAGCTGGCGGTAGCCGATCGCCGCGACCGCTGAGAGGAGCGCATCGCGGTCAGCGTAGTGACGGTATGGAGCCGCCGGTGACACGCCGGCGTGGCGGGCGACGGCACGCAGCGATAGCGCTGTCTCGCCTCTTTCCTCGAGCAGCTGCATCGCTGCGCGAACGAGGGCGGGGCGCAGATTGCCGTGGTGATAGGTCGCTCTGGATGACATCGGCACACAGATGTTGACAGCGTTGACTTCGTTCGTCTAATGTGAGCGCCGTCAACATTGTCAGGGAGTGGAAGGTGAGTGGTTTGATGCCGACAGAGTTGTTCTCCCCATTGGATCTGCGATCGGGAGCAAGACTGCGCAACCGGATCGCCAAGGCGGCGATGGAGGAGAACATGGCGGGCAATGCGCAGGTTCCCGACGAGCGGCTGATCTCGCTGTACCAACGGTGGGGTGCCGGGGGGGCGGGGCTTCTCATCACTGGCAATGTGATGGTCCATGCGGAGGCGTTGACGGGGCCCGGAGGGGTGGTACTTGACGAGCGCGCGCCGCTCGAGCCGTTCCGTCGCTGGGCTGAGGCCGGCAAGGCGGGCGGCGCGGCGGTGTGGATGCAGATCAACCATCCCGGCCGGCAGGTGCAGGCGCGGATGCCGGGAGTGGTGTGGGGGCCCTCAGCGGTCGCGGTCGAGCTGGGCAGGCACAGCAAGCGGTTCGGCCGGCCCGTGGCGATGTGCAGAGAGCAGATCGAAGCGACCATGAGGCGGTTCGCGACAAGCGCCGGCCTCGCCGAGCGTTCCGGCTTCGACGGTGTGGAGGTGCACGCCGCGCATGGCTACCTGCTCTCGCAGTTCCTCTCCCCGCTGGCCAATAAGCGCAGCGACGAGTGGGGCGGCGGGTTGGAGAACCGGGCGCGGTTGCTGCTTGATGTCGTCCGCGCGGTCCGGACGGCCGTGTCCTCCTCGTTCACCGTGGCGGTCAAGCTGAACTCGGCGGACTTTCAACGCGGCGGCTTCGACATCGAGGACGCGGCACAGGTGATCGGAATGCTCGAGCCGCTCGGGGTCGACGTGGTCGAGCTCTCCGGGGGCAGCTACGAGAGCCCGGCGATGGCCGGCCGACCGACCGATGCTCGCACTGCCGCGCGCGAAGCGTATTTCCTGGAGTTCGCCTCCGAGCTCGCCACGACCAACACCTTGCCGCTGATGTTGACCGGCGGGATCACTCGCCGCGAGACCGCCGAGCGGGTACTGGCTCGTGGCGTGGAGTTGGTCGGGATGGGCACCGCGATCGCTGTCACACCAGATCTTCCGAACCGCTGGCGGGCAGGGGCCGAGGCGACCGAGCGCCTCAAACCGGTCACGTGGTCAGACAAGACGCTCGCGTCCGCCGCGAGCATGGCGCTCGTCCGCCACCAGATGCGCCGTATCACCCGCGGCAAGCACCCCACGGGCAGCACGCATCCTGTCCACGCGCTGATCTGCGACCAGCGAGCCCAGCGCCGCGCGCTGGGCCGCTACCGCAGCTGGCTGGAGACCCGGACGCAAGCGCCGGCCTATCGGGTGGCGACCTCGCAATCAGGGGAATGAGTCAGATGAAGGCGGCAGTGATCTACGACAACGGCGGACCCGAAGTGCTCCGCTACGAAGACGTGCCCGAGCCGGAATGCCCGGACGGATGTGTGGTGGTAGATGCGGAGGCGATCAGCATCGAGGGAGGAGACCTGCTCGCACGCGCCACAGGACAGCTGCCCGCGGTGCCACACATCGTCGGCTACCTGAGCGCCGGGACGGTGAGCCAGGCCGGTGCCGGAGTCGAGGGACGCGCGGTCGGAGATCGGGTGGTGGCGTTGAACGCAGCCGGATCGCACGCGGCCAGACGGGCGGTGCCCGCGGCCATGACCTGGCCGATTCCCGCCGAGCTCGATGCCGCGCGCGCGGCGGGCGTGCCGGTCGCGTTCGGCACTGCGTACGAGTGCCTCTTCACCGCCGGCGGGCTCACCGAGGGCCAGACCGTGTTGATCCACGCCGGAGCCGGCGGCGTCGGGATGGCTGCGATCCAGCTCGCCAAGCGCGCAGGGGCGACAGTGATGGCAACCGCCTCCAGCGACGAGAAGCTCGAACGGCTCAAGGCGCTTGGACTCGACCACCCGATCAACTACGCGACCGAGAGCTTCGTCGAGCGCACCAACCAACTGACCGACTCACGCGGTGCGGATATCGTCATCGACCCGATCGGCGGGCAGAACCTCGTCGACAGCGTCGGCGTGCTCACCTACCGGGGAACGCTCGTCAGCGTCGGCGTGGCCGCCCGGGCAGGCTCGGCGATTGAGGCGCGGTCGCTGTGGACGCGCAACAACACGCTGCGCGGCGTCTTCCTCGGCGGCGCGATCCTGCCCGAATACGAGCGCATCCATCCGATGATCGCCGAGATGCTCCAGCGGGTCGCAAGCGGCGAGCTCCAGGTGGCGATCGACCGCTCGTTCCCGCTCGCGCAGGCCGCCGCGGCGCACGCCCACCTCGAGAGTCGCCAGGCCTTCGGCCGAGTCATCATCACGTCCTGAGCGGCTCTCCCAGCATGACCCCTCCCGCTCATTCCCGGAGCGAAAGGTCAACGGCGCGAGCGACCTGCTCGCGCGACCGAGCTCCGACGGCGCCGCTGAGGGCCCGCTGCCAGCGCTCGGCAGTCACCGCGGGTTGCGTCAGTCCCAGGTCGGCGAGCACCGGAGCCTGATCGACGTGAACAGCGATCTGCTCGACGCGACGCTGAGCGGCGACGTGTTGAGCGTGCGCAAGTTGGGTGCGCCCACCCTGGCTGGACAGGCTCAGCAGGTCGCTGGCGACCAGCGGAACGGCCCGGCGGGCGCACTTCTCCCACGGTGCGTCCGCGGCTGAGTCCACTACGACCTGGCGAACTACCCGCCAGCCCGCGTGGTGAGAATCGCAGCGGGCGACGAGAAACCGAGCCAGGGCCTCGGCGACTCCGACCGCCCCTGGTTCTGACCCGTGGGTGTCGAGGTGGCGTAGCGCGGCCCCCACGTTGCGCCCGCCGTCCACCGCCCTGGCGAGCTGGACCGCGGTCCACCGCGGTTTGCGTGTCTCGGTATCGATCCTTTCACCGTACTCGCAGGAAGCGTTGGCTACGAGCCCGCTCGGCAGAGGACCTTCGGCGGGTGGCGCGCTAATAGAAGCTTCTCAGGAAGCGACGCTGGCGAGCGCGCCCCGTCGTGAGCTGTCGGTTGGCGAGGCCAATCTCCTCGATGACGCCGTGGCGAACCTTGAGGATCCCAACCGCGCCAGGGTGTGATGCGAAGTACCAGGTGTTCAGGCCGACCTTGAACGGACGCCCGACACGGAGCTTGTGGGCCACCGGCGCGAGGCGACTTCCGGGGCGCACACCGCGCAGGCTATAGCGTCGGTTGGCGGTCAGGATCAGGACGGCCCGTCCCCGCAGACGCCGTCGCGTGGCGCGCGACTGGGCTTGCAAGAGCTTTGGGCTCGAGTAGCCGACACGGATTCCGGCTGGACTGAGGCAGAAGAAGTCCATGTACCTCCGTCCCTTCGTGGCGCTGAAGCGGAGCGCTCGGCGCGCCTTCTTGCGGGTCACGCCGAGCGTGACCGGACCGAGGGAGCGATCGGACAGACGACCGGTGGCGGGTGGACATGCCTTGACTGCCGGCAGGCTGACCGGAGCCACCGGCTGGCCGGCGTTCGGGGCGACGGTGGGAAGGCTAACGTCGATCGACGAGAACTTCACCACGCCGGGCTGGCGGGCCGCGAAGTACACGTTGGAGCCATCGGTGATCTGAAGTGTGTAGCTCTTGCCAGCCGTCACGTCGGCCGCGATCGCCTCGAGCGGCCGAGTGATCGTGTGCGTAGCCCCGTCGAGGGTCAACGGGATCGGCGTGGTCTGGTTGCCGAGAACGAGGTGCGAGCCGTTGTCGACGATCTGGGCGTACGCCCGGCCGTCGCTGTTGGCAGCCGTTCCGGAGTACGTCAGCGTCAGCGTCGGCTCACCGAGCATCTCGGTGCCGGTCGCCGGCGTCGGCAGGCTCACGTCAACGGCGTTCGTCGCCGGTTGGGCCTCGATCAGCGCGCCTGATGTATCGCCGGCGGTCATGACCAACGTGCCCGAGCCGCTGGCCTTCACGGGAGGACCCTGCGCCGGCGGGTAGTCCCCGGCCCCGCGCAGCGCGCCGGCGTCCGAGACCCATGAGAAGCGGGGGCCGACCGATCCACCGTCGCCCTTGAGGTAATGGTCGAGCCAGCGCAGCGCGTAGTTGATGTCGATTTGAGGATCCGGCCCCACAGGTGTGTTGCACACCCCATGGGCGATTGGACCGCCGGTCAGCCCGCCGCAGAACCACAGCATCTGAACCGGGACGCCCTGGGCCTCGAGAGTCTTGAAGTTGACAATCGCCTCGTGCAGCGTGAACAGCGTGTCGTCGGTGCCCTCCATGAGCAGCGTGGGCACGTGGATCTGGCCGAGCAGAGAGCTCGGCCCCCGGGAGAGAAAGTAGGACTGGTCCGCGGCGCTGAACTGGCCAGTCGCCAGCCCATCCTGGAAGGCCGCAGTCGTGTGCGGATCCTGGCGACCGGTTGGGCCAAAGCCAGCCGGGTCGTTGGAGGCGCCAGGCGCCGATCCTCCGGTACCCCCCGCGACCAGCACCGAACCCCAGCCACCCTTGGCCGTGTTGTCCTTGTCCAGGCTGGTGATCAGCGAGTTCCAGGCGATCTGCGGCGCGATCGCGTCAACGCGCGGATCGATGGCCGCCGTGGTGAGTTGGATCCCGCCCCCGTAGCTTGCCCCGATCATGCCGAGCCGGGGGTCCCCCGGCTTGTCCAGCAGCACCTCGGGCTGTGTGGCCAGCATGTCGATCAGCGCCTGAGAATCCCGGCCCTCATACATCGGCGAGTCGACCTCGACCTGGCCGCCGGACTGGCCGAAGCCACGCGGGTCCCAGGTCAGCACGTTATAGCCATCGTTTAGCGCGGCCTGGACATTGGCATCGCTCTGGGCTGCTCCGCCCGACGCGTATCCGGGTCCGTCCATGAGCGTCGGAGCGCGCTGACCGGCGCCGAGCCCGGGACGCGGATAGAAGTGATACGCGATCTTGGTGCCGTCAAACGACGTAACGGAGCCGTCTCTGGCCATGGCGGGAGCAGCCACCACTCCAGCCAGCACGAAGACGCATCCCCATGCCACGCCGCACGCCCTCAACACTCTCCGATGCACCGCAAACGAGTATAAGCGTCGCGGGCCGGCACGGCGAGGCGAGCGCCCGCTGGCGGACCCGGGGCAGCGTGCTCACCACCACGGCAGCCACTATTGAGCGTTCGCTTTGAGCATCTGCTAAAACCACTGAGATGGATGCAGCTTCCGGGACTCGGAGGGGCAGGCCGGGATCGGGCGGTCTGGCGGGGACGAAACTGCAGATCGCCGAGGCGGCACTGGAGACGCTGAAATCGATGGGTTTTGCCGGCGCCAGTGCGCGGGTCATCGCGCACCAGGGACGGTTCAACCAGGCGTTGATCTTCTACCACTTCGGAAGTGTGCAGGCCTTGTTGTTGGCGGCGTTTGACCTGGTCAGCGACCGCCGGATGCAGGAGTACGGGCCTCAGATCGAAGCGGCGGTCTCAGCGCCGGAGTTGGCTCGGCTGGCCCGGCGGATCTATGACGATGACCTAGAGCGCGGTTACGTCACGGCGTTGGGCGAGATGGTGGCCGGTGGGGTGTCTGATCCTGTCCTGGGGGCTGAGGTGGCAGCGCGTATCGAGCCGTGGATCGAACTGGTCGAGCGCAAGCTCGGCCATCTTCTAGCGGGCTCGCCGTTGCTGTCCCTGTTGGCTGCGAGGGAGCTGGCGTTCGGGATCGTCGCCTCATATTTCGGGGTCGACATGCTCAGCCATTTGCAGCAGGACCGCTCACGCGCGGACTCACTGCTGGATCTCGCCGAGCGGGTTGCCGATCTCGCCGACACCGTCCTGCCCCACCCCAGCCGGACGTCGCCATGACCCAGGCCGACCTGGTGACCGGAGCGTTCAGCTACTCTGGCAGCCACATCGCCCGGCAGCTCCTCGACGCAGGCCGGCACGTGCGGACGTTGACCTTTCATCCCGACCGCGAGCATCCGTTGCAGGGAGATGTTGAGGCGCTCGCGTACCGGTTTGATGATCCGGTGGCCCTAACCCGCAGTCTTGGCGACGTGAGCACGCTCTACAACACCTACTGGGTGCGCTTTGACCGTGGGCAGGCCACGTTCGCGAACGCGCTCGAGCACTCACGGATGCTGTTCTTCGCCGCCAAGCGGGCCGGTGTCCAGCGGATCGTCCACGTCAGCATCACCAACCCGTGCATCGGTTCTCCCCTGCCGTACTTTCGCGGCAAGGCGCTCGTCGAGCTCGCCTTGGCACAGACCGGGACGCCCTACTCGATCATCCGGCCAACGTGGCTGTTCGGCGGCCAGCGTGACGTGCTGGTCAACAACATCGCATGGATCCTGCGCCGTATCCCGGTCTTCGCCACGCCCGGAACTGGCAGCTACCCAGTCCAGCCGGTGCACGTGGACGATCTCGCCCGGATCTGCATCCAAGCGGCCACCGCCGACGACGACCTCGTGGTTGACGCCGCCGGGCCGGAACGGATGCCGTTCAGGGAGCTGGTCGGGCTCGTCCGGGCTGCGGTCGGTAGCCACGGTCCGGTGATCCCGCTGCCGCCGGTCGTTATGACTGCGGCCGCGCGAGCCTTAGGGCGGCTGGTCGGGGATGTCGTGCTCACAGCGGACGAGATCACCGGGCTGATGGCGGGACTCCTCGTCTCCGCTGACCCACCACGAGGTCAGATCGCCTTCAGCCACTGGCTAGATCAGCACACGACCTCCATCGGCCGCGCCTATGCCAACGAACTTGATCGCCACTTCGGCCCCCGGCCGTGACCCCCAGAACACAACTGGTCGACCGTCGGTTTGTACGACATCACCGAGGAGAATCGAATCGGCGCGTGTTGGCTGCTGGCGTTTGACCAGTCAGCATTCGATGCCGTCCGGTCGAGCTGACCCGGGCACCGGTTTCGCACGGCTAGGCTCAGCCTGTGTCCGATCGGGATTGGCGCGAGATCATGGGAAGCTGCGAGCGGTGGCTTGGCTCGCGCAGGCCGGCGACGGCTGCGGAGCTGCTGCGGGCGGCGGCGGACGCGCTTGCGACGGACGCCCGGCCAGACCGATACGGCGCGGGCGAGGTGGTGGAGACGTTTGAGCGCCGGGTCGCCGATCTTCTTGGCAAGGAGGCAGCGTTGCTGCTGCCGAGTGGAACCATGGCGCAGCAGATCGCGTTGCGCATTCACTGCGAGGGGCGTGGTGTGGATACGGTCGCGTTTCACCCGACCTGCCATCTCGAGCTGCACGAGCATGGTGGCTATGCGCACCTGCATGGCCTAAAGACCGAGCTGGTCGGTGGCCGCGACCGCCTGATCGAGCTTGAGGACCTCGAGGCGCTGAACGCGCCGATCGGGGCCCTGCTGATCGAACTGCCCCAGCGCGAGATCGGTGGCCGGCTGCCGGAATGGGATGATCTCGTCGCGCAGATCGACTGGGCGCGCAGCCGCGGCGCCGCGACACATCTCGATGGCGCTCGGATCTGGGAGTCGGCGCCGTACTACGAGCGTTCTCACGCAGAGATCGCGGCGCTCTTTGACAGCGTGTACGTTTCGCTCTACAAGGGGCTCGGCGGCTTCGCGGGCAGCTTGCTCGCGGGGCCGGAAGGGCTTGTCGCGGCAGCACGGGTATGGCGCCACCGGCATGGCGGCACCCTCTCGAACCTGTTCCCATTCGTGGCCGCGGCGCGGCGCGGGCTCGACGAGCTGGTCCCACAGATGCCGCGGTTTCTCGAGCATGCCCGCGAGCTGGCGGCGGCGTTGCGCGAAGTGTCCGGGATCGCCGTCGTTCCCGATCCACCGCAGACGCCTCTCTTTCACCTTCACCTGCACGGTGATCGCAACGCGCTCCAGGAGCGGGCGCTTGACCTGGCCGAGGAGCGACGCGTCTGGCTATTTCACGAGCTCGAGCCGAGCGTCGTCCCCGCCATCAACAAACTCGAGCTGAACATCGGCGAGCCAGCGCTGGACGTCTCGGCGCAGGAGGCGGCAGAGCTCTTCGCCACGCTGATCGCCGTCTAGCCAATCCGGGTTCTTCGACGCCGCCCTCACTGGTCGCCAACCGCAGTTCGGCCAATTGGTCGGTTTATGCCGGCAAAGAGGAGTATGGTCGGCGTAGGGCCGTTGTCGGCCGCTACTGCTCGAATCTCTCGCGCGGGCCCCGCGGGGCAAGTTCTGCCTTTCGCTGACCTACATGGGCCGTTCGTCCACTGCGACAGAACGCCGTCACCAGCAGGACTCGCCCCTATCTGCGGGGGTCCTGACAGGAGTAGGCATGTCAGTTCCGCACAGGCCGCCACCGTGCGCGCTCGAGAAGAGACGAACCCAATGACCCGTCCTGAAGATGATCAAGGGACAGCTTCGGGCCGCGACGATTACGACCAGACGTACGCTGATAGCGACCAGACCCACGCTGATAGCGACCAGACAAGCGCCGATCGCGATCAGACGAGCGCCGATCGCGATCAGGGCGCGGCCGATCTCGACCAGGCGGCGGCTGACCGCGACCAGGCGGCTAGTGACAGGGATCTGGGCCATGGGGGGGACCCTGCTGCCCATGACCGCAGCCGAGAGGCTCGTGAGCAGACGACCCGTGTACGGCGCGAGACCTCGGACGAACGATATGAGACGGCGACCGCGCGGTACGCGACCGCCGACGAACGGGATCTCTCAGCGCTGCGGCGCGGGGCAGATGACCGAACGCGGTCAGCAGCCAGCCGGGCGCAAGCCGGTCATGATCGCGAGCGCGCCGCCAACGATCGACGTCTGGCAGCTGGTGACCGGGCCTCCGCTGGACCTGAGCGCGATGCCGACGCGATCGATCTGCTCACCGGAGCTCGGCGGCGAGGGCCTGGGCTAGCCGAGTTGCAGCATCAGATTGACCGCGCCCGGCGGGGCCTGGGACAGCTCGTGGTCGCCTGCGTCGATGTTGATGGTCTCAAGGAAACCAACGACAGCAAGGGGCAGGAGGCCGGCGACGCGACACTCAAACACGTCGTGGACGTCCTACGCGAGCACCTGCGCTCCTACGAGCCGATTGTCCGGTTAGGTGGCGAGGAGTTTGCCTGCGCCATGTCGGCGACCACGATCGAGAACGTCCGCAGCCGCTTTGACGAGATCTCGACTGAGCTTGCTGACGGGGCGGACCGCATTTCCATCAGTGTTGGGGTTGCCGCGCTCATGCCCGGTGACACGCCGATGGATCTCATCAACCGCGCCGACACCAGCCTGCTCCGTACCCGCCGTCAAAAGCGACTGCCCGCCGGCCTCGAGCGCGACTGGCCTGGACGCGGAGCGGGTGGCTAGTTTTCAGTCTGGACTGACTACAGGTCGGCTCGCGTGGCGAGCACGCCGAATCGCCTGCCGCCGTCTCGCGCCGGCAGCCCTGTCTTCGGCGATGGCCCCCAGCTCGAGGGCAAGGTCCCGGCTGGCGCGGGTTAGGTCGTAGTGGTCGTTTTCAGGACGCCCTGGCTTTGATTGAAACCACTCCCGGCGCAAACCGATGCGGTCGGCGAACTGGTGCAGTTCATCGAGCGTGTCGGCCTGCAGGTGCCCACCGCCGGTCCATCGTCCCCAGTCGCCGACAGCGAAGAGGTGATCAACGTAAGCGCTCAATCTCGACAGCCTCCCACAGCGCGCTCCGCCCTACTACTCGCCGCTCTTACGCTGGAGCCGACGAGCACCTCAGACCTGTACGCACGGGTCGGTTACCCCGCTCTTGCCCGGGTCGGCCTCGTCCCCTACGCTGCGTTTCGGGCGGAGCTCGCCAAGCTCTCGGCAGCGGGTCTCGCTGCCAGCGAGACCAGCGACGAGGGCTCGACGTTGTGGCGACGGACTGGCGGCTCTCCCCCCGGATGAGAATCGACGGCTGATGCCCGATGAAGCCTTCACGGGTCTAATGCGGGTGACTACGCGGCGATCTTTCGGAGCCTACGATTCCGAGTTGCTGAGCTGAACCGCATCAATACCGCGGGAGCGGGAAGACGCCGGCCGCAAGGACGGCGCCCGCGGTGACACGTCAGCGTTGAGGGCCGCGCAATAGGCCCGGCCCAGCCCGTTCGGTCGATAGGGCGAGAACGTCAAGACGCGCATTGGCGTGCGCGAACCGTCGGGCGCGACCAGGTCGATGCGGTGGCGGCCGCTCGTGGCGCCATATTCAAAGTGGTCGACGTCCGACCACGGGATGACGGTCGGCTTGGCCGAGAAGGTCACGTGGCGGACACCGTCGGGGCCCACGTGGACCCCAGCTTTGATGCTCCAGAAGAGCATCGCGACACCGACCAAGACGCCCGCGGCTCCGATCAGGAGCGGGACTCCCCGGGGCTGCTGGGGGCTTGCCTTGGACACCTGAATGAGGATGGCGACGCAGATGAGGAGCAACAGCACGCTGATTGTGCGCAGGAGCCAGAGCAGCGGGCGGATGTTGTAGGTCCGGTT
>JBAVWI010000316.1:0-8794 GCA_049697735.1 Solirubrobacteraceae bacterium
CTCCTCGGCCGCCTCGCGGCGAGCCGCCACGGCCTCGAGTTCGTCCTCCAGGGCCTTGCGGCGGGCCCGGACCTGGGTGGTGGCGGCGTGGGCCACGGTGACCGCGTCAGTCTGAGCCCGGGCCTCCTCGCGGGCCAGCTCCCAACGGATCTCCAGCGTCTGGCGCTCGAGCCGGGCATGCAGCTCGGCCGCCTCGGCCTGGCGCTTGAGCGGCCGCAGGCGCAACCGCGCCTCTCGTTCGACATCGAGCGCCCGGTCCAGGTTGTCCTGGGTTCGCGCGAGCTTGAGCTGGGCGCGCCGGCGGCGCTTGCGATGCTTGCCCAGCCCGGCCGCCTCCTCGATCAGCAGCCGCCGCTCGCGCGGCTTGGAGGTCACGATCGATTCGACCCGGCCCTGGGAGATGACCGAGTGCATCTCCTTGCCCATGCCCGTGTCGGACAGCAACTCAACCACGTCGACCAGCCGGCAGCGGGCACCGGCCAGGCGATATTCCCCTTCGCCGGCACGGTCCAGCCGGCGCACGATCGAGATCTCCGACGCGCCCAGGGCGAGGGAGCCCTCGCTGTCGTCGAGCACCAGCTCAACCTCGGCGTGGCTGGCGGCCTGGCGGCCGGGCGCACCCCCGAAGATCACGTCCTGCATCGACTGGCCCCGGACGTTGACCGGCGACTGCTCGCCGAGCGCCCACAGCACGGCGTCGGTGACGTTGGACTTTCCGGAGCCGTTGGGTCCCACGATCACGCTCACGCCGGGGCCGAAGTCCATGCGCGTGCGGTCCGGGAACGACTTGAAACCCTTGACGGTGATGGACTTCAGGTACACGGTGCCTCCGCCGGTGGACGACCTGGGCCGGTCAATTCTCCATCGTCTCCAGGGCCAGGCGTGCGGCCACCTGCTCGGCATCCTTCTTGCTGCGCCCGGCGCCACTGGCGATCTGGAGGCCAGCGACCGTAGCGCTGACCCGGAAGGTGCGATCGTGCGGCGGGCCGTCCTCCTCGACAACGGTGTAGATGACGACCTCCCCACGCCGAGCGAGCCGCTCCTGCAGCGCTGACTTGAAATCCTCGGGGTTCTCGAGCGCGTCGTCGATCTCCTCGGCAAAGGCGAGCACCACGGCCGCCGCCGTCCGCTCGTAGCCAAAGGTCAGATAGACGGCGCCGATCACCGCCTCGATCACCGAAGCCAGCACGCGCTCGGTGCTGATCAGGGCCTCGACGCCCGGACCGGCCACCGTGGGGGCCGCCGTTCGCAGCCGTTCGGGCACCCCGAGGCGTTCGGCCACCGCCCGGCAGGCCCGGCCCGACACGGCCTGGGCCCGGATTTTCGTCAGCCGTCCAGGGCCGAAGCGATCGGCTTCCAAACGGGGAAACAGGTGGGTGGTGACGGCAAGCCCCAGCACGCTGTCCCCCAGGAAGGCGAGCCGTTCGTAGGACTCCGAGCGCCGTGGCGTCCATGAGGCGTGCGTGAAAACGCGCCGACCGATCTCCGGGGGGAGCTGGTCGACGAGCTCCTGGAGGGTGGCCGCCGAGGCCGCCGCTCGCGGCGCCGCGGCGTTGTCCTCGGGCTCGCGAGCTGAGGTCACTCAGGGTCTGAGCCCGCACTCGTGGCCGCTGAGGAGTGCGGCGCCCCACCGGCGCCGGCCTGGTCTCCGCTCGCGAGCACGAAGTCGACCGCCTGGCTGACGGTCAGGATCTTGGCAGCCTCCTCGTCGGAGATCCGCACCCCGTAGGAGTCCTCGAGCTCCTGAACCAGGGTGTAGAGGTCGAGCGAATCGGCCTCCAGGTCCTCCCGAAAGCGGGTGGCCTCGGTAACCCGCTGTGGGTCGACCTCCAGCTCATCGACCAGATGAGCACGGATCAGCGTGAAGACTTGCTCACGAGTCATCAGCCAACACCGTATCCACCCCGGCGGACGGCGCAACCCGTCTCGGCCCGCGGTCACACATGGCCGCTCTCCGCGCCCACCGGTTGCGCAGGACGCAGCGCGCCGGCGGCTTGCAGCGCCTCACGGGTGGCGCTGATCACGTCCTCCTCGACCCCGCGGGCGGCGACCTCGATGGCCCGCGCGAAACCGCGCCGGGTGAAGCGTCCGTGCGCGACGACACCGAGCTGGCGCAGACCCAGCATGTAGGCGCCCCCGGGGCCCTCGGGGTCGATCTCCTCACGCAGACGGCGCACGGCGGGCGCGAGCAGCCAGCCGCCCAGCTTGGCCCGGTTCGAACTCATCGCCGCCGAGCGGATCGCCTTCAGCGTCCGGCCCGAGACGCCCTCGATCAGCTTCAGCGTGATGTTGCCGGTAAAGCCGTCCATGACGATCACGTCGGCGGCCCCGTCGGTCACCTGGGTGCCCTCGACGTTGCCGACGAAGTTCAATCCCGTCCCGGCCTCTCCGGCAAGTTGCTCATGCACGCTGACCAGCTCGGGGGTGCCCTTGCTGGGCTCCTCGCCGTTGGAGAGCAGGGCGACGCGCGGCTCGGCGATCCCCATCGCGGCCTGAGCGAAGGCCGAGCCCATGTGCGCGAACTGAACCAGGTGCTCAGGCCGGCAGGTGACGTTGGCGCCCACGTCCAGCAGGAGCACGGGCGGGGCACCCGGCATCGGCACCGGTAGGGCCAGTGCGGGCCGGTAGATGCCACGGTCGCGGCGCAGGTTGAACAGGCCGGCGGCGAGCGCTGAGCCCGTCGATCCTCCCGAGACCAGAGCCTGGGCACGACCTTCGGCGACCGCCCGGGCCGCCTGAACGATCGAGGCTTCCGGGGTCGAACGGACGGCGAAGGCGGGATCGGTGGCCTTGGCGATCGAGACGGGGGCGTCGACCACCTCGACGCCGTCGGGAACAGCGCCGATCTCGTCGGCCGGTCCGAACAGGATCACACGTATTCCGGCCTGGATGGCGCGGGCCGCGCCGGCGGCCACCTCGGCGGGTCCAAGATCTGCCCCGCCGGCATCAACGGCGACGGTGACCATCGATGCTCGGCGTTCAGCCGGTGGGCTCATCCGCTGGCGCGATCACCTCACGCCCGCGGTAACTACCGCAGACGGGGCAAACGCGATGCGGACGCCGGGGACTGTGGCACTGCGGACACTCGTTGTAGGACGGTGCCACGATCTTGTGCTGAGAGCGCCGCTGGGTCGTGCGGGCGTGAGATTGCTTCTGTTTGGGAACCGCCATCGGACGCCGGAGGCTAGCAGTAGGGCTAGGCCGCCGAGCGGTCGACCATGAGCCGGCGGGCCATCAGCGCGGTGATCTCCTCCACGGGACGGGGGTGACCGAAGAGAAACCCCTGGGCGAGCGTGATCCCGATCTCGGTGAGGACGGCGAGCTGCTCAGCGCTTTCCACTCCCTCGGCGATGATCTCCGCCTGGCAGGCCCGGGCCAGATCGACGATTGCGCGCAGGACGGCGTGGGCGGCGCGGTCGTCGGGCACCTCGGTGAGTACCCGGCGGTCGATCTTGAGGACGTCAAAGGCGAGATCGCGCAGACGCGACAGGGACGAGAAGCCGGCGCCGAAGTCGTCGATGGCCAGGGTCGCGCCGGCGGCGCGCAGGTCGGCCACCACGGCCAGTGTCTCCCCGGCGTCGACCGTCCACGCCGATTCGGTCAGCTCGACGATGAAGCGGCTGGGGTCCAGGCCGTGCCGGCTCACGCCGGCCGCGAAGCGCTCCCCGAAGCCCGGGGTCCGCAGCTGCGGTTGGGAGATGTTGATGCTGATCCGCGGCGTCAGCCCGGCCTCATGCCAGGCCGCGGCGTGCCGACAGACCTCGTTGAGCACCCACTCGGTCACGTGCTCGGTGACGCTGCTCTGATTGACGAGGTTCATGAACGAGTCCGGTCGCAGCATGCCCCGCTCGGGATGGCGCCAGCGCAGCAACGCCTCGACCCCGTCAATCCCACGCTCGGCACCGAGACGCCAGATGGGCTGGTAATGAAGCTCGAGCTCGGCATTCGACATTGCCCGCCGCAGCTGGGCCGAGACGCTGACCCGCCGCGCGATGATTGCCTCCGAGGGCACATGGAAGGCCACCCGGCCTCCGCCCTGCCCCTTGGCCCGGTACATGGCGGCATCGGCGTGGGACAGCAGGGTCTCGGTGTCGGCAGCATCGTCGGGGAACAGGCTGACTCCGACGCTGGCGCTGGTGCGCAGCTCCGCGGAGCCGACCACGAACGGTTCACGCAGGGCCCCGAGCAGCTTGGCACCCACCAGCTCGGCCGCCAGTACCGGTGGCTCGTTGAGATCGGAGAGGACGACCAGGAATTCGTCTCCGCCTTGACGAGCCAGGATGTCGGTGTCGCGCAGGACGCCGCGCAGGCGGGCCGCCACCCCGGTCAAGAGCTGATCTCCGGCGGCATGACCGAGGCGGTCGTTGACCTCCTTGAAGTCGTCGAGATCTACGAACATGAGCGCAACCGAGGTATGAGCGCGCCGGGCTCGGGCCAGCGCGAGGTCGAGCTGCTGCTCGACGAGCACGCGATTGGGCAGGCTGGTCAGGGGGTCGTGGTAGGCGAGGTAGGCGAGCTGCTCCTCGCCCCGCCGGCGCTCGGAAATGTCGCGTAGGAAGCCGTAGACGACGGCGCCGGTGTCCGCCGACTCGTTGACCAGGGTCAGCGAGACCTCGATCGGCAGGCGGCGTCCGTCGGCGTGGACTCCGGTCATCTCGATCCGCTGCTGGCGCTGGTGCCAGTCGCTCTCGTCGAAGGCGTGGGCGAGCCCGCGACGGTGGGCCTCACGCTCCTCGGGAGCGACGATCAGCGAAGCGACCTCACGCCCGAGCGCCTCCTGGGCGCGGTACCCGAACATCAGCTCGGCGGCCGGGTTGAATTCCTCGATCCGCCCTTGGGCATCGATCGCGATCACGCCATCCATCGAGGAGTCCAGGACGGCGCGATGCCGGATAAGGGCGCTCTGAAGCCGGTGCAAGCGGTCGGCGTTCTCGAGCGTCTGGGCGGCCAGCGCGGCGACCGCGGCGAGCATGTCCAGAAGCTGATCGTCCGGACGCAGGCCACTCGCCGGCTCGTCGACCGAGATGATTCCGTAGTGGCGTCCGCCAGCTCCGTCCAGCGGTGCGAACAGCGCGTCGTCGGGCTGCCAGGCCCCTCGCGCGTCGGCCGGAGCGGCCGGAAGTACTGGGGTGTAGAAGTTCAGCTCCTCACTCCATGCCGAGGCTCCGGCGGGGACGAAGAAGACACCGCGGTGCAGGAAGCGGGCGTCAAGCAGCGTGGCCCAGCTGCTGGCCGAGCTGACGTCCCCGAGTAGCGTGTCGCGCGCGCGCTCGCTTCCGTGCACGGTCGTTACCTCGTACTCGTTGCTCGCCTCGCGGTAGAGATTGATTACCACCGTCTCAAAGCCCAGCGTGTCGGAGACCATCTGGGCCACCGCGTCCAGGACCTCGGGCAAGCGCGAATCGCCACGCACAAGTCGAGCAAGGTCAAGCAGCGCCCGCAACTGGGCGGCGGTGCCCATCTCACCCGAGCCAAACGGCACGCGGATTGTGTCCATTCAAGACCTAATCGGCCAAAAGGCGACTTTTCTTGACTAAACCGTCGCCCCAGCCGAGAAGGTTTTTCCGCTCCGAGCGTTAATCCAGGGCTTCAGGGATCGATGCGAAGCTCGGAGAGCTTGGCCCAGCGGGGGTCCGGCTCGCGCTCGTGAGCGTGGTCGGGGCCGGCCTGCGCGAGGTTGACTCCACACACCGGACACAGCCCCACGCAGTCAGGCCGGCACAGGATCTGAGACGGGAGCGCGAGGGCGAGGGCATCGCGGGCCCAGCCGCGGAGGTCAAGATCCCCCCCGTTGACGTAGGGCGATTCGAGTTCTTCCCCCGCCCCGGGTTGGGACACCTCGCGGGAGTCGACCTCGAACTCGGGCGCGGCCGGGGCCAGGCAGCGCATGCACGGTCCCACCACGCGAGCCGTGAAGCGCAGCCGCAGCGCGTATCCGTCGCCGGTGGTGCGCGAGATGTCCAGCCGGGTCTCGAGCGGAACGGGCTCGATCGTGTAGCGCTCACCGGCGAGCACAAGCGGATCCAGGGCAACCGCAAGGGTCAGCCGGCGCCCCTCCCCCGAAGTCAGCCGCAGCCCACCGAGATCGAAGATGTCAGTCCGGATGGCCACCCCTTCAGCTTACGAAGGGTCTCGGTTAAGGCTGGGAGCTCGTCCTCGCTGGGGTGGGCGCCCGGGGCCCGCACCACGTAGGGCGCAGGCCCTGGCCGAACTCATCGTCGGGGACTCCGACCACCCGAGCGCGCCAAACTGGGCTCGCATCGACGCACATGCGCGCCAACCGCGATCATGGTGGCGATGTCCAACTGGTTTGAGGCATACGGCTTCGCCGACGTCCATGACGACCTGATCGTCGGCTCCTATCCCCTGGATGCCAATGACGTGCGCACGATCCAGCGCCTCGGCATCCGCCGGATCCTCAACCTGGTCGAAGATCGGGAGTACGGACCGGGGGAGCGCGAGGCGGTCGAGCAGGCACTGGCCGAGGCCGGGATCGAGGAAACTCGGCTCACCCTGGCCGACTACGGACATCTCCCGGCCGACGCGCTCGAGGCCGCGGTTTCCGAGGTCAGCGGCTGGCTCCGGGACGGCCAGGTCGCCTACGTGCACTGCCGGGCCGGCTGGCAGCGTTCGGCCGCGGTCGCGGCCGGTGTCATCGCGGTCACCGACGGCATCGGGATCGAGGAGGCGCTGGCCCAGGTCCGCCGGCGCAAGCCATCGGCCAACCCCCTGCCCCACCAGCGCGAAGAGCTCTTGGCTTGGTGGCACCAGCGCTCGGGGGGCCGGGTCGCCCCCGAAATCCCATAGGCGTCTGGTCCTGGCAACGGAGCCGGGCTCTCGCCGGCAAGACCTTTGCTCGATCCCTGGCGTATTACGCATGGGATCGAGCACGAGTCCAGTCCGGGCCGCCGCGAACAGCCGCGAATAGCCCGGACAGCCCGGACAGCCCGAACGTGTCCAGTACGGCCGGACTACTCGGCGGCGCGGAGGCGGCGGGCGTTGACCTCATCGCCGGCCGGGGCGTCGAGACCGAGCTCGAGGGTGAGTTCGTCGGCGTGCACGTTGCGCGCGCTTGTCGTCACCGGCTCGAGCTGGGGTAGATCGCGGCCGTCGGCGACGGCGCCGTGGTCGGCAAAGCGCCGGGCGGCGGGCAGGACCCGCGACTCGTACGAGCCGACGGTCTCGTTGTAGGCCCGGACGGTGCTGTTCAGGCGGTTGCCGAGCGTCGCAACCAGGTTGGAGAGCTTGACCAGCCGGGTGTGGAGCTCGCGTCCGAGGTCAGAGATGGCCTGGGCTGATTCGGCGACCCGCTCCTGCTGCCACCCATAGGCGACCGCCCACAGGATCGCCAACAGCGTCGTCGGGGTGGCGATCAGCACCCGGCGCGTCATCGCGTCCTCGATCAACGATGGATCGACCTCAAGCGCGGCGCCGTAGAGGTGCTCGCCGGGCAGGAACATCACGACGAAGTCGGGGGCGGTCTCCAGCCCGTCCCAGTACGCCTTATCGGCCAGTGACTTGACGTGCTTGCGGAGCAGGCGCGCGTGGTCTCGTAGATGCCGCTCGCGCTCGGCCTCGTCGCGTGCCTGATAGGCGTCGAGGACGCCCTGCAGCGGCGCCTTGGCGTCGACCACCACCTTCTTGCCGCCCGGGAGGCTGACGATCAGGTCAGGGCGCAGCGTCGCTTCGTCGCCGCTCATCGAGCTCTGCTCGGCGAAGTCGCAGTGGCGCAGCATCCCGGCCAGCTCGACCACGTTGCGCAATTGCATCTGACCCCATTGCCCGCGCGCATTGGGCTTGCGCAGCGCGGTGACAAGGGCGCCGGTTTCGTCGCGTAGCCGCTGGCCGGTCTCGCTCAGCGTCTTGAGCTGTGTCTCGAGCCGTCCGCGGGACTCGCGGCGCTCCTGGTCCAGGCGGGTCAGCTGGCTGTCGACGCGGCCGAGCTGCTCCCGTAAGGGGGCGACCAGCGACTCGACCGCGGCCTGGCGCTTCTCCAGATCGCCCGTGGCGTGCGCCTGCGCGGTCTGGATCTGGGCTTTCGACAGTTCGGCCAGCTGAGCCAGGCTCGACTGAAGCGCCTCGGCGCTTAGGGCCTTGAAGGAGGCCGACAGCCGCTCCTGGGCGTCACCGAGCGTGGCCAGGCGCTCCTGCGCCCGGGATCGCTCGTGCTCGAGGTCGGCGCGCGCACGCACGAGCTGCCGCTCGAGCTCGCCAGCGCGCTCGGCGTCGTGGGCCAGCGAGCGCAACCGGCCGCGGACGGCCACCGCCACCAGTCCGGCGCCGGCGATCAACCCGATTAGCAGCCAAAAGGCATTCATCCACGATTAGGATGGCGGTGGCCGCGGACGGAAAGGCGCCCGAGGCCCGGTTGGCGCGAGCGCGCCTAGGCGGGTGGGCACTCCGGCTTGGCCCCGTGCAGGACAACGCGCAGCGGTCCCTGCCCGGCCGACACCGACCAGGCCGTGCAGCGGTCGATAACGGCTGGGAAGGTGACGCTGAAAGCGCCCCGGTCGTCGGTCCGCGGGTGGCGGGTGACGGTGGTCGCAGCGACCAGCGTGACACTCACGCGGCTCCGGGGAACAAAGCGGCTCCCCCGTACTGTCACCGGGCTGCGGCTAGTCACGGCCAGCCGGGGTCGGCGCGAGCCCCGCCCCGCGGCGGCGGACCCGCCCAGGACGACGACGATCGCAATCACGATCACGATCACCGCCGCGGCCGACGCGCCGAGGCGGCGGCCTGGCACGGCATCAAGTGGCATCGATTCTCCTGTTCCTTCGCTTCGATCTCACGGCCC